>JABXYP010000001.1:4103853-4419534 GCA_024701455.1 Bacillus sp. A301a_S52 | reverse complement strand
TCCTTGACCCTCCTTTGCCAGTTACTGTTACACAACAGAAAAGCGAACTCATCAAATGAATTCGCTGCTTGTACAACGAATGTATAACCAAAATGAATGAAACTGAATAAATATACTTGTGTAAAAACTGTGAATAAACATTATATAAGAAGAGAGACAACATGTACACGATATACACAAATCTGTGGATAATGTTACACAGAGAGTTGAACAACTATCCACAAAGTTGTTAACAGCTGTGGATAGTTTCTATTTTAACACAGGTTTTCCACGAGAAAAAACAACAATATAATATCAAATAAATGAAGTGTTGACAATAGGTCCAAGAAGTTATCCACAACATTCAAGGGGTTGTGGTTAAAAGTTGTCCACATCACAATATCCTGTGTAAAAGCTGTGAAGGTGCTTGTGGAAACGTGTAAAAAAACGACAAAATTTGTCCACAGGTGAGAAGAAAAGAAATATCAACTATTTTTAGCTAAGGGAAAATGGGCATAAATACAGTAGCGATTTGTACTAAATGTTTCTTATTATGATGAATTGTGGATAGCATAATTACTTGCAATGGGTGATTAAAATTTTTTAAAAAAGATTCTACATAATTTAAAAATGTGTGGAGATCAAAGGGACAAACAGATTTTGTCCCTTTTAGCGTATTGACATAAGTATAGTGGGGACTTGACATAAAAGGCCCTGTTTCTTATAATTTACAAGACTGTCTAACTCGGTTAAGTGCAAAGGTAACTAAAATACCACATACGGGTAATCAGACTTTTATAACTTCAGATAATGTATGAATTATCATCCTCAGGAGGTGGAATAGATGGGTAAACCAACATTTAATCCAAATAATCGTAAGCGTAAAAAAAATCACGGATTTCGCGCACGTATGGCAACTAAAAATGGTCGTAGAGTGCTAGCAAATCGTCGTCGTAAAGGAAGAAAAGTGCTATCTGCTTAATGAGGCCGCTTAGCGGTCTTTTTCTCTGTAAGACAGACCGTTTTAAAGATGCGCCAAAAGGCACCTATCATCATTAGGGAAGACACCAGATCACGACTTTATCTTTCAAAAGAAAAAGGAACTGATCTGGTTTTCTTTTTGTGAAGCATGGCGGTGGTTGTTTTTTAGATAGGTCTTATTAAACTAGGGAGTATGTAAGAGACTACATAAATGATGAGTTTAACGAACTATATATCATGAACAGATTATGTATCGTCAATTGTGAGAAAGTAAATGGCGATCAACACAAAATTTCTTTATAATGTAGGATAGATAAAAATTGTTCTCTCGTTTGATAAGATATAGTGAAAGAAGCTGGCGAAACAAGATGAGGTGCAATAAATGAACAAAGCATACCGTTTGAAGAAAAATGAAGAATTTCAACATGTTTTTCAACGGGGGAATTCTGTCGCTAATCGGCAGTTTGTCGTCTACCAAGTAAAAAAAACGGAGCAAGATACCATTCGGATTGGCTTGTCAGTTAGCAAAAAATTAGGGAATGCGGTTGTCAGAAATCGTATTAAACGTCTCATAAAAGAAAATCTTAGAGAGCTTGTATCAAGCCTTCATCAGAATCGAGATGTGGTAATAATTGCTCGTCATCCAGTTGCGGAGATGACGTATGATGAGATCAAAAAGTCTTTAAATCATGTGTTAAAAGTAGCCAGGCTGTTTAGAAGTAATAGGAATATGAAAGCCTGAGGTGAGGTAACATGAAATGGATGTTAATCGGGATGATCAAATTTTACCAGCGGTGGATTTCCCGTTTTACACCGCCAACATGCCGTTTTTATCCGACTTGTTCTCATTATGGAATTGAAGCGATCAGCCGTTTTGGTATTTTTAAAGGGGGTTGGCTTACGTTAAAACGTATTGTAAAATGTCAGCCTTTTCATCCTGGGGGACTTGACCCTGTTCCAGAAAAAAAGAAGACTGAATTGTAAGAAACGCGTGTATCCGGTCATTCTTAGAAGGTTTATCGGTTTTGTGAATCAGTCATACTGGTGATAAACTTTTATAGAATGACGTCATTATAGATTATATAAAAGCAGGAAAAGAGATAGGAGGACATAGAGTGGCAAGGAAATTAGGCTTAATGTCGCTCTTGATCGGGCTTATGGTCGTTATGACCGGGTGTTTTAATATTGAAGAACCGATTAGAGCAGAAAATGATGGGATATGGGATTCGTTCTTTGTTTACCCGTTATCATGGTTGATGACAAACGTAGCAGAGGCGCTAAATAATAGCTACGGATTGGCAATCATTATTGTAACGATTTTACTTCGTATTTTAATATTGCCGTTAATGATCAAGCAAACAAAGAGCACTAAAGCAATGCAGGCCCTTCAGCCTGAAATGAAGGAACTTCGCGAGAAATACAGTGCGAAAGACCAGCAAACACAGCAAAAGCTCCAGCAGGAAATGATGGCGCTCTTTCAACAGCACAAAGTTAATCCGTTAGCTGGTTGTTTTCCAGTGTTAATTCAAATGCCAATCTTAATAGCATTTTATCATGCTATTATTCGAACACCACAGATTAATCCGGATGTTGATCCAAGCTACACAGGGGCACCACAGGATTTTCTATGGTTTGAACTCGGTTCAGCAGATCCGTACTATATTTTACCACTTGTTGCTGGTGCAACGACGTTTATCCAACAGAAAATGATGATGGTACAGGATAATCCACAAATGCGGGCGCTTATGTATATTATGCCTGTAATGATTATTGCGTTTGCTGCATTTTTCCCATCAGCATTGGCATTGTACTGGGTTATCGGTAACTTATTTATGATTGTCCAAACTTACTTTATTACAGGTCCTAATGTAGGAAAAAGTAAAGAGGCCAAATCAGGAGGAGCGAAGACCAAGTGAAAAAGGTGACTGTATCAGGGAAAACGGTAGAGGAAGCGGTTGAGTCAGGGTTAGAAAAGTTGGAAGCTACATTGGAAGAGGTTGAATATAATGTTCTGGAAGAGCCACAAAAAGCATTGTTTGGCCTTCTTGGCGGCAAACCAGCTGTTATCGAAATGAAAGTAAAGCCCGATCCCTTGAAGGAAGCACTTGTATTTTTACGGGAAACGATAGATAAGATGGGTGTTTCCGCTTATGTAGAACCTGAAGAGCGTGACGAAGGAACTTACTTAAATATATCTGGCACTGATATTGGTGTGTTGATTGGCAAACGGGGGCAAACACTCGATTCATTGCAATATCTTGTTAACCTTGTGGCTAATCGTGAGTCAGATAATTACGTACGGTTTTATTTAGACGCAGAAGGCTATAGAAAGCGCCGTAAAGAAGCATTAGTCACGTTAGCGGGGCGGCTTAGTGAAAAAGCTGTTCGCACAAGACGCGAAGTACGGTTAGAGCCAATGAATGCCCATGAACGTAAAATTATCCATACGGCTTTGCAAAATGTTCAAGGTGTATCAACTTACTCCGATGGCCAAGAACCCCATCGACGAATTGTTGTCGTACCGAAGTAATTCTCATCCATCCACAGATTCAGTCATCTTTAGATATGGTCAATAGAAAAAGTAAAAGAATCTCCGGTAAGCATGACAGATGATTCTTTTAGCCATTTATCCGTTTTTTCTTACAAAAAAGCCTTAAGCTAAGTATCTTAGCTTAAGGCTTTTTAAAGTGATTAAACCGGCTTAGTCGATGTCTTTCCATTCTTCTACACGATCTTGGTTCTCATCAATCCAGGCTTGAGCTGCTTCTTCAGCAGAGAGGTCATTTTCGGCCATATCTAACATAACAGCGTTCATATCTTCTGCGTCCCAATAAAAATTATCTAATACTTGGTATGCTACAGGATGGTCCTCCTCTAAACCTTCTCGCACCATAGTACGAATCTCCTCTTCTTCTGCGTAAATACCTTGAGGATCTTCTAAGAAATGAATGTCATAAGAATTGAACTTCCAGTGTGGTTGCCATGCTGTTACAACGACAGGCTCTTCATTAGCAATGGCCGCATCTAATGTCGCAGTCATTGCTGCATCAGAGCTTGGGACGACGTTAATATCTAAGTCATATGCCTCAATTACATCCTCTGTAGCAAGCATAATACCTGCGCCAGCATCAATCCCAATAATTTCATCTACCACATCTGAAGAAAGCTCGTCAATACTCTCAATATTCATATAATCTGGAACAGCGAGACCTGTGCGATTTCCTTCAAGATTAGGACCGAGATCCACTAAGTCGTCACCGTATTGTTCATATTCAGACGCCATGTCTGAGGGTAGCCATGCGCCAACAAAACCGTCAGCATCCCCTTCGGCTACACTTATCCACATCGGTGCTTGTTCTACTACTGTAAGTTGGACATTGTAACCCATCTCTTCCAAAACGAGGCCAATTACGTTCGTGGATGCGAGTTCCGAATCCCATGCTACGTAAGTTAGCTCAATTTCTTCACCTTCGGGATCATAATCATCATTGTCATCAGCCGCCCCTTCGTCATTTCCCCCGCAGGCTGATAAGAATAGTACTGTACTTAAAGAAAGTGAATAGATTGCTGTTTTGCTTAAATGATGGTTTAACATAGTGTTCCTCCTAATTTTTATTAAAAATTTTGCCAATATTCCGAATTTTATAAATCGCATACAGCCCTGACCTACCAAATGACTATCCATAGATAGTTAGGGCGTATGTGGTTTAAATGAGATGCACTATTATAATCTTCAGGTCACCCGTATGGTTAAATACAGAGAATTCCCTTTAAAACATCACTTTACTACACATGAAAGTTATTTCTCTTCATTCACTGGTGGATAGAACGGGATAATTTCAAAGATTTCTCCTGTTTTAACCATGGCAGCTAAGCGCTGAAGCCAGTAATAATATGGCTTTGAGCCTTCGAGAACATCGTATATTTCTTGAGCTTCCTGTTTTAACTCATCAGAAATTGTTTCTGCCTGGGTAATGGCTAATAATTGTTCTTGGGCATTGCGTATCGCGTCAAGATTCAAATCCACTTCTCGTTCCCATTTATGACTAAAAAAGTTAGAGAAAAAACGGAAGAAGTCACGCTCTGCCACATACGTATGTTTTCGTTGTCCCCGCCGAAACGTCTTTTTGACCACATTGAAATCCTGCAGTTTTTTTACCCCAGTACTCATACTCGGTTTACTCATACCAAGCTTGTCCCGCATTTCATCCAATGTCATATCGCCTTCAAAGTACATCGTTCCATAGAGCGAGCCTGCACTTCGGGTCACCCCATAAAGATCCATTGTCTCTGCAAGAGAATCAATCACTAAGTCTTTTGCATCAGTAATTGTCATACGCGCATCGTCATCGTGAAATTCGGCCAATCGATAAGACCTCCTTTCAATTACATTTAAATTTTTTAAAATAGTGGTCACATTGTATATGGTACTGATATTTTCTGAGATGTAAAGGGGTAGAAAATTCTAAAAACGTGCCAATCCATTGTCACATAAAGTTTAGAAAGTTTTTTAAAAAAATTTTTAACAAACTTAATGTTACTTACATTAAGTTTTTATTTAACAAAAATTAGAAGGATATATTTCTTTATAGGAGTATAAGGTTTGTCATACTTATAGTTAGTCTTTTCTATAATTAAAGATGTTAAACGAAAGGGGAGGTTATAGTGAATGTTAATGACTTTCAAGACTGGGTATAAAGCCACTATAAGGAAAGAGGTTGGTCAGATTTAGATATCTTTATTCGAATTGGGTTCTTGGTTGAAGAAACGGGAGAAGTGGCAAGAGCCATCAGAGCTTTAGAAATTGGTAATTGGTAGAGATAGACCGGATGAACAGGCAGGAACAGCAACACAACAAAAACAAGAATTAGTTGAGGAGCTAGGAGATGTATTAGGTAATATTATTATTATCGCAAAAAATATGACATAGCTCTTGGAGATATTTTTCAATCGCACCGTAAGAAGCTAGAAAAACGTTATAACAGTAAACGTATTATCAATGATTCGTAATTATACATATGCCAATGATATCGTTAAGGAAATAGTGAAAGTCTTTGTAAAAGCCGAAAAGATATATGCCAACTCATCCTATTATCAATAAGTTTATTTTTAATTAGACATCTTTGTTGATAGGAGGATACACAAGTATTAACTTGATCCAACAAAAAAACGTGGGTTATTTCAGTAAATATCAAGAGTAACTGAATGAATGAAAAGCTCATTCTATTCATAATCGCTGTTTCAGAGAAATCTCTGAATAGTAAGTGACGGAATGAGTTTTTTAAATGGCCGGCGTTTTTTATGGTAGTAAACTTTTAAATGGATAGAGAGATGATTATGATATTTAAACAGTTTTTGTGAAAAAGTATCGGTCTTACAGAGGTTATCCACATGTGGATAAAAAGACTTAATCGTATTATTTTAATCAAGGTGTAATTCTTGTTCTGTTAAGGGTAATACTGATCACTGATAGATCTAATGGACTAGGCCGGAGATTGTGCAAAAGCCCACTTACATAAATTTCCACTGGAAATACATATTTTTTATAACGAACAAGATGGTCAAAAACAGTATAGTGGATGCTATTTTATGTTTAAGAGGTGAAAGATCAAAACATCAAAACATAGATGGTGAAAAGACATAGCTCTTCCATGAAAGTGAAATATGTGGTATTCTATTTAGTTGGAATCACAAAAAAAGTGATTTCGACATTAATAGGTAAAAATATCCTTTATTTTTATATAAATGAGGACAAAGAATGACAAACGATTAGAAAGGAGGGGGCGCAATGGAAATGGATACAATTGCAGCTATCTCAACCCCAATGGGCGAAGGGGCGATTGGTATCGTTCGGGTGAGTGGACCAGAGGCCATCAAAATTGTAAACCGACTTTATCGAGGGAAAAAAACACTGACTGAGATAGATTCACATACGATTAACTACGGTCACCTCATCGATCCAGCAAGTGGTGATATTATAGAAGAAGTGATGGTGTCTATTTTAAAAGCACCACGTACGTATACGAAGGAAGATATGGTCGAAATTAATTGTCATGGTGGGCTTATTTCCGTTAATAAAGTCTTACAGCTTGTATTAAATGAAGGTGCTCGATTAGCCGAACCTGGTGAATTTACAAAACGTGCGTTTTTGAATGGGCGTATTGATCTTTCTCAGGCAGAAGGCGTTATGGATTTAATTCGTGCCAAGACGGATCGAGCTATGAATGTGGCGATTAATCAAGTGGAAGGGAAGTTATCTAAGCGTGTTCAAACGCTTCGTCAGGCTTTATTAGAGACTGTTGCTCATGTAGAAGTGAATATTGATTACCCTGAATATGACGCTGAGGAAATGACTTTGGACATCCTGCAAGAAAAAGCGTCTTATGTTAGCTCAGAGATCGATCGCTTGCTGCAAACGGCTCACCAAGGGAAAATCCTGAGGGAAGGGTTATCAACGGTTATTATTGGTCGCCCGAACGTTGGTAAATCATCCTTACTAAATAATCTCGTTCATGAAAATAAAGCTATTGTAACGGACATACCCGGGACGACACGAGATGTTATTGAAGAATATGTTAATGTTCGTGGTGTGCCCCTTCGTTTGTTAGATACCGCTGGCATACGTCAAACAGAAGATATTGTGGAGAGATTAGGCGTTGAACGCTCACGTAAAGTAGTAAACGATGCTGAACTCGTCTTACTTGTTCTCAATTATAATGAAGAATTAACAACGGCTGATGAAGAATTGTTCCAGCTTTCTGAAGGCCGTGATACAATAATTATTGTGAATAAGACAGATTTACCTGAGAAAATTGATATGGAAAGAACGCGATCATTGGCTGGCTCACGCCCAATCGTCACCACGTCATTATTAAAAGATGAAGGTGTAGATGAATTAGAAGAGGCGATACGACACTTATTTTTTGCTGGCGATTTAGAAACGGGAGACATGTCGTATGTGTCAAACTCCCGGCACATTGCTTTGTTAACTCAAGCGAAAAAGACCATCGAAGAAGCACTTGGGGCAGTGGAAGCTGGTATGCCGGTAGATATGGTTCAAATAGATATAACGAAAGCATGGGAATTACTTGGTGAAGTCATCGGGGAGAGTGTCAGTGAAAGTTTGATAGACCAATTATTCTCTCAATTTTGTTTAGGAAAATAGAGATGAAAAAAGATAAAGGAGGTTCGTATGATGAGTTATCATGGTGGAGAATTTGATGTGATTGTCATCGGAGCGGGTCATGCAGGAGTTGAAGCAGGTCTTGCATCCGCCAGAATGGGTGCCAACACATTAATGTTAACGTTAAATTTAGATGCAGTAGCATATATGCCGTGTAACCCGTCAGTTGGCGGACCGGCAAAAGGGATTGTTGTTAGAGAAATTGATGCATTGGGCGGAGAAATGGCCCGTAATATTGATAAGACGCATATTCAAATGCGTATGTTGAATACGGGGAAAGGCCCGGCTGTTCGGGCATTGCGTGCTCAAGCTGACAAGTTCACGTATCAGCATGAGATGAAGCAAACGATCGAAAACACGGAAAACCTTCTGCTCCGTCAAGGAATGGTTGAGCAGTTAATTGTAGAAGATAATAAGATTCGTGGTGTCGTGACACAAACGGGAGCGGCATACTATGCCAAATCAGTTATCGTTACAACGGGCACGTACTTGCGTGGGAAAGTGATTTTAGGTGATCTTGCTTATGAGAGTGGGCCGAATAATATGAAGCCCTCTGTAAATTTATCTTATCATCTTCAAGAGCTTGGATTTGAAATGGTCAGATTTAAAACAGGTACACCACCGCGAGTGAACGGTCAAACGATTGATTACGAGAAAACTGAAATTCAGCCTGGGGACGATCTACCAAGGGCATTTTCATATGAAACGACATCTTTTATTACAGACCAGCTCCCATGTTGGTTGACCTATACTAATGAAACAACTCACGAACTTATAAATGGTAATTTAAATAGGTCACCGATGTATTCTGGTATGATAGAAGGGACAGGGCCGCGATATTGCCCTTCGATAGAAGATAAAATTGTTCGGTTTAATGATAAACCGCGCCACCAGATCTTCCTTGAACCGGAAGGGCGCAATACACAAGAAGTCTATGTGCAAGGCCTTTCTACGAGTTTGCCAGAAGACGTTCAACACGAGATTTTAAAAACAATTCCTGGTTTGGAAAACGTTCGTATGATGCGGCCGGGCTATGCGATTGAATACGATGCTATCGTGCCGACGCAATTGTGGCCATCGCTTGAAACAAAGAAAATTGAGGGTTTATTTACCGCAGGTCAAATTAATGGGACGAGTGGCTATGAAGAAGCTGCTGGGCAAGGGCTTATGGCAGGCATTAATGCTGCAAGAAAGGTGCAAAATAAAGAAGCACTAATTCTTGATCGGTCCGAAGCGTATATTGGTGTGTTAATTGACGACCTTGTGACAAAAGGGACGAATGAACCGTATCGGTTGCTGACGTCTCGTGCAGAATACCGATTATTGCTCCGCCACGATAATGCTGATTTGCGTTTGACAGAAAAAGGGCACAACATCGGACTTATACCAGATGAGAGATATAACGCTTTTGTTAATAAAAAAGCCGCTATTGCAGCAGAAATAAAACGGTTAGAAAAAACGATTATTAAAGCAGATGAAGAAGCGAAAAAAGTCGTCGAAGAAGCAGGTTCGGCTCCAATGAAAGAAGCGGTAAGTGCTGCGATGTTGTTAAAGCGACCAGAACTAACCTATGATGATGTGAAACGGCTCGCGCCTGCAGAGGGAGAAATAGATGCAGAGGTAGCAGAGCAAGTGGAAATTCAAATTAAATATGAAGGTTATATCTCTAAGCAAATGGAGCAAGTAGAGCGTCTGAGAAAAATGGAGAATAAAAAGCTACCGGAAGATTTGGATTACATGGCGATTAACGGGATCGCGACAGAAGCAAGACAAAAACTAGCAGAAGTGCGCCCACTCTCCATTGCACAAGCCTCAAGAGTATCAGGTGTTAATCCGTCGGATGTCTCGGTATTACTTGTGTATATGGAGCAAGGACAATTAAAAAAAGTAACGCATGAGGAACCGACAGAAGCATCGGGCTAATGGATGAGGTGAACATGGAAGATGAATGAAGGCCAGTTTAAAGAAGCTCTGAAGCAGCAAGGGATAGCGTTAAAAGAAGAACAAATGATGAAATTCCAACGTTATTACGAGATTCTTGTTGATTGGAATGACCGTATGAACTTGACTGCCATTACAGATAAAGAAGAGGTCTATTTAAAGCATTTCTATGATTCGATCACCGCTGCGTTCTATGAGGACTTTACGGAGCCGCTGACGATAGTAGATGTAGGAGCAGGGGCGGGGTTCCCGAGTCTCCCACTGAAAATTTGCTTTCCACACATTAATGTGACGATAGTGGATTCTCTTAATAAACGTATTACCTTTTTAAATGCATTAGCATCTGAGTTAAACTTAAAAGGTGTCTCCTTTTATCATGATCGTGCAGAGCAATTTGGAAGAAAAAAAGATCATAGAGAGCAATATGATATGGCTATTTCCCGAGCGGTTGCACGATTACCTGTTTTAACAGAACTCTGCTTACCTCTGGTAAAAAAACAGGGGCAATTTATTGCCATGAAAGGGGCAGGGGCTTCTCAAGAGCTTGAAGATGCCAAAAAAGCGATACAGACCCTTGGTGGTGACGTTACACACACACACAACTTTCAGCTACCGATAGAAAAAAGTGAGCGGTCGATTATTAAGATAAGGAAAGAAAAAACGACCCCGAAAACCTATCCACGTAAACCAGGAACACCGAATAAACAACCTATAAGTTAATAGATCACCCTTTACTGATACGTTGCCAAGAGAAAGTAAAGGGTGATCTATTTAGGAATTAACGCACACTTCTTTCAAATAAGGGTGTGTAAATTTACCCAACCGATTATTTTTTTATAGATGAAATGACATTTCTCACGTATACTTAAAGATGGAAGTGAAATGTGCCAATAATAAATGAAGATGTAACACTTGTATTCGCTAATGTTTCACGTGAAACATATTAACGATTTTTGAAGCGAATAACGAGGTGCTATAACCCTCTCTACTCGATGTACACATTTAATAAAATTAGATTGGGGAGTTTTCTGAAGGTGGTGTCGCCATGAAACAATCATTTTCAAAGCTATTTGGATTAAATGAAAAAAACGAAGAAATAGAAGACAATGTCATGAGTGAAACGGAGGAAGTGAAACAGCTTCCGGTTGCCGACATTGTTCCAAACCGATATCAACCACGAACGGTTTTCCATGATGATAAAATAGATGAGTTGGCGCAAACAATTAAAACTCATGGGATTATTCAACCGATCGTGGTAAGAGAACGCAACGGTAGATTTGAAATTATTGCTGGCGAGCGTCGATGGCGGGCAGTAACGAAGCTTGGTTGGGAACATATCCCTGCTGTCATTAAAGACCTAGATGATACTAAGACGGCTTCAGTAGCATTGATTGAAAATCTTCAGCGGGAAGGGTTGACGTCTATTGAGGAAGCAATGGCTTATGCTAAATTGCTTGATCTTCATGGCTTAACTCAAGAAAGCTTAGCTCAACGTCTTGGAAAAGGACAATCGACCGTTGCTAATAAATTACGGTTATTAAATCTTCCAGCGTCAGTTCAAGATGCCTTGTTAAATCGGCGTATCACTGAAAGACACGCGAGAGCACTTATCGGTTTAAAAGATAAAGAAAAACAAGAGAAAGTGTTAGAAAAAATCATTGAGCAGGAGCTTAATGTTAAACAAACAGAAGAGTTGATTGCGAAATTTTCTGAAGAGGTGCCTAAGAAAAAAACGAAAGCGATACGAAAAGCGGTTTCTAAAGATACTCGTCTCGCGATGAATACCATTCGAAAATCAGTAGATATGGTTGCACAAACCGGTATGACGATTGATACAAACGAAGAAGAGCACGACGATTTCTATCAATTTACTATACGAATCCCTAAAAAGTAAGTCACGAAGAGCCGTTCCGCATTTCCGTGCGCTAGCGGCTTTTTCAACGACGAGGCGATTCATAGAAGATCTCATGTAAGAGGGGATGTGGGTGAAGGGAAAACCTCTTCAGCCATGTTTTGAAAGGTGTCTCAAAGGCCTACTGAGAATGTGAACGATTGTTAATTTAGACGTAATTTTTATGTTGTAAACGAAATGTATAGAGCAGTCGTGTAATATAGGACAAGGTCGTCCTATATTTTTAAGATAGAAAGCAAGATTTTTAATGTTTTTCGGAAACCACTTCAACTATTCGTCTCATTTCGTGATAGAATGAAATATATCATCAAAAACGAAAAGGGACGTACTCTCACAGGATATAAAAGCAGGCTTTATTTGTACGTTAACGGCGTAGCAAGCCTGCTCTATTTAAGTTCGTTTAATGACGATTAACTGGTGAGTATATCAATGAGTGAGTGTTATAGATACATGGGACATTGTTTACTTTTTATAGCTCGTCATAATCAAGTGTTTAGACAAAAATTGAACAACCTGTCCCATATCAAGAAATGTAAAAAACAGCGTATGCAGTTAGGTAGGTGACAAGATGGGGAAAGTCATAGCCATCGCAAATCAAAAAGGTGGAGTCGGTAAAACGACAACAGCAGTAAATTTGAGTGCGTGTCTTGCTCATGAAGGAAATAAAGTCCTTATTATTGATATTGATCCACAAGGGAATACCACAAGTGGGATCGGTATAGATAAAGGCGATATTGATGAATGTATCTATAACGTTCTTGTGGAAGATCAAAAGGCGAGCAAAGTCGTTGTGCCCACTGTTATGGAGAATTTATTTATCGTACCTTCAACGATACAACTAGCCGGTGCGGAAATTGAGCTAGTGCCAACCATTTCGAGGGAAGTTCGTTTAAAGCGAGCCATAGATAGCATTAAAGAGGACTATGATTATATCGTAATTGATTGCCCGCCATCGTTGGGTCTTCTTACCATTAATTCATTAACCGCATCCGATGCTGTCCTTATTCCAGTTCAATGTGAATATTATGCATTAGAAGGTCTCAGTCAGTTATTAAACACAGTCCGTCTCGTACAGAAGCATTTAAATCATGACTTGGAAATTGAAGGTGTACTTTTAACGATGCTTGATGCTAGGACAAATTTAGGTATCCAAGTTATTGAAGAAGTGAAAAAATACTTTCGGGAAAAAGTGTTTCAAACCATCATTCCAAGAAATGTCCGCTTAGGTGAAGCACCGAGCCATGGCGAACCTATTATTACGTATGACCCGAAGTCACGTGGAGCGGAAGTGTATTTAGATTTAGCGAAGGAAGTGATGGCTCATGGCTAGAGGGCTTGGAAAGGGAATAGGTGCCTTTTTCCCTGATGCGACAGAAGAGCAAGAGGGTAAAATAGAAGACATTAAAGTGAGTGATTTACGGCCTAACCCTTATCAACCACGGAAAACATTTGAAAAAGAAGCCATACAGGAGTTAATGTCTTCTGTTAAACAGCATGGTATTTTACAGCCACTTATCGTTCGTAAAAGTATTAAAGGTTACGAAATAGTAGTAGGAGAACGACGTTATCGTGCTGCTAAGGAAGCAAAGCTTAAAGTTGTCCCTGCTGTTGTTAAAGAACTGTCTGAAGACGAGATGATGGAGATTGCCCTTATTGAAAATCTCCAGCGTGAGGACTTAAATCCTCTTGAAGAAGCAAAAGCTTATCAAAAATTGATGGAGCATTTGCAAGTGACGCAGGAAGAATTAGCTAAACGATTAGGGAAAAGCCGGCCGCACATTGCGAATTATGTGCGATTACTACAGTTACCACAGTTAGCCCAACAGTACCTCTCTGAAGGGAAGTTATCAATGGGGCATGCAAGAGCCCTGTTAGGCCTAAAAAATGAGAAACAATTAACACCATTGATTCAAAAAGTGATAAAAGAACGGATGAGTGTTCGCCAATTAGAAGAGTGGATTCAACGATCAAATGAAGATGTTTCACGTGGAACATCGAAGAAGAAGCTCTCTCCCTTTTTAAAGGAAAAGGAATCAACTTTAAAAGCTTTTTTTGGCACGAACGTTCAAATTAAAAAGGGTAGAAAAAAAGGAAAGATTGAGATTGATTTCTTTTCTGATGAAGATTTGCAGCGCATATTAGAGCTCCTCCATCAGACGGAAGAAGACGAATAAGGTTTTATCACAAATAAGCGTCCGTAAACCTCCCGGTTCAAAATAGAGAGGAGAGGTAACGGCCCCTAATGTCCTAGTGATTCAACGACCAATCAGTGTGAGAAGAACGAACACTCCCACAGGTTGAAGGTTCGTTTTATACCTGCTGGCCCACTCCTTTAGTCATCAAGTGACACATTATGTGTCGAAAGACGGCTGGGGAAGAGGGTCTTTTTACGTCATTGACTCACCTAAACATATGAGGGAGTCACGACATAGTATGACATTGTGCATAAATGTAAGGAATCAGGTTTAGGGATAAAGCAATTATGGGAGGGATATGACAGATGATCTATTTCGATCAAGCAGCGTCTAGCTTTCCAAAGCCAGCAGGGGTGGCAGAAGCAATGGCAGAGGCTGTGCAACAGTTTGCTGCAAATCCAGGAAGAAGCGGGCATCAATTAGCAAGACGAGCCAATGAAGTTGTTGAAAGGACACGGAAAAAACTAGCCTTATTGTTTCATCATGATAGTGATAGGCACATCGTATTTTCGTTAAATGCCACAACAGCACTGAATCAAGCCATTGAAGGTCTAATGTGGGAACCAGATGATCATATTATCGCAACACAGCTGGAACATAATGCGGTGCGACGGCCTTTAGAACGGTTAAAAAGTGAAAAGAATATTCATGTGACTTATGTTCAGAAGGATAGTGAAAAAGAGTGGTCAGAACTTATTGAGGCTGCAATGACCAAACGCACAAAGCTGGTGATTGTCAATCATGGTTCGAATGTAACAGGTGACATTCTCCCACTAAAAGCGATAAGTGAGGTTGTCAGTGAGCATCAGGTTCTATTATGCGTTGATGCCTCTCAAACTGCGGGCATAGTCGATATTAATATGACGACTATGGGAATTGACATGCTTGCTTTTCCCGGACATAAAGGATTAATGGGACCACAAGGAACAGGAGTACTAATGGTGAAAAAGCATATAGAGCTTAGACCGCTTATCGTAGGAGGGACCGGTAATACGTCTGAATTACCTGAACAACCTGAGACCTGGCCAGAAAGGTTAGAAAGTGGCACGTTAAACACACCTGGTATCGCTGGATTATTGAAAGGAATTGAAACGATACATAACATTGGGACAAAGACCATTTATGAGCACGAAAAAAAGTTGGCAATCCGTTGTATAGAAGGATTAAAAGCTATCGGTGATATCGAGATTGTCGGGCCTGATACACATCATGAAAGACTTGGGGTCGTGTCGTTCTTAGTGAAAGGGATTGATCCCCATGAACTGGCCATTATATTAGATGATCATTATCACATTGCTGTACGAGCCGGTCTCCATTGTTCGCCGCTTGCACATCAGGTCTGCGGCACGAGCCAAACAGGGCTCGTACGTGCTAGTTTTGGGGTATATAATACATTAGAGGAAGTAGATATCTTTTTATCAGCTGTGGCTGAGATAAAAGAGGGGTTGCTAGAATAGGAGAAGTAGTATGGTTTTATTCGGAACACTTGTAAATGGAATTGCGATCATTGTTGGGGCTTGGCTCGGTATAAAGATAAAAGGGTTTTCTCCTGCAATGAGAGATACCGTCATGAAAGCAATTGGACTGGCGGTCTTAGTATTAGGTTTAACGATGGCATTAGAAGGTCAGCAATTTCTTATTACTATTTTTAGTTTGACACTTGGGGGAGTTATTGGGGAAAGGATGAATATTGAGGGGAAGCTAAATGAAGTAGGGAACTGGTTAGAAAGAAGGATGAAACAAACAGGTGGTGGCAAAGTGGCAGAAGGGTTTGTGGCTGCTACTTTATTATACGTCGTTGGGGCAATGGCCATTATTGGCGCATTAGACAGCGGGATGCGACAAGATCATTCTGTTCTACTTATAAAATCAGTCCTCGATGGTTTCTCTTCGATTGTTTTTGCAGCTACCATGGGTATCGGTGTTATGTTTTCAGCTATTCCTGTTATTGTTTATCAAGGGGGAATAGCGTTAGCAGCAACTCTTATGACAAAAAACATTCCTCAGCCTCTTTTTGACGTTGTAATAATGGAGTTAACTGCGGTTGGAGGTTTGATGATTATTGGTATAGGTTTAAATATATTAGGACTTCCAAAAATAAGGGTAGCCAATCTATTACCTGCCTTAGTGATTGCTGTTATTTTAGCTATTTTTTATTATTTTTGGTTTTGAGTTGATATATGTCTAAAATGGAAAAGGAATGACAGTTAATAGAATGGTGTAGAGTTGCCTGTTTTCTCAACATAACTTATGAGAAAACAGGCAACTTTCGTTTGGCTTGTGGGTATTTAAGCTAATAAGGGGTTGCTAAGGTTAACCTGTTTAAAATATGAGAAAAGCGAAAACGAGGGAGGTCTAAAAGCACTGCTTTTTAGACCTCCCTCGTTTTCTGTTAATACCCTTTCGATACTGAAGAAGCGAAAAGTGTCATTTTTAAAATAAATACACGATTAATGGCGGAAAAAGTTACTATGTCCATAAATAATATAGCATTTACTTAGTTTCCTTATTGGGAGTAATCTAACATCCTTAAAAGTGCCGCTATCTCCTTATAAATTGAATAAATAGCTAGTCTAGTGGAAAGGAGGGAAGCCTCTATCAAAAGAGCTTAACAGATATTCGAGAAGCCTCATAATAGGGCGCCACGAGAAGGATAGAGAACTTGACGACGATTTACTTGCCAACATGCTGCACGCCATAACGCTGTTGATAGCGTATCAGCTAATGCCATGACAATAGCTAGTCTTGTATTTTGCAATACAAGCATTTCCATGTAACCACTCACGTTGACGATACCGGTTAAATGAATATCACCAACAGGAGGAAGTTTCTTTTTCACAGCAGCTCCCGGCATAACTGGGCCTTCCATTACGGTAAGCATACCGACATTCTCCGTTCTGCCAAGACAAGCATCAACAGCGATTATAAAAGGATGATCATACGTGTCATGGATATGAGTCAATGTATCTTCAAGATTTTTCGCATGAATTGGGGCGTCCAATGAGCCGTAAACGTTATAAAGTGGTGAACGTCTTGTGAGAAGCTTTGTTCCTGTAAGTGGCCCTAATGAATCACCAGTAGAACGATCACTGCCAATATTCACGATAACGATAGGAGTCTCAGGTGAGTCAGGCAACAGATTAAAAATACGTTTAGCCAACTCTTGAGTTGCTAGGGGGTCATCGACGTGTACACGAAAGGAGGCATATTTTTTTTCTTTCACAAATTGACCATAAACCATCATACAACCCTCATTTCAAAAATAGTAGTAACAGTATACGGATACACATTCAGAACTATACGTCGTAAATCAGAAAAAGAGGGATAAAAGTGTGGAAATCGGGATTTAAATGGATGTTTCTTATCATAGGGACGATGATTGGAGCAGGCTATGCATCCGGAAGAGAACTATGGGAGTTTTTTGGTTATGAAAGTGATTTGGCTATTCTTTTGTTTGCACTATTATTTTTCGTTTGTTGTCATGTCATTATGACCATAAGCTACGAAGAACAATCTGAACATTATCTACCTGTTCTCCAAAAACTTATGGGCAAAAAACTGACAAGCCTTTATGATGGTATGATCATTCTCTATCTTTTTTCCACGACAGTTATTATGCTGGCGGGGGGAGGAGCGACTTTAGAAGTACTCCATATCCCGTATTGGCATGGAGTAGGCATTATTTCGTTGCTACTAGTCGTTTTATTCATTTGGGGGCTAAATGGGATGACAGCTATGAATAGCTTAGTTATTCCTATCCTTATTCTGTTTCTCGTAAGTACTCTCGTTGTCTTTCAAGGGACGAGCGGGAGCAGTAGGGAGATGGTATGGTCAAGTCAGAGTAATTGGCCGTCAGCTTTTACATTCACAGCCTTAAATATGTTGCCTCTTGTAGCTGTGATAAGTGCAATAGGTAAAAAAATAAGACATCCAGGAGAACGTTGGATAGCCAGTTTAGGAAGTGCTATTGTATTGGGGACGATATCCCTTTTATATAACCAATCTCTCATTGCGGTGGCACAGGAAGTGATGCTTTATGAAATCCCGCTGTTTGCCATCCTCAAAAATTACCCTTACTTTATGGTACTTGTCATGTCAGGCTTATTATGGGCGGCTATTTATACGACAGCTGCTTCTGGCTTGCTTGGTTTGTGTACAAGATGTCAACCGTTTTTAAAGCTGCCTTTTTGGTTCGTAGCTTTCTTATTTCTCATTTTGATGGTGCCATTGACCACTCTAGGATTCTCACGGCTTATTAGCATATTATATCCTTTATACGGCGTCATGAACCTCTATATATTAGCTGCCATTATGCTTTATCCTATTTTACACAGATTCGATAATAGGACAACATAATAATCTCAGACTAGTGAGTGTGGATAAACATCGTGTATAATTGAGGTATTATATTAACAGGGGGAAATAGAAATGAGTGATAAACCATTTGAATTGCATGATGTTGTTGAAATGAAAAAGGCACATCCATGTGGAGAGAATCGTTGGAAAATTATTCGAATGGGGATGGACATTCGAATTAAATGCCTCGGATGCGATCACAGTGTTATGATTCCAAGAAAGGAATTTCGGAAAAAAATGAAACGAATATTAGAGAGACCATCCGAAAACCTGTCTTAAAAGACGTCAACGAAAAATGGCGTCTTTTAATTTGTCCATATAACGTAGTTAAAGTTTTAACATGATGATGAGTTACTTTGCAGCAACGTATATAACCGATAGAGCAGCTAGCCTGTTATTGAGATGAAAAAGAGCAGAACGATGGGGAAGTTCCTATATAAAATGGTAATGAGCTTGAGTATCACTCGAAGAATGTGAGTGATGCTGCTATGAATCTTTAGTCAGTATTAGCACTTAATAGATTTACAAGTTAAAAATGTGTTAAAAAGTGAGGCTCTTTTTTTGGGATAGATATGACGGTCAATGCTTTAGCCAAATTCGTTACTATCAGAAAGCAAGATCTCAGTTAATTTCATCAGAAAAAGATAATATCGCTTCTAGAAATAGTCAAGCTTTTAGTTGATTCAGCAAGGTGAAAGGGAGCTCTTCCGTGATTAACACAAAAAAGTGATAGTGTAGAGTAAGAGATTGACTGTAGACAAGGTTGCCATTTGACTGTGAACTCTCTATAATTAACAAGGATGTTATCGTAAGGATGATACGAGTAGAGCGAGATAATGACGAAAATATTGCTTACTAAAAAGCTAAAATAAAAAGGGAAACTTAAGACAGGCTCTCAAGTGAGAGATTAAGTTTTTCGGAAAATAAAAGGAGTATGATGTATGGCTTTAACAACGGGAATCGTAGGTCTTCCAAACGTAGGGAAGTCCACTTTATTTAACGCTATTACACAGGCTGGGGCAGAGTCCGCAAATTATCCATTTTGTACAATTGATCCGAATGTAGGAATCGTGGAAGTGCCAGATGTACGGCTTAACAAGTTAACAGAGATGGTAGAGCCGGATAAAACTGTCCCGACAGCATTTGAATTTACTGACATTGCCGGAATTGTTGAAGGGGCGAGTAAAGGGGAAGGCCTTGGAAATAAGTTTTTGTCGCATATTAGACAAGTGGATGCGATTTCCCATGTCGTGCGCTGCTTTAATGATGATAATATTACCCACGTTTCAGGTAGTGTTGACCCTATACGTGATGTACAGGTTATAAATCTTGAGCTTATTTTAGCTGACTTAGAAACCGTGGAGAAAAGAATTGGTAAAGTGGAGAAGATGGCAAAGCAGAAAGATAAAGAAGCCATTGTCGAATATGAAGTTCTCGTGAAGCTCCGTGATGCATTTGAGGAAGAAAAGCCAGCTCGAAGCATTACCTTCACTAAAGAACAAGAAAAGCTTGTGAAGGGGCTTCATTTACTTACATGGAAGCCGGTTCTTTATGTAGCCAATGTAAGTGAAGATGAATTATTAGATACTGAAGGTAATCCTTATGTGCAAAAAGTAAAGGAATTTGCTGCGAAAGAGAATTCTGAAGTCATTGTTGTCTGCGCGAAGATTGAATCTGAAATTGCTGAACTTGAAGGAGAAGAAAAAGAAGAATTTTTGCAAGACTTAGGGATTGAGGAATCAGGTCTTGATCAGCTCATCAAAGCAGCCTATAGTTTGCTAGGATTGGATACGTACTTTACAGCAGGTAAACAAGAAGTACGGGCATGGACAATCCGGCGAGGAACGAAAGCCCCTCAGGCAGCAGGCGTCATTCATACAGATTTTGAACGTGGGTTCATTCGAGCTGAAGTTGTTTCCTATGATGATTTAACAACGGCTGGCTCTATGGCAGTAGCGAAGGAACAAGGGAAAGTACGATTAGAGGGAAAAGACTATGTTGTTAAAGATGGAGATGTTGTTCACTTCCGCTTTAATGTTTAATTTGAAGTGTTGATCGGTGATAGTTCCTTTACTCTCATTTATATAACGTTCAAGAGAGGGTGCGAGTCTTAATCTTTTCTTGTACTACTCATTATAGTCTGATATAATATTATCTTGCGAGCAAAAGGGAATTTTTATTTGCTCCTTGCTCTTTCCGAATGAGAGAAAGGGCCTTAGACCAAAAGGAGGTGACAGAACATGCGCAATTACGAAATTATGTACATTGTACGTCCAAATTTGGAAGAAGCGGCGATCAAAGAAACGATCGAACGTTTTAACAAAATTTTGACAGACAACGGCGCAGAAGTGACTGAAACGGAGGAAATGGGCAAGAAACGTCTTGCTTATGAGATCGAGGATTTCACGGAAGGGTTTTATGTGCTTTTGAAGCTTAAAGCCGAAAAACAAGCGCTTGATGAATTTAATCGTTTAAGCTCAATCAACGACAATATTTTACGTACATTAACTGTACGTGAAGACGAATAGAAATAAGCATTAGATCATAATTCCGGGGAGGAGTTCGGATGATAAACCGTGTCGTTTTAGTGGGACGTTTAACGAAAGACCCAGAACTGCGGTACACTGCCAATGGCATTGCTGTCGCATCTTTTACTTTAGCTGTAAATCGCCCATTTTCAAACCAACAGGGAAATCGAGAAGCGGATTTTATTAACTGTGTGGTTTGGAGAAAGCAAGCCGAAAATGTCGCTAACTTCTTGAAAAAAGGAAGTCAAGCAGGTGTTGACGGCCGCATACAAACACGAAGTTTTGATAATAACGAAGGGCGTCGTGTTTTCATGACAGAAGTGGTGGCTGAAAGTGTTCAGTTCCTTGAGCCTCGTGGTTCAGGCGGATCTGGAGGGGGAGGCCAGTATGCAGGTGGCGGCTATGGCGAAAGCGACAACAGCGGTTATCAAAACACTCCAAACCAGGGAGGTTTTGGTCAAGGTAATCAAGGAGGCCAAGGTAACCAGGGTGGTTATGGCGGTCAAGGATCACAGAATGATGATCCATTTGCCGGAGACGGAAAACCAATTGATATTAATGATGATGATCTTCCGTTCTAAGCTAACGGCTAGACGGACATTTTTTAAAGAAGGAGGAATAACACATGGCACGTCGAGGTCGACCAAAGCGTCGTAAAGTTTGTTACTTCACAGTTAACAAAATTAAAAAAATCGATTATAAAGACTTAGACTTACTACGTAAGTTTATCTCTGAACGAGGAAAAATTCTTCCACGCCGAGTGACTGGTACTTCAGCTAAGTATCAACGTCAATTAACTCGTGCTATCAAACGTGCACGAACAATGGCATTATTGCCTTTCGTTACGGAATAAAGGTAGTTAAAAATCACGACAGGGTTAATCACTCTGTCGTGATTTTTTATTACGGCTATATCCAGTACTGGGAAGTAGGCTTGAGAATAGCTGGTACAATGTGAAAGTGCTCAGTTAATTAATAAAAGCGATGTTTCATATTCTTTAACGTTTGGAAATTGCGACTAATAGTGTGACTATTGAGAGAATACTTAAACATGTCAGTGTCTCACATCCCATGTAAAAGCGGGAGAAAATCTTTTAACCGCAGAGGAGGCGTCTAAGTGATAGCATGCCGTAAAGTCATTCCAAATCTTGAGGATGTCGTTCAGTGGCGTAGCATGGTAAAATAAAGGGTATGCAAGCAGAAGAAAGTGAGATGAGGAAGGCTTATGAAGAGTCAAAACGTCGTACGAGAGGGCGCTATATCCCTCGGAATATACATAGGAATACTACTCATATCATTAATCGTTCCGTTAGTTGGATTAGTTTCCTTTTTGTTTTTACCATTTCCTTTTATCTATTTTTCATATAAGTATGAATTAAGAGCTGGAATCGTATTGGGGCTGGTATCTTTTTTAATACTTGTTATTGTTTTTGGTCCACTGGCAGTGCCGCTAACCCTTTTATTCTCTGTAACGGGCATCGTCATTGGAGAACTGTTTCGGCGAAAAGAAGGAGGGTTTCCCGTCCTCCTTGGTGGCTCACTAAGCTTTATCGCCTCGATTGTCTTCATATATATAGGGACGGTTGTGTTCTTTAATCTGAATCCAATCGATGAATTGCAGCAGGCTATGTATGAGCAAACCGAAATCATGTCAGATATGCTGTTTATCGGAGGGCAATCAGAAGAAGAGGCCTTAACAGAAACGGTGCATGATATTATTGAGGAAATCGGGGTTATTGCCCCCTTTTTAATGATTATAATTGGAGTAGGTTGGGCGTTGATTATCCAGTTAATCGCCTATGGATTGTTAAGAAAGAAGGGGTATCCAGTGACAGGGTTCCCACCGATTCGAGAGTGGGGTTTTCCTAAGTCATTTATATGGTATTATTTGATTACCTACCTTTTTATTATAATAGGGGTTTCAGAAGGTACTGCCATGTATACAGCTATAGCTAACTTGATGCCGATGCTCGAGCTCATTATGGTCATACAAGGGTTTGCTTTTATCTTTTTCTATGCGTATATTAAACGAATTAATCGTGTTTTACCAATTTTTCTAGTTATCCTTGGCGTTGTTTTTCCGATTTTTCTTCATATTGTAAGGATCTTAGGTATAATTGATTTAGGCTTTGATTTAAGAAAAAGAATCAACCCGCAGAATTAGGAGTTGTGAGGAATGCCCAAATTTCTGTTAAGAAGATGGCATGGTTATCACGTCATGACATTATTCAGTCTATTAGTGCTATTTATTGGGATTGTTATGTATTATCAATGGCATTTGGGACTGTTAGGAGTTGTCTGTGCAAGTATTGTCATTTTTTTAATGATGCGTGCTAGACAACAATTTGAAAAAGAATTGGGAGAGTATGTCTCCACGTTGTCCTACCGCGTAAACAAAGCGGGAGAAGAAGCCGTCACGAAATTACCTATTGGGATTCTCCTTTATAATGACGAGAGGTATATTCAATGGACAAACCCTTATTTAACTGGGGTGATGGAGCAAGAGCTTATTGGCGCACCCATCTCTGTTTTTTCTAAAAAGTTAATGGAAGACGTCGATAGCGAAAAAAAGCTCTTCTTAACAAGTATTAGTGATGAAAATTATCGTGTTTTTCATGAGCCTGATGAGCGGCTATTGTATTTTATCAATGTGACTGAAGAGCAAGAGTTTAAAGATTTATTTGAACGAGAGAAAACGGTTATCGGTTTGATTTACCTTGATAATTATGATGAAGTGACGCAAGGAATGGATGATCAAGTCCGGAGTAAGTTATTATCTCATGTGACAGATGCGTTAAACCGATGGTCAAAAGTTCATGATATTTTCATAAGAAGGACTTCGTCGGATCGTTTTATTGCGATTTTTAATGAAGAAGCTTTACAAGCTTTAGAGGAAAATCGCTTCACCCTTTTAGATGAAATTCGAGAAAACACGGGGAAGGAAAAGGTGTCCTTGACGTTAAGTATCGGCATAGGTAGTGGGCAATCATCTTTACGGGAACTAGGAAGCTTAGCGCAATCAAGTCTTGATTTAGCGCTAGGGCGTGGTGGTGACCAAGTTGCTATAAAAGAGAAGAACGGGAAAGTTCGGTTCTACGGTGGGAAATCTAATGCCGTGGAGAAGCGAACAAGGGTTAGAGCCCGTGTCATTTCACATGCTATTCGTGATTTTGTTAAAGAAAGTGACAAAGTGTTTGTGATGGGGCACCGCAATCCAGATATGGATGCTATTGGGGCGGCTATCGGGGTGTTGAAAATTGCTGAAGCGAGCGGAAAAGATGGCTTTGTTATACTAGATCCTAATGACGTCAACCAGACCGTACACAAACTACTTGAAGAAATAGAAGACCATGATGATTTATGGGCTAGGTTTATTACCCCGGAAGAAGCGAGAGAAGAAGCAACGGATGACACGCTTCTTGTCGTTGTAGATACACATAAGCCCTCACTCGTCATCGAGCCGAAACTGCTAGACAAGATGGATCGAAAGATTGTTATTGATCACCATCGGCGAGGTGAAGATTTTATAGATGATGCTGTACTTGTATACATGGAGCCTTATGCCTCTTCCACGGCAGAGCTTGTAACAGAGCTATTAGAATATCAACCCTCTCACCCTGAATTAGGAGTGTTAGAAGCGACCGCCCTTCTAGCTGGGATTATTGTGGACACGAAAAGCTTTGCCATTAGAACAGGGGCACGGACATTTGATGCAGCATCATATTTAAGAAGTCGAGGTGCCGATACTATTCTAGTTCAAAAATTGATGAAAGAAGATCTCGATCAATACGTTAGGCGTTCTAAGCTTGTGGAAAATGCGTATATCTACTCAGGTGGTATGGCCATTGCTAAAGGCTATCCTGAACAGCCATACAATCAAATTCTTATTGCGCAAGCTGCTGACACCCTTTTGACGATGAATGATGTCGTAGCATCATTCGTTATTTCTGAATTAGCAGACGGACGAATTAGTATTAGTGCCAGATCGCTCGGTGATGTGAATGTCCAAGTCATTATGGAAATGATGCAAGGGGGCGGCCACTTAACGAATGCCGCCACACAGCTTGATGAAGGTACAATTGAAGATGCTGAAGAGCGATTAAAAGAAAAAATTGATGAATATTTCAAGGGAGGACAATCAACATGAAAGTCATCTTTTTGAAGGATGTAAAAGGAAAAGGGAAAAAAGGGGAAGTAAAGAATGTATCAGAAGGATATGCGAGGAACTACCTTCTAAAAAATAACCTCGCTGTTGAAGCGAATAAAGGGAACATGAAGACGCTAGAGAAGAAGCAGGAAAGTGCAGAGCGTCAAGCGGAAGAAGAATTAAATGAGGCTCAAAGATTTAAAGAAAAACTCGAAGATATGACAGTTGAATTAAAAGCGAAAGCCGGCGAGGGCGGCCGCCTGTTTGGAGCCGTAACGAATAAACAAATTGCTGAACGCTTGAAAAAAATGAACATGAAGGTCGATAAACGGAAAATTGAGATGGATGAACCTATTCGATCATTAGGATATACAAATGTGACGATTAAAGTGCATCCTAAAGTAACTGCCACATTGAAAGTTCATGTAGTGGAAGAGTAATTTTTTCATGTGAAATGAGGGGAACACGTCATGACCGACTTCTTTGCCGACAGGACACCACCACAAAATATTGAAGCCGAACAGGCGGTGCTAGGAGCGATCTTTTTAGAAGATCAAGCTCTTATCACCGCCTCTGAACGTCTGATTCCGGAGGATTTCTACCGGGTTGCACACCAACGTATCTATACGGTAATGCTTGAACTGTCCTCAAAAAGTGAACCTGTCGATCTTGTGACAGTCACGTCAGAACTTGAGACTAAGAACTGGCTTGAGGAAACCGGCGGCGTGTCTTATTTAAGTGATCTTGCTAATGCTGTACCAACAGCAGCAAACATTAGCTACTACAGTCAAATCGTTGAAGAAAAATCTCTTTTACGCAAGCTCATACGAGTTGCGACTAACATTGCAACAGAAGGTTATGCTGCAGATGAAGATGTGGAAGCCATCTTAAGTGATGCAGAAAAAGCCATTTTAGAAGTAGCTCAAAAAAGAAGTGCCGGTGAATTTGCAGATATAAAAGATGTACTTATAGAGGCCTTTGACAAAATTGAAATGCTTCAGCATACAGCTGGAGAAGTAACAGGTATACCAACAGGTTTCACAGAACTTGATCGAATAACCGCTGGATTTCAGCGAAATGACCTCGTTATTGTGGCAGCTCGACCATCAGTAGGAAAAACTGCCTTTGCGTTAAACATTTCACAAAATGTGGCGACTAAAACAGATGAAAATGTGGCAATTTTTAGTTTGGAGATGGGAGCTGACCAGCTCGTCATGAGGATGCTGTGCGCGGAAGGAAATATTGATGCTCAAAGACTTCGTACCGGCCGCCTTGAAGACGAGGATTGGCAGCGCCTTACAATGGCAATGGGGAGCTTATCAAAAGCAGGTATTTATATAGATGATACACCAGGAATAAAAGTGAAAGATATTCGCGCTAAGTGTCGTAAACTAAAAAAAGAGCGTGGACTTGGCATGATTATGATTGATTACTTGCAACTTATTCAAGGGGATTCACGTAGTGGAGAAGGCCGTCAACAGGAGGTATCAGAGATCTCTCGTGAATTAAAAGGATTAGCGAGAGAACTTGAACTGCCGGTTATTGCCTTATCCCAGCTCTCTCGAGGCGTGGAGTCCCGTCAGGACAAACGCCCGATGATGTCTGATATTAGGGAATCAGGAAGTATCGAGCAGGATGCCGATATCGTTGCTTTCTTGTACCGGGATGACTACTATGATCAAGAATCGGAAAATAAAGATATTATTGAAATAATTATAGCAAAGCAACGTAACGGTCCTGTGGGAACAGTGGAACTCGCTTTCGTGAAAGAATACAATAAATTTGTAAACTTGGAACGCCGTTTTGATGAAGGGGATATGCCACCAGGGGCCTAATATTTGAAATTGGAAAAGAGGGATTAACCTATTTTACTGATGGGTTAATCCCTTTTTATATGGATGGGAAAAGGAGTTGTGACATACATTAAATTTCTATGTTCCCGCTTAATTATAGTCATTTTTTAAATAAGCTTTAACAAATATCACCCTATTTATGAACATTCCCAAAGAGATCAACGTATACTTCTTAATTTTTAGATAAGGCAGTAAGAATGGAAAGTTATCGTTCATTAAGCGTTAAAATGGGACTTATGACGTATTTAGTAGAACGTAGACATTGAATATTAATGACTTATGTCACAATTTAGACATGAGATTGCAACCATTTGTTCACAGTTAACACTACTACAACAGTATAAATCACTATATAATAAAGTCATAAGAGAGTTAGTGATCACTAACTATTATGTGAAGTGTTGAACGTATCACTTAGCTTGAGCAGAAGAACTTATTCATTTTTAATCTGGTGATTACTTACTTCCAAAAAACAAATCCTGAGGAGGAAAACATTATGTTTATGGATTTCTTAAGAAATAACAAAATTGCAGCAGGGATATTAGCCGTTTTACGAGTATATATTGGTTGGCAATGGTTAAGTGCCGGATGGGGGAAAATTACGGGGGAACCGTTTGATGCTAGTGGTTATTTAATGGGGGTAGTGAATAACGAAGCCGTTATTGAGACATACCCAACATACCACGCTTTTATTGAAAACTTTGCTGTACCGAATGCTGGCGTATTTAGTTTTATGGTCGCTTGGGGAGAGTTTCTAGTTGGTCTTGGTCTCGTATTAGGTGTTTTAACAACTGCAGCTGTATTCTTCGGTATGACAATGAACTTTGCTTTCATGTTTGCAGGCACAGTCTCAACTAATCCATGGTTAATCCTTTTATCTATCTTCGTAATTGTAGCTGGTTACAATGCTGGACGATATGGTGGAGACCGCTGGGTGATTCCTTACATCCGCACGGTAGTGTTTAAAAACAAATTCACTAAACGCGAGGTACAAGCCGCATAAATTTATAAGATAACCATTGCACTCTCACTGTGTGAAATCTTAAACAGTGGGGGTGCTTTTATATGCAAAAAAAATTAATTGTGCTTGCACATTATAAAAAAATATTAAGAGAGGTAAGCTATAGTATTAGACATCTAGAGAAACAATAAACGAATAAAAAGTTAAATTTAGTCTACAATGTTCGGATTAACGTTGACTATCTGCGGTCATATTGGTAAAATAGCGGTGGTTACAAAGTGATTTACATATAATATACTATTATTAAATAGTTTCTGGAGGTGCGCGTTTATGCCATCGGTTGTGGTTGTAGGAACGCAATGGGGAGATGAAGGAAAGGGTAAAATTACGGATTATTTGTCTGAGCATGCGGAGCTAATCGCACGGTATCAAGGAGGAAATAATGCAGGACACACGATCGTTTTTAACGATACGAAGTATAAACTGCATTTAATTCCATCTGGTATTTTTTATCGTGATAAAACATGTGTTATTGGAAACGGTATGGTAATTGATCCTAAAGCACTTGTAACAGAGCTTAATTATCTTCATGAACGAAATGTTAGCACTGATAATCTAAGAATTAGTAATCGCGCTCACGTGATTTTGCCATATCACCTAAAGCTAGATGCACTTGAGGAAGATAGCAAAGGCGCTAATAAAATTGGCACTACCCGAAAAGGGATCGGCCCAGCCTATATGGATAAAGCGGCACGTGTAGGAATTCGAATCGCAGATTTATTGGATAAGGAAACATTTAAAGAAAAACTCGAAATGAACTTACGCGAAAAAAATCGTCTTTTTGAAAAGATGTATGAAGTAGAAGGGTTCAAAATCGATGATATATTAGAGGAATATTATGAGTATGGTCAACAGTTTGCAAGCTACGTGGCGGACACCTCTGTCATATTAAATGATGGTTTAGATGCAGGCAAACGGGTTTTGTTTGAAGGAGCACAAGGGGTGATGCTTGATATCGATCAAGGTACCTATCCATATGTGACGTCCTCAAATCCTATAGCCGGCGGAGTGACAATTGGCTCTGGTGTAGGGCCATCAAAGATAAACCACGTCGTTGGTGTATCAAAGGCCTACACAACACGAGTAGGCGATGGGCCATTTCCAACAGAATTAACTGACGAGATTGGGGATAAAATCCGGGAAGTAGGTAACGAGTATGGCACGACTACAGGTCGTCCGCGACGTGTGGGCTGGTTTGATAGTGTGGTTGTTAGACATGCCCGCCGTGTAAGTGGGATTACCGATTTGTCTTTAAACTCCATTGATGTTTTGACAGGTATTGATACGTTAAAAATTTGTGTGGCTTATAAGTATCGCGGGGAAATTATCGAAGAATTTCCTGCCAGCTTGAAAGTACTTGCAGAATGTGAACCCGTCTATGAAGAGTTACCTGGTTGGAAGGAAGACATTACAGGCGTTAGATCGTTGCATGATCTACCGAGAAATGCATTGTTTTATATTGAACGTATTTCCCAACTGACAGGTATTCCATTGACAGTATTTTCTGTAGGTCCAGATCGAAAACAGACAAATCTTGTCCGAGGTGTGTTTGCATAATCTGTCAACGAAATAGCTATTCCAGATAAAATAATCAAGGGGTCTGCTTAAATTTAGCAAGAGCCCTTGATTTATGTGTAAGTTTTCGCTAAAGTAAGAGAGGCGCTAAAAAACGTAAAATTATTTTTGAAAAAAGTATTGTGTGTTTATTTAATTGATGATAAGATATATCTTGTCGCCAAAACGTGATAAGCTTTCTAAGGATATAAACGAAGCGTTAGAAGAGACAACTAAAACTGAAGGTATGCTTGGCAAGTGTGAATGCCTTCAGAAAGACGAATTGAGAGCCATTAGCTCAGCTGGTAGAGCATCTGACTTTTAATCAGAGGGTCGGAGGTTCGAATCCTCCATGGCTCACCATTTATTAAGTATTATATCCGATGGCCCGTTGGTCAAGTGGTTAAGACACCGCCCTTTCACGGCGGTAACACGGGTTCGAATCCCGTACGGGTCACCATAATTAAATTATCTATTGACTTTATCAAGGGAGTCACGTATAATTTATCATGTTGCTTATCATAATATGAAGAGTGTTTTTCTTACGATGGTGAGTGATCGAAATATACCAAATTAGGTATGATATTATCGTCGCGGGGTGGAGCAGTCTGGTAGCTCGTTGGGCTCATAACCCAAAGGTCGGTGGTTCAAATCCGCCCCCCGCAACCAAATTACTTTCGCTACTACGTCGAGTAACATCAATGAAAGAAAGAATTAGTGGTACTGCAAAGTGCAACCAATTTAAGTTATTGTTACTACGTCGAAAAATCTTCGAAGTAAAACAACATTAGCGTCAAATTTAATGAAGTTGGACAAGACAATAGAAAAGGTTATTGTCGTTAACTCTTGTCATACTGTATTTTGTTTGTATGAATACATATATTCGGAGTTTTTTATTTTGGTCCCGTGGTGTAGCGGTTAACATGCCTGCCTGTCACGCAGGAGATCGCGGGTTCGATTCCCGTCGGGACCGCCATTTAATTTAGAACCTAGATTGGTTACACAAAGTGCTTGATAGACGAGAAAAGTCTTACATAGCTCACTTTACAAGCTTGATAAGGCTCGGTAGCTCAGTTGGTAGAGCAACGGACTGAAAATCCGTGTGTCGGCGGTTCGATTCCGTCCCGAGCCACCATTGTGCTGGCCTAGCTCAATTGGTAGAGCAACTGACTTGTAATCAGTAGGTTGGGGGTTCAAGTCCTCTGGCCAGCACCATTTAAAATATGATCCTATCCTTCTTTGTTGGGTAGGTTTTTTTGTGCTTAAATAGATCTATTCTATTATACTTATTATGATAAGTGGTTTATTTCAGTCACTTTGTTATTTGCATATTTCTTTCAGATAACACAATGTAACATAATGAAGACAATGTCCTTACGTTTTGAAGGGAAATAGGCTTGTCTGATGACGTATGGTAAAATAGCTGTGCTCTCTTATTTCATATAGGGAAATATTTAAAGAAGTGGCACAAGGTATTCGCTAAGCGCGGAAGAAAGTGAAAAATGTAGAAGGATGAAGAATATGTGATTGAGTAACGTGTTTATTTCCGGGGAAATAAACATAAGGTGCAGGAATAATAAAGTAGAACAATGTCGGATACGGTTAAAGAAGGAATGAAAAACGATTAGAGGGCCAAATAGCGCGCATATAGCTAGAGCATGTTAATGAGAGACACCTTTGGGGCCATTGTGGTATTTCCTTGATTTTTAATACGTAATCAGCTGGGAAAAGAGCTTCCATGAGTTGTTTCTTTTTCAGAAGTCGTTAAAGGAAATAGGACCCCTTAAGTCGACTATTGTCATGATATCACTTAAAATATAACAAGAGATGAATTAACAAGATTCAACGGTCTTGGTTCAATAAGGTAATAGGACATGATTTTTTAATGTGGTAGAATAAAGAGAGTCACAGGCCGGGAAGGAGCTGGAATGAGATGGACAAATATAAAATACTAGTTGTGGATGATGAGAAACCAATTGCAGATATATTGAAATTTGGCTTAGAGAAAGATGGGTTTGACGTTGTATGTGTGTATGATGGGAATGAAGCGATCGAGAAGACAAAGGAGTATGTTCCTGATCTTATCTTATTAGATATTATGTTGCCTTATAAAGATGGCATGGAGGTATGTCGAGAAGTGAGGAAGACCTTCGATATGCCAATAATCATGCTGACAGCGAAGGATTCTGAGATAGATAAGGTACTCGGTCTTGAGTTAGGTGCTGACGATTACGTGACAAAGCCGTTTAGTACAAGGGAGCTTGTAGCTAGGGTTAAAGCGAATTTGCGAAGAAGAAACCAAAGTAATCAAGACGCAGAGAATGAAAATAAAAATATTGAAATCGGACCGTTAGTCATTCAACCAGACGCTTACCTTGTAACGAAAAGAGGAGAAGCGATTGAGTTAACTCATCGTGAGTTTGAGCTTATTCATTATTTAGCCCGCCATATGGGGCAAGTGATGACACGGGAACATTTACTGCAAGCCGTTTGGGGATACGATTATTTCGGCGATGTACGCACAGTAGATGTGACGGTTCGTCGTTTAAGAGAAAAAGTGGAGGATAACCCGAGTAATCCATTGTGGATTGTGACACGTCGGGGAGTAGGGTATTACCTACGACAGTCTGAGCAGGAGAGTTAAGTATGGATAAAATTCGCTTTTACAAATCAATACACCTTAAAATCGTTATCATTTATGTGTTATTGATTCTGATTGCGATGCAAGTTATTAGCGTGTATTTCACCCAACAGCTCGAAGACTACTTTGAGAGTAACTTTAATGAGCAGTTAACTGAACGAGTTGAACTTGTTGCCTATAATGTGCAACAGGAAATGCTGAGAGATGAAGATGAAGAGGAGTCGTCTTTAAATACACGAATTGATCGGCTCATTCGTGAATTTTCAATGGACAATACAAATGTTCAAGTTGTGGATCACAACAGTGTGGTGATCGCTGCTAATTTGGATAATGCGATCTATACAGGCCAGAGGACGACTGACCATCGTGTGAAACGAGCCCTCGTAGGTTTTCGGGCGGAACCGGATGTCATGCGAGACTCTGAAACGGGCGAACGTATGCAAGTATTAGCCTTGCCTGTGGAAACAGAGGACCAGCAAATTCTCGGAGCTATATATATTGAAGCGTCCATGGAAGAAATTTATTATCAAATGCAGCAAATAAATCAGATTCTCTTTACAGGTACGGGATTAGCGATGATTCTAACAGCTGCCCTAGGGATTTTCCTTTCACGTACCATTACTCATCCTATAACCGATATGAGAAAACAGGCGAAGGCCATGGGGGAAGGCGTTTTCTCCAGAAAGGTTAAGGTGTATGGTGACGATGAAATCGGACAGCTGGCTGTTACCTTCAATGAATTAAGCGGAAAATTAAAAATGGCTAATGCTACGACGGAGGGGGAGAGACGGAAGCTTTCGTCTGTTTTAACCCATATGACCGATGGTGTTGTGGCGACGAATAAAAAAGGCGAGATTATGCTGCTTAACCGAAGAGCAGAAGAATTATTGAATAAAAGCCAAGAAGACACGATGGGGTCAGATATTATTACGATTTTAAAACTGGACCATTTTATGAAGCTGAAAGACTTATATAACATGACAGATCCTATTCTATTAGACTTCGATGATCAAGAGGAGGAGACGATTGTCGAGGCGCATTTTTCAGTCATTGAAAATGATGAAGGGGAAGAGAATGGTTTAATTGCCGTCCTTCATGATGTGACAGAGCAGGAACTCATTGAGCAAGAACGAAAAGAGTTTGTAGCCAATGTTTCTCATGAGCTTAGAACACCACTTACTTCTATGAAAAGTTATCTAGAAGCTCTTGCCGACGGTGCAATTGAAGATCCTGAGGTTGCTCCTCATTTCGTACAAGTCACCTCGACTGAAACAGAGCGAATGATCCGCCTTGTGAATGATCTTTTACAGCTATCGAAAATGGACAGTAAAGATTATCAAATGAATTTAGCCAGTCTAAATGTCACGACCTTTATCAATCAAGTTATTGATAGATTTGATATGTCTACGAAAAATCAAAATATCCAATTTAAAAGGAAACTTCCGGATAAAAGTATCTCAGTAAGTGGAGATCGGGACAAATTAACGCAGCTTCTCGATAATATTTTGTCCAATGCGATAAAATATTCTCCAGAAGGTGGCACAATTACTTGTTCTTTAAAGCCTGAGAAAGAGAGAGTCGTCATCAGTGTAAAAGATGAAGGTGTTGGTATTCCTAAAGAGAATGTGGGACATGTTTTCGATCGCTTTTACCGTGTGGATAAAGCCCGCTCTCGTAATTTAGGTGGTACTGGATTAGGTCTGGCGATTGCGAAGGAAATAGCTGTTGCCCATGGGGGGAACATTTGGGTAAGTAGTGAATGGGGGAAAGGAACAACATTCTCATTCAGTTTACCGTATGAGGAAGATGTGGTGAATGATTATGATTGAATCTATTAAAACGACTGTGCTTTGGATTCTTATCCTTTCTAGCATCACATTGACTTGGCTTTTATGGACCTATCAGCCAGAGTATGATGCTCTCGAAGAATCCAATGAAACCTATGTGGAAATTGAAGATCTTGGAGATACTCGAACGTTACCTGAGGTCGTTCAACCGAGACAAATTATTATTCATCGTGAAGACGAACAATCGATGATACTCCCCCTCAACGATGTTTATAAAGACATTCTTCAGGAGCTTGAAGAGGTAGAAATAGACTATGTGTATCCCCAATGGGAATCACAAGCACCATCAGTAGAAAGAGAATTTACTGGGATGGAACTCATTTTTGATGATCCTCTTGAAAGCGAATGGATAGAGTCATTTTTTACGATGGAGGAAGAGCATCTCGCGATTGAGCAGGTGGATCGCATCATCTTTCTTCTAAATCCCGAAGATGAAGAAAATACAGATGACTTACTCGTTCAATTTGTAGATATGGACGGTGAGGCAGTATACGAATCTGATATTACTTTAACGATGAGTGACTTAGAAGAAATGTATGAAGGAACCGCCGATAAACAAGTTTCTGTTGAAAAATATTTATTCAGAGGGGAATCTGAAACCTTCCAGCCAGTTAGTTATGTCACCACTGAATCCGTATCATTAGAAAAATATACGTATGAAACGACGGACTTAAGTGCCAAAGCCTTTACCCAGATTTTATTTAATGATCCTTCTGTTATCGAAACTTACCCACAAGCTGGTCAGGGAGAAACGTATACCGATGGAAATAGAATTATGAGCTTAAATGAGAGTAACAGTATTCTCCAATTCGTAAGGCCAGACATTCGTGGAGGAAGTCCTGCTGGTGTTCCATCAGTGATTGAAGATAGTCTTGATTTCATTAATAATCATTCTGGATGGACGAATGATTATTTGGCTGATAATTGGACCGAAACAGATTTAGATGACGATGCCTCATTTCGTCTTCATGTTCAAGGGTTACCTGTGCTTGCCTCTAATCAAGGACATGAGCATTATTTCATGATCGATGTGACTAGGGCAGCTAACTCCATTACGGAATATACGCGGCCAATGTACCAGCTTGCTGATGAGCCTCTTGAGAAAAGCGGTAATGTAACACTGCCATCTTTTGAGGAGGTACAACAGCATATACGTGAGTATGAAGCATTCAGTAATCGTGCTGTCGAGGACATTACGATAGGCCATTATATGGTGAGGCAACGGTCGTATGCTACGTTTGAACCTGGCTGGTATGTGAAGATAGATGGGCGTTGGACGCTGCTAGACTTTAGGTCTAATGCCGATTTGGAGGTGTCAGTCTATGGATTGGAGTAAAACGAAAACGATTTTTATCGTTACTTTCCTTTTACTGAATGCTTTTCTTGGCTACCAATTATACGATAAAATGGCACACGAGAATCTAAACGTATTAATCAGTCCAGCACTACAAGAACGATTGGAAGAAAATGATATTGAGATTAACATTAATAATGCAGAAGATATTTTAACTGCCGCTCCTATTACAGGCCGGTTGGCTACGTTTGATGAAGACTATTTACGAGACTATCTTCAACGGCAAGATATTTCAGTGGTAGATGAAACGACGGTTTATTCAGAAATGGATCGACCTTATAAAATGGTAGACTCCAATATACCAGCTAACGTCGATGCTTTTTTAGGGCAGTATGTTTATTTAGGTGAGGAGTATGAGTTCGCCGACTACAATGAAGAAGAAAATTATATCGGGCTTTACCAAACCTACAAAGATCGTAAAATCGATCAGTATGAGAGAGGCGATTACCATATTGTTCTGTATTTAAATGATGACTTCCATGTAGAGTCTTATACTCAAAAATATATGGAGATTACCGAACAAGAGAATAGACAGCAGGATTTACTCTCACCTTTAAAAGCAGTGGAACGACTGTTAAATCAACAATATCTTGAAACGAATACTGTGATTGAACAAGCACAATTAGGGTATTATAGTTTAATTCAGCCAGATGACAGCTTTCAAGTATTCGTACCCGTGTGGCGTATCCAAGCGAACGAGGACTATTTTTATGTTGATGCGTTAAATGGAGAAATTCAATCGATCAACTAACTGGAGTGAACAAACTTATGACGCTAAGATTTAGTGTACTTGCCAGCGGCAGTACTGGTAATGCGATCTACGTTGAAACAGACAAGCAGCGGTTGCTCATCGATGCAGGTTTGAGTGGGAAAAAAATTGAACAGTGTTTTAGCCAAATTAACCTTTGTCCTTCAAAGCTTGATGGTATTCTTGTCAGCCATGAGCATAGTGATCATATTAAAGGTGTTGGCATATTGGCTAGACGGTACAATTTGCCGATTTATGCCAATGAGAAAACGTGGAAAGCGATGCTACCGTCAATAGGCGCTATCCCACTGGAGCAAAAGCATCATTTTGCCACAGGGACAGCGAAAACGTTCGGTGATTTAGATGTTGAATCGTTTGGAGTCTCACACGATGCAGCCGATCCGATGTTTTTTTCTTTTTACTATGAAGGCCGTCAGTTAACAATCTTAACGGATACGGGCTATGTAAGCGATCAGATGATCGGTATGTCTAAGGGAGCTAACAGCCTGATTTTTGAATCAAATCATGACATGGATATGCTACGAATGGGAAAATATCCGTGGAACATAAAACGACGTATTTTAGGTGACGAAGGTCACGTCTCTAACGTTGATGCCGGTATTGCCCTTACAGATATTATTAAAGACTCGAAAGCGGATATTTATTTGGCACACTTGAGCCTTGATAATAATATGAAAGAGTTAGCCAGGATGACCGTCCAGCAGACGCTTGAAGAAAGTGACATCGAGGTTGGTCGGCAAGTGAAACTATTTGATACAGACCCTTATGTTCCTACCGCTTTAAAGGTTGTATAATTCCGTAAAAATACATGTTTAAACCGTTTTGTGATGGGAAATCCTATGCCTATATGGAAAATTATCAAATTTTAGCTTTATTAATAGACGAACTCATTACTAGTTTAATAAAATAAAATCACGTAAGATAATACCCATCTTTTTTCCCAGGCCGGATGATATATTTTTTCTAGCCTGAACTGGGTGAAGTATCTCATCTAGCGTTTTTGCTTTAAAGTGTCATCATTGCCTGAGAGACCGTCCCTGTCAGGCAGGGGTGGCATTCGTTTAAGTTACAGAAGCGTCTTTAGGTGAACACACTCCTTTGATAGTAAAAAATGAGTGGATAATGCTTTGCAAAAAGTCAAAGGCACGGCACCTTTAGTTAATTGTAACAATGCGATAGGTATAGGTTTGACTATTCTTAAAGGGGGTTTTATTAATGGGATACTATGATGATCATACGTCACAACCAGACGATCAAAAACCTACTCAAAAAGGAAAGAAGCGTTCTGGACTTTATGGATTTGTCGGCGCAGTTTTAGGAGCATTGATTGTGGTGTTCTCCATCCCAGTACTTGCAAACAATGGCGTACTACCGTATGAAGTGACACCGAAAAATGTGTCATCTACTGATAATGATGAGGCTGTCTCTAGTGGGGTGGATATGGAAGCAGTAGAAACATTAAGCTTAGAGACCACCTCGGAAGTGATAGAAGCGGTAGATCGCGTGTCTGATGCTGTCGTAGGGGTAGTCAATATGCAGCAATCTTCTGGTTTGTTTGACGCAGAAGATAGTGAATCAGAAGGCACGGGATCAGGTGTCATTTATAAGGTCGAGGGTGACTATGCGTTTATTGTTACCAACCAACACGTTATTAACGGAGCAAGTCAGGGTTCAAGCGACATTGATGTGACACTAGGAGATGGTTCACGTGTACCAGCTGAGCTCGTCGGTGAAGATTTATTAACAGATTTAGCCGTCTTAACGATTGACTCTGAAGGCATCGAAACGGTTGCTGAGTTCGGTGATTCTGAAAGCCTTCAGTCAGGAGAACCTGCTATCGCTATCGGTAACCCTCTTACTTTTGAAGGAACTGTCACTCTCGGGATTATTAGTGCGGTAGAACGTAGCCTTCCAGTGGATTTAACGGGTAATGGACAACCTGATTGGAACTCGGAAGTGCTGCAAACGGATGCCGCTATTAATCCAGGGAACAGCGGTGGCGCCTTATTGAACATTCAAGGCGACGTGATCGGAATTAATTCGATGAAAATCGCCCAATCCGCAGTTGAAGGCATTGGCTTTGCTATACCAACAGCTGTGGCCATGCCAGTCATTGAAGACCTTGAACAATACGGTGAAGTTCAACGTCCACAGATGGGTATTGCCCTGAGATCACTTCAAGAGATTCCAAGCTTCCATTGGCAAGACACGCTTGGCTTACCTGAAGAAGTTAAGGGTGGTGTGTACGTAGAAGCGGTTGAAGCTGATACACCTGCCGCTGAAGCTGGTCTTGAAGAAGGGGACGTCATTACAGCGCTCGATGACACAGACATTACCGATTCACATGACTTACGAAGCTTCTTATATAAAGATGTGAACATTGGTGACACGATCACGGTGACTTTCTATCGTGACGGTGAAGAACAAACCGTTGAATTGACGTTAGATAAGCAAGTCTTTTAATACGATAAAAGGATTGGCCCCGTAAGCACTTCTTATGCGGCCAATCTTTTTTAGTTTTTGTGAGGTTTGGTTGCTCTTTAAGGATGTCGTTTGGCAGTGGAGAGTTTAAGGATAACACTTTTCATTATTTTTCTAACACCATAAGTCGGATGTGTGAGCCAAAACTTGTACTGAGCATTAATTAGGAAACAATTAGCGGGAACGAGTATGTTATGATAAATAATGACACATAAAGACACCTTTCAATTCAGTTATACACAGAGGGGTGTGGATAACTGTCGTGTCAAGTGGAAAACTGTTGTTCGTATTTATATTATGGTAGAAAGACCTATGGAAAAAGAGGTGAGAATATGGAGATTTACTGCTGTGAAGAGCACGTAAACGAAGGGTTAGAAGAATCCTTATCAGACGAGGGCTTACCGCCGAAATTTGAAAGGATTTCAATGGAAAAATCATCATTACAAAAATGCTTCATATGTCATAGTGAAGCATACTATAAAATCACGCCAATGACTTCATAACATAAGTGAAATGTGCATAACGACTGTGGAAAACGTGTGAATAAACAGAGTTACTCACACACTTATCCACAACTGTGCGTTATTTAAAACATCAACTCGTTTTTTGAGGCAAAGATGGCCATTTCGTGTAAGTAAGTGAACGATTGAACGAACGATGAGGTGACGCATTCTTGTGCTGGCCGCCTCGGTAATATACATAAGTGTGAGCTATGATAAAATTCTCCTAAAACAGTATGTGATTAAAAGGGTCATGGGGGAAACGTGAGTTTAGGATTATAATGAGAGCTTTTTTAATATAGTTATGTGCGAAAGAGGTAATGTTATAGAAGTCATACTGATTAAAGTTGTCCATTCGAGCGGGGGCCATAAGGATTTTAACATGGAAGAGCTGTGAGTGATATATTTGCGGCATGACGTGATAATAATATTGAACGATTGGTTTATAAAGGGCTATTTTAGAGAGGGTAGCGAATATAACGATGTCTTTAAGTGGATTATCCACAGACAACCTGTTCACTATAGTTGATAATAGTGAGTTTTTAGTTGTTATCTGTGTATATGTGGATAACTTTTGTGGATAAGGTGTGCAGAAAGGGGATAACTGTGAACATTTCTATCATATCTGTGGGTAAATTAAAAGAAAAATACTTAAAGCAAGGCATTAGCGAATACGAAAAACGATTAGGGGCCTATGCTAACGTGCAAATCATCGAGGTAGCCGATGAAAAGGCACCTGATAATATGAGTGACGGTGACATTCGCCAAGTGAAAAATAAAGAAGGCGAACGGATACTAGCCAAAATCAAACAAGATACATACGTCATCGCCCTGGCCATTGAAGGTCAATCATGGTCCTCGGAAAAACTGGCAAAAGAAATGGACAAGCTCGCCACATACGGCAAAAGTAAAATCGCCTTCATAATCGGCGGCTCCGTCGGTCTAAGCGACGCTGTGCTCCAGCGGGCCGATGCCCAGCTTTCTTTCTCAAGCATGACCTTCCCACACCAGCTCATGCGCTTGATCCTCGTCGAGCAGATTTATCGTGCGTTTAGGATTAATAGTGGGGAACCGTATCATAAATAGAGGCAAAAAAAGTTGTAAATAAGGTGGTATTTTGTTGTCGGAAGCGGGTATTGGTTGTAAATAATCAGCCTCATTATCCGTTTCTCGATACAACATGTGGATAAGTGTAAAGGTCTTAGATATATTGATCTCTGTGAAATCAAAATCGAGTTCAATCTTATTAATTGATCGTGAGCGTTCCATTGATTGCTTAATCGTAATTTTATTAATAAGAAGTTGGAGCAAATGTTTTTGATTTTCTCTTGAAGAAGTCTCATAAACGGAAAGGAACTGTGACAAGATCATTTCAATCAGCTCAGGTTGTATTATTTTTGTGTCAGTTGAGTCTAATTGTGCTGTAATCTCTTTTTTCCTCTGCTCTAAGTCTCCCTTTTCTTTAGAAACCTTCTGTAGTCTTTCTTGTAGAATAGAAATAGGCAAGGTGTTCTTTTCAAATGCCTCCATATATCTTTCCTGTAACTGGTTTATTTCATCGATTCGAATATCAACTTGTTCCAATTCTTGTTTGAGGTTACTTAACGAATCAACGGAAATAGAATTAAGCTCCTGTAATCTTTTGAAAAAACACTTCTTATTAGAAACAAAAGTACCAATTCTTTTGATGACTATTTCTTCCGCTTCAAATGCCTTTATTGAGTTTGCTTTACATGCAGAGGAACCTTTATTATGGAAATTACCGCAAACATAATATCGGTGCTTTCGCTTTGTTCCATCTTTACGTGTATATGTAGTAATAGAAGGAACCATACCTTGACCACAATCAGGGCAACGCAAAAGACTGCTAAGCAAAAAAGGTTCATTTGATTGACGCTGTTTAAATGATTTGCTCTTTCTCCTTGCTTGAACAATACTCCACAATTCATCTGGTATAATGCCTTCATGCTGTCCATCAACAAGAATAGGATTAGGATTTTACCTCTTCGTCGTTTCGTATCCCAATTTTCAATCTTTAACCAACTAATTTTACCGTTATAGATAACATTGTCTAAGATTGTTGCTACACCGTTGATGGAGAAGTGACGATTGCGTTTGGTTCTATACCCTGCTTTATTTAAGTGATTAGCAACTGCTTTTAAACCTTTCCCGTTGGAATACAATTGAAAGATTAGTTTCACTACTTCTGCTTCTTCTTTGTTAATTACAAGCTCTTTTTCAATAGTGTCATAGCCAAATACAACTCCACCATTCCAAGAGCCTTCTAATGCCCTTTGTTTCATTCCAAGTTTGACGTTTTCGGATAGCGTATTTCGCTCCATCTCGGCGATGGATGCCATTAGTTGAACGACCAATCGACCAATTGGGCTTCCCGTATCGAAGTTTTCCGAATAGGAAATGAATTTTACACCGTAATCCTCAAATTTATCTAACAGAGTAAGGGTGTCTAACATATTTCGTGAAAGGCGTGAAATCCTCCAAACAAGGACAGCTTGGAATATGTCCTTTTCAACATCTGCTACAAGTCGTTGCATAGCGGCGACCGCTAATGTTCTTACCAGAGATCCCTTCATCAACATACTCTTCTGCTATTTCCCACCCATAAATTTGTGTGTACTGACGTAAGGTCTGTAATTGGGCAGAAATACTGTATCCCTCACTTGCTTGCTCCTCGGTTGATACCCTACAGTAAATTGCAACACGTTTTATTACATTCATTAAAAATCCCCCTTCTTTGTTAGTTTAATATGAAACACAAAAAAGAGAAAGGGTGTTCCCTTTCTCTTAAATACTATACAGTTTGTAGTAGCATGGATAAGTTTTCAATGTCAACGTTATAAATGATTTCCTTTATTGTTCGTTGGCTGATATTCTTTCCGTCATTAACGTGTATTTCTTTCATGGTTTTTTTAAGGAAGCGTCTTTTGTCTGTATCTTCAAGTGAAAGGAAATGGTGTTTAAAGTTAAAAAGTAGGTTATCAACAATATGTGAAGAATTGGTTTGCATAAGTTGATCATATTCTTCATTTGAATGATTGATTTTCTCGGACAATATGTGAGCTTCTTTGTTAAGCCGATCAATTTGTTTTAAATGAATATCGTCATTTGATTTGTAAAAAATCTCGTAGGTCTTATCGATCTTTTTACTGATTTTTGTCAGGTCTTTATTCAAACGTTTCAACTTGGTAGATAAATCATTAATATCTTCGGAAATTCTTTGGGATACTTTATGGTGTAGGATTTCTTGAATATGAGAGGAAGTAACAAGGGAAGTAATATGAGAAAGGATATATTCTTCTGCATAGGATTTGCGGACAGAATTTGCTTTACAGCTTTTTCCGTTTTTGTTATTAAGACACTTGTAGTAGCGGTATTTGCGACAGCTACTAACGTGGTGAACCATTGAATCATTGCATTGAGGACATTTAAGAAGTCCAGTAAGAAAATATGAACCATGGTGGACTTTTTCTGGAATATAGCTTCTTAACTTTAACGATTTTTGAGCTTTCTCCCAAAGTTCTATATCAATAATAGCTTCATGTTGACCTTCAAACAATTTGCCTTCAAATCGGATATAACCAATATACATGAAGTTAGAGAGTATGGTTTTTACTGCGTTAATGTCAAATTCACCATTATTGATCGTCTTGTAATGATTTGTATTAAGATATTGAGCTATTTTTCTATATCCCCAATTTTCTTCAACATATTTTTCGAAAATTAGTTTTACCACCTCTGAACTATCGGGATCAATAATGAGTCCTTTGGAAGTTGTTGTATAGCCAGTGGTTCTTCCGCCATTGTATAATCCATTTTTTGCTCTTTGACGCATACCATACATGCAATTAAATAAGATTTCATCACGATGACGTTCGGAATGAATAGATTTATTTTTAAAATAATCGTAGTCTGACCTATTTTTTGTGTTAATCCTATCAGCTATACAGATTAGGTTTGTCCCGTTTTTTATCATTCTTTCTACTAAATTAACCGCATCCGAGTGATTGCGTGCAAATCTATGATCTGCTAAAACAACTACGTATTCTATCTCATTATTTTCTCCTAAACATTCTGCCATCATAGATAGAAACTCTTCTCTTTCTTCTACACTTGTACCTGATCCGTACCCTTCATTGTAAATATGCTTTAATTCCAGATCCTTTTCTTCGCAGTAGCTTCTAATGTGTTCTTCTTGGTATTCCAGTGAAAAATTTACCGTTTGTTCCTCTGTACTTACACGAATATATCCAACAGCAATTTTTTTCTTATTCTCCATGTCAATTAGCCTCCTTGATAGGCTTCTGAGTTTGGTTATTTTGTTGGACTTTGAATGCCATATCCATAAGTTCATTTAAAAAGTCATTAGCCTTTATCTTTTCGGTATCTCTTTCTTTAAAGATGATACTGTCGTAATATTTTGTGGGATCGATTATAAGAGTTTTTTGTGTTTTCATGCTAAGCAGTCCTTTCGAGGTGTATTATCGAGGGGTGTTAATTATGATTGTTGTGGAAATGAAATGGGTTCATTATCAAGATGATATTATAGTTGCGGTTGGCTTAAAAGAAGTTATACTACCATTTTTATAATTGTAGTATAAGACATTTTGAATAAAAGTCTATACAGCAAGAGTTCTATAGGAATGAGTGTTCGTAACGGGCTGTAAAAGGAGGAAGTATATTCAAGAAAAGTAGGGGGGCTGTCTCTTGCTTTACCAACAAAAAATATTGTTATGAAAGTTTACTATGGTTGTATTTAATGACTTATAGTTGGTCACGATGTAAGTATAGCAAGAAAGACAGTTAGAATTATTGACAAAATGTCAGGTTTTAAGAGGTGAGTAGAATTGGATAGTGATGTAAGGAAATTATTTGATAAGGCAAAGGCACTTATTGACAGTAAAAGGTTTGGTTTAATTTTGACTCGACTATTTGAAGAGATTGAGCAAAGTGAAGAAAAAGAGGAAGAGTTCTTTTTTGGTCATACTTTTTCCAGAAGCAGTTATAGTCGATTTGAAAAAGCAGTAAAAAAGAAAAATTTAGACGATAAAGAAGACTTTCATAAGTATTTATATAGTTTGATAAAAGAGAGAGGTATTTCACAGGCGAAATTGGCTATGTTAAGTGAAATAAACGAAACAAATATTAACAAATATATAAAAGGGACAAGAAGACCAAATGATGTAGAGACTGTTTTTCGTATTGCGTTATCATTACAATTAAGTGAGAAAGAAACTGAGCTTCTACTGAGGAAAAATAGTATGGGTTTTAAAGAATCTGAAATGGATGCAGTTATTATTGAGGCAATTAGTCAAAAAGTTTTTGACATACATAAAATAGAATCTGTAATACGTAATCTAACCAAAGGTAAACGATCCCTATACTCAGAGAAAGAGAGAAGAGAACTTGGCGACAGAGATGAAGATTGGGACATTGATATTGTCGATTAACAAGGTGACTTTTGTAGTTGTCTTGTTTTTTTATGCCTACTTTTCAAATTATAGTTGTAAAGGTGCTGTAAGGAGACTAAAACAGTATAGAGCATATATTTCCTTTATTTCTATGTGTGTAATGAATACAATCTTTGTACGGATGAGATATATAACCCCTACTACACATACCCTTCCAATAATGACTTAAAGATCCCTTACCATTTTCAAAATTAATTGGCACATTGAGAGTATTTCAATGTGATAGAGGGTCTTTTAAATTAGTCGGGGGCGGGAAGTTATTTATAGGGGTGGAGGCAGTATAGGTCTAATATCTATCAATCCCGTAATTACTTCATAAGGAGTTGACAGAAGTTGATACACACAGTTGAACTGTTATTTCCACTTGATTACACAGAGGTGAGACGTTTATTTTCTAAGTACAAGGTAAACCTCGATAAGTTTAAAAAATTTGGTGGAGCGGTAAATCAATTAAATTTGGAAATGAAGAAGCATGAGGAGTTTTCGGCATACTCAATTACTTGGCTATCATGCAAAGGCAATGGAAATTAGAATCTCCATGTGAAAGTTGATGTACTGAAAATTGTCGGAAAAAGTCAATTTACAGAAGTTGAATACGATAATGTTGAAGCTGATATACGTAAATTTCTAATTCGAAATTTTGGTCATTCCTCCTACTATAACGAGCATAGGCTTACCAGAATTGATTACCGCTACGATGTTATAATTTCTAATCCAACATTTCGAAAGTTAATATTTCACTTGTTTGAAAAATACACCGAGAAGTACGGATTTAAAGGAAAGATCAAGTGGGGTAAAGATGAAAATGATAATCCGTTTAAATATGAAACCTCGCAATATCATAAATCAAAAAGTGTTGAATTCATTATCTATAGCAAGAATGAAGAACGTGAAACAAAGAATGAGAAATTGGAAGTATATGAAAAAAACGTGATACGTTATGAACTAAGGCTTAGAAATGATCATTTGAATGGTATGACAAGGTCAGACAAGGGGAAAGGAAGACCCAAAAAATTAAAAGAATATTTCAAAGATGAACTGTACCTTGAATATATGAAAAAGCATATTTATCCGATTATTGGTAAAGGTGATTATTATAAAATCACGAAAGCAGAAAAAATCATTGAAAACAGCCACTTTACTCGCAAGAAAAGAGAAAAACTTCGTGCATTCCTCGTGAAAATCTCCGAAAAAGGCATTGATGCTCCTAAAAAAGACCTTCATGAAAAAACACATAAAAAATACCTCAAAGATTTAGAATCCCTCAGAATTAATCCTGTTCTCATTCCAAAGAATAGAAAAGACTACCCCTCTTTCATGAAAAATCCATTTACCATTTGACCAAAGTCAAAAAAGGCCTCCTTTTAATATAAACCTATAAGCATTATTTCCTATTATTTGTTAAGATAAGAGTAGACAACTAAGGGCGTTAGACAGGCAATGGTGAGGAGGGAAACTATGAGTAAGAAGTTATCAGAACGTGACGTATGTACGAAATTCATTACCCCATCCATAATTAATGCAGGATGGGATTTACATAAACAAATAAGAGAAGAAGTATCTTTTACAGCAGGTCGTATCTTGGTAAAGGGAAAAAAGCACGTTCGTAAAAAAAGTAAGCGTGCAGATTACATCCTTTATTACAAATCTAACATTCCTTTGGCAGTCATAGAGGCAAAAGATAGGGAGCATTCCGTCGGCAGCGGAATGCAACAAGGGTTAGAATATGCCGAAGCATTGGATATTCCTTTTGTTTTCAGTAGTAACGGCAAAGGGTTTCTATTTCATGATCGTACTGGACAAAGTAAGCAAATGGAGATAGAAATAAAATTAGACCAATTTCCTTCTCCTGAAACACTCTGGCAAATGTATAAGCAGTGGAAAGGCATTGATGATCAAGCAGAACAAGTCATTACACAAGAGTATTACAGTGATGGTAGTGGGAAAACTCCAAGATACTATCAAAGAATTTCGGTGAATAGAACCGTTGAAGCCATTGCCAAAGGACAAGACAGAGTATTGCTTGTTTCCGCCACTGGTACAGGAAAAACATTCATAGCCTTCCAGATAATATGGCGATTATGGAAGTCAAGAACAAAGAAACGCATCCTTTTTTTGGCTGACCGAAATATTTTAGTCGATCAAACGATGGCAAATGATTTTAAGCACTTTGGCGATAAAATGACGAAAATAAAGAACCGTAAAATAGATAAGTCTTACGAAATTTACCTCGCTCTGTATCAGGGAGTAACAGGTTCTGATGACTGGAAGAACATTTATAAGGAATTCTCTCCTGATTTCTTTGACTTAATTGTGATAGACGAGTGTCATAGGGGGAGTGCGAAAGAAGATAGTGCATGGCGTGAGATCTTAACGTACTTTAATTCTGCTACTCATGTAGGATTAACAGCTACTCCGAAAGAAACAAAGGAAGTCTCCAATATCGATTATTTTGGTAAACCTATTTACACTTATAGTTTGAAACAAGGAATTGATGATGGTTTCCTTGCACCATATCGTGTCATTCGCTATACCCTTGATAGAGATGTTGATGGTTGGCGGCCCGAACAAGGACAACGAGATAGGCATGGGAATGTGATTGATGATCGTATATATAACGTAAAGGATTTTGACCGTAATCTCGTATTAGAACAGAGAACAGTTGAAGTAGCCAAAAAAGTAACTGACTATATTAAGAAAACAGACCGCTACCAAAAAACAATTATTTTCTGTGTCAATATCAATCATGCGGAGAGAATGAGACAAGCGATCGTAAATTTGAATGCTGACTTAGTGGCTGAAAACCATAAATATATCATGAGGATTACAGGTGATAACGACGAAGGTAAAGCCGAATTAGACAATTTTATTGATCCAAGTTCTAAATATCCTGTCATTGCGGTTACGTCAAAGTTAATGACTACTGGTGTAGACGCTCAAACATGTAAGCTCATTGTGCTTGATAGCAATATCACAAGCATGACTGAATTCAAACAGATAATTGGGCGTGGTACGAGGGTTAATGAAGAGTATGGTAAGTATTCGTTCACTATCATGGATTTTCGGAATATCACCAATTTATTTGCAGATAAAGACTTTGACGGTGATCCAGTACAAATCTATGTACCAAAAAATGATGAAGACATTGTACCGCCTGATGTCGATGAAGAAGATCCTGACCAACCAACTGACACTGACCCGCCATTTGGTGGAAACGATGATGATGGAGGTGAACCTGGCGAGGGCAGAAATGAAGTAAGGACATATTACGTTCAAAACGTAAAAGTACAAGTGATCAACGAAAGAGTCCAATATTACGCTGATAGTGGGGAGCTTATTACGGAATCCTTGACCGATTATACGAAAAAAACGGTAAAGGAAGAATTCCGAACGTTAGATGAATTTATACAATCTTGGACTGCGGCCGATAAAAAAGATGTCATTATTGAGGAATTAATGGAACAAGGTGTACTGTTAGATGAATTACAAGAAGAGGTAGGAAAAGAGTACGATCCTTTTGATCTAATATGCCATGTAGCCTTTGAACAGAAGCCCCTTACAAGAAAAGAACGTGCCTTGAACGTACAAAAGAGGGACTATTTTGCCAAATATGGTGAAAAAGCAAGGGCAGTGCTTGAAGCATTACTGGAAAAGTACGCTGATGAAGGAATTGAGCATATTGAGAGTATGGAAGTGTTAAAACTTCGACCATTCGATGAACATGGTTCTTTAATGGAAATCATTAAGTCTTTCGGTGGCAAAAAGCAATATATTCAAGCCATTCAAGAGTTAGAACAGCAAATTTATATGACAGCATAAATAGAGAGTAGTTGGAGGAAACAACATGAGCATTTCAAACGCTATAAAATCTATACAGGACATTATGAGGCAAGACAGTGGTGTAGATGGTGATGCACAACGTATTGCACAGCTTGTCTGGATGATATTTTTAAAGATTTTTGCTGATAAAGAAGAAGAGTTAGAACTATTAGAAGACGATTATCAATCACCTATACCAGAAGAGCTTAGATGGCATAATTGGGCAAGTGATGAAGAAGGCATGACAGGAGACGAATTATTAAATTTCGTCAACAATAAACTCTTTCCAATGTTAAAAGAACTGCCTGATGTGGAAGAAGGGACAAGAGGTTATATTGTTAAAGAAGTGTTCCGAGACAGCTTTAATTACATGAAAAGTGGGACACTTATCCGTCAAATCATCAATAAAATCAATGAGATAGACTTTAATACCTCAGAAGATCGCCATTTATTCAATGACTTTTATGAGGCGTTTTTAAAGGATTTGCAATCAGCAGGTAACGCAGGCGAATTTTACACAGTTAGAGCCGTTACGCAATTCATGGTCGATATGACAAACCCTCAGTTGGGTGAAAAAGTGCTTGATCCTGCAACGGGAACAGGTGGATTTCTAAAAAGTTCGATTGAACATTTAATGAAGCAAGCGAACACAGCCGAGGAACGCAAAGTCATTCAAAGTTCAATCATGGGAATTGAAAAGAAACAATTGCCCCATGTCCTTTCGGTTACAAATTTAATCCTACATGATGTAGATATTCCAAATATCCGTCATGACAACTCGTTGTCACGCCCAATACGTGATTACGGATCGAAGGATAAAGTTGATGTCATTTGCACGAATCCACCATTCGGAGGTGTTGAAGAAGACGGCATCCAAGCCAACTTCCCAACGGCTTTTCGTACAAAAGAAACAGCCGACCTATTTATGGTACTTATCATGACATTGCTAAAAGATGGTGGTAGAGGGGCTGTTGTACTACCAGACGGCTTTCTTTTTGGTGAAGGTGTAAAGACAAGAATAAAAGAGAAACTCCTGGAAGAATGCAATTTGCATACGATTGTAAGGCTTCCAAACGGGGTTTTTGCTCCGTACACAGGGATTCGAACCAATTTATTGTTTTTTACAAAGGGAGAGCCTACAAAAGAGATTTGGTACTTTGAACACCCTTATCCAGAAGGACAGAAATCATATTCGAAGACACGCCCGATACGATTAGAAGAATTTGACCGAGAAAAAGAGTGGTGGGAGAAAAGGGAAGAAAGCGAATACGCATGGAAGGTAACAATTGATGAAGTCAAAGGCAGAAACTACAATCTCGACATCAAAAATCCACATGCAACAGAAGAGGAGTTACTTGATCCAGTAGTAGCATTACAACAATATATGGAATCAGTTGAACAAGTAAAGCAGGCAAAACAGCAGTTGGTCGATGAATTATCGAAAATCTTAAAGGAAGGTTCGAAAGTATGACGGCATTATTAGAACACTTCCATGAAGCAGTAACTATACCTGAAGATGTAGACAAACTGAAAAAACTAATATTACAACTTGCTATGCAAGGGAAATTAGTAGAGCAAGATCCGAATGATGAATCTGCAAGCGTATTACTTGAACAAATACAACAAGTTAAAGAACAATTAAAGGCTAAGGGATTATATAAGGAAAAAAAAGTAAACGGTAATGCACAAGAGATAAATGCACCTTATGAATTACCTGAATCATGGGAATGGGCATTTTTAAGTGATGTAACAGAAATTCGCAGAGGAGCATCACCAAGACCTATCAAAAATTTCCTAACTAACGAAGGTGATGGAATTCCTTGGATTAAGATAGGGGATTCGGTTGTAGGAAATAAATATATTACATCGACGAAAGAGAAAGTAACTTTGGAAGGTGCAAAAAAATCTGTCTACTTAAAAGCAGGATCTTTAATTATGTCCAACAGTATGAGCTTTGGGAAAGCATATATCTTGGGAATAGATGGTTGTATTCATGATGGTTGGTTGTCGTTTAACATTTTTGATAATTTGATATTCGATGAATTGCTTCTCTTCTTTTTAAATGGTAGTATGACCCAATTTGAAGATAAAGCAGTTGGAACAGGTGTAAGAAATCTAAATATAGACAGAGTTAAAAGAACTCTTATACCTATTCCACCATTACATGAACAAAAACGTATTGTGGAAAAAATAGAGAGTTTATATGACCAATGCGACCGACTATTTTCTGATATCGTTAAAAAGCAAACAACATCAGTAATATTAAACAAAAGTGTCTTTACAAAGCTACAAGATCATAGTAATCCTGAGCAACTGAATGATCTTCGCTTTGCTATTGAAAACATGGGCCACCTTTGCAATGATAAAGAAAGCATTGCTCAAATGCGGAACAGCATCCTAAGCCTTGCTGTCCAAGGTAAGTTGGTAGAGCAAAATGTGAATGAAGAACCTGCTTCGGTATTGATAGAGAAGATAAAGCAAGAGAAAGAGCGTTTGATAGCAGAAAAGAAAATCAAGAAAGAAAAGCTGTTACCACCGATTTCGGAGGATGAATTTCCATATGAACTTCCACAGGGATGGGAATGGGTGAGATTAGGACATATTACTACCAAATTGGGGGCAGGTAAGACTCCGTCTGGTGGGGAAAAAAATTATGTACAAAATGGTGTAAAGTTTATACGTTCTCAAAATGTATGGAATAGTGGTTTATTATTAGATGGAATAGCTTGTATAACGGAAGAAACACATGAGAGTATGAGCGGAAGTGCTGTTAAGGAAAAGGATATCCTTCTAAATATAACAGGAGCTTCAATCGGTAGGAGTTCACTTGTTCCCGATGATTTTGATACGGCTAATGTTAATCAACACGTTGCCATAATACGTTTAGTTAATGAAAGTGTAAGAAGGTTCATTCATACTTGTATAATTTCACCTTATTTTCAAAGCGAAGTAATGCGTGTACAAGTTGGTGCTTCAAGAGAAGGTTTAAGTATGGCTAAACTATCAAGGTTTGTTATTGCAATCCCGCCATTTGAAGAGCAAGTAAGAATTATGGGTAAGGTGAAAAGTCTATTCAAGATCATAGAGCAATATGAAGTTAGAGTTACAGAAAAAGCAAACGCAACAAAGTCATTGTCTAAATCACTGATGAATGTCATATAACAAGAAAAAGAGCCATCTCGGCTCTTTTCTTGTTTTTAACGCTTATATCGTTCCGTAAAATCCAGGATTGCTTGTGAAATCAAATCTTGCAATTTTAAATGATTATAGTGAGTATCACAGAAAAGGCTAAACTCCTTGTAGATGTCTTTGTTCATTTTAATGCTCTTGTTTTCAAACTTAGCATTTTTGCTGTAAACCCTCTCGTCAAGTAGAAGTAGATTGTTAGATTGATACATTTCAATCAACCGTTGAAGGATTACCTTATTCTCATCAATAAACGTTATTGTCTCACTGTTTACTTCCTTTTTATCTCCAACCACATTCGCTTTGACATACTGCTTACTTTTCTTATTGTACTGGTACTCTCCGTTGTTTCTAATTTCTGTTGTAAAGGTTGAATACGCAAAATTTAGGGTAGCTGCAATTTCCCTAAGTGTGTGCTTCTTTAGCAAATGATTTACCTCTTCCACTCTTCTTTCAGGTGATAGAGTAATAAATTCTTCTCTATTCAATTCGATTCTCCTTTCTTTTGGTAGTTTATTAGTAGTTATCCTATCTTATACAGAAACCCCTTAATTCATGCTGTTTTTCGACAATATCACTGATGAAACTGAATTTTTTTCAAGTCTAACAACTATCATATATAGATGTATATTCATCAGGTGTTAAACGAAAAAACAAGATTAGAAGGTGAAGAAATGAATAATGTGCAGAATGATAGGAGTTTATTTGGAGAGTTTCTACTGAGATGTCGAACAAGAAAGGGATGGAGTCTTTGTGAAGTAGAACAGCAATCGGGAGGAATTACTCCGAGTTATTTACACCGATTGGAACAAGGGAAAAGGAGAAATCCAACAATGAGACTGATACATTCCCTGGCAGTGGTGTACTCAGTCCAGGTTACAACGTTAGTTGATTTGTTATTAATGGATCAAGGGGGAGAACAGGGTGAAGAATGATAATGAGGATATTTTGTTATCGGTAGCTATTGCAAAGAAAAAAGCTATAATCATGCTGTCACTCATTGAGAGAGAAGACATTTACAATGAAGTGGTACAAGGTATAATGGCAAACATGGAATTGGAACTTGTTTCAAAACAAAGACTTAATTTAGGACAAGACGTAAGAAAGATCACTGATAATAGGTTTATGAAAGAGTATCGTGACAAAGAAACAAAGGCAAGGTTTATAATGACTGATTCACAAAAATTTTCAGTTGAATTTGGTCAATATAAATATGAGGGTTATTTTCCTATCGGAACGAGAGAGAAATTCCAAAGAGGAGTAAAGGAAGTTACATTCTATGTCTCCAATGCAATGAAGGTGGAAGAGCGACCAACAATTATGGAGATAAACAGGTTTGCTGTTACTGGAATTAAGAACATTAAGGTGTAAATAAAATGGCTTACAAGAGAGGGAACGAGTTCTGTTTCCTTTTTTGTTTATCAAAATTATAGTAAAAAATAAACAATGGAAGAAACCATTCTATTTTCTATTGTATTTGTTCAATTGTATCATTTTAATGATTCTGAATCGAAAATCATTACTGTTGTGGAAGTAAATTAGAAAGTGTAAGCAATTATTAGTATTAAATTGTTTGCTAAAACAGATTTAAAATCATATAAGTATACGAAAAATGTTACATAAAAGATTTTATATTAGATTACTAAAAGGTTTGAGGAAATGTAAACATTTATGTATCAGTAATTGTTTACATAATCAGTTATAGCAACATAGTGCCTCTTGTTTCACGCTTACCTCGCAACACTTATCCTGGTATGGCATGCTATAATAATAGATAGTAATGAAAGAGAATGGAGACAACATAGATAAAAGAAAATCGGGGAGGAACGCTAATGATTAATGAAACTAACATTCTGATTTACCAAACAGAAGAAGGAAACACCAAAATAGATGTTCGCTTAGAAAATGAAACGGTTTGGATGACACAGAAGGCAATTGCTGAGCTTTACCAAAAAGGTGTCAACACGATAAACGAACATATAAAGAACATCTATGTAGAAGGAGAATTGCAGGAATCGGCAACTATTCGGAAAAACCGAATAGTTCAAATCGAGGGTAAACGTGAGGTTGAACGGGAAGTTTCATTTTACAACCTCGAAATGATTCTTGCAATTGGCTATCGTGTCCGTTCCCATCGTGGTACACAATTCCGCCAGTGGGCAACAGAGCGTCTGAATGAATATCTGGTAAAAGGCTTTACGATGGATGACGATCGCTTGAAGGAAATGCGAAACTTTGGACAAGATTACTTTGATGAACTTCTGGAACGTATTAGAGATATACGTGCATCAGAGAAAAGATTTTACTTAAAGATTACAGACATTTATGCTACAGCAGTTGATTATGATGCTAAAGCAGAAATCTCGAAGGAGTTTTTTGCCACCGTTCAAAATAAATTACACTTTGCAATTACAGGTCTAACAGCTTCGGAAATCGTTGCAAATAGGGCAGATGCTACGAAAGAAAATATGGGCTTAACTACTTGGAAAGGTGATAACATTCGTAAGAGTGATATCACTGTGGCAAAGAACTATTTATCTGAAAAGGAAATCAAACAACTTAATCGTATCGTTACAATGTATTTAGATTATGCAGAAAGCCAAGCTGAACGTAATCAGATCATGTATATGAAAGATTGGACAGATAAACTAAATGCTTTCTTGCAGTTTAACGAACATGATATATTACAGAATGCAGGGAAAGTCTCGAAGGAAGTTGCTGAGAAGTTAGCGACACAAGAGTACGAAAAATATAAGCAAATTCGAATCACACAGAATAAAGAAAGTGACTTTGAAAAATTTGTAAGGGACAATAGACTAAAGTAATAAGAAAATGAGTATCATGGCCGCTGTTTTAAATATACAGTGGCTTATTTTGTAATATTCTATGAAGTGTTATAGGTTTAGAGGAAAAAATATAAACATGATATAAGGGATGATAGTTTTCATGAGAGTAAATCATCAAAAAAGAAGAAGAATTTATATCGACAAGTTGATAGAGAAAATAAAAAGCTCAGAATATCAGGAGTATATTGAAAAAGATGAACGTTACAGAGAGTTCCTTGAATCAAAGGCTTTATTAAAGGTGTGGGGTTTTACTTTACTGGATACCTATGGAAATAAAGCTATGAATAAACTGATAAAAGGAATTTCAAAATTAAATGGGGACAGATACCAAGTAGATTTAAGTTATAGACCAAAAAAGATAAGAGACCTTAATTATTTTTCTCTTCAATATGCAGGTTCAAGCCAATCCAGTTTAGCGACAGTAAAATTCTTAGAAGATAAATATATAAGAGAAGTAGACGCTTCTTTTACACAGGTAAACAATAATCAAGCAGTCGTTGAGTTTAGGGTTTCCTTCAACAAGATAATGGATAATAACATGCTCCTTGAATTTATTGAGGATAACAAGAATTATTTATATAAGAGAAAATTTATTGGATATTACAACCTTGAACACACAATAGAAACAATGGGGTATAGTGACGTACATAGAATGTTTGAAGAACTACTTGATTTTACTGTTCAATCAAAAATAATGGAAATTTCTTATTTAAACTATGGTTTAATTTACAAATTACCAACACTAAAAGTAATAAATTATCCTGAAAATCCTACAGAAAAAGAGTCATTTAGAGATGTATTTCTAAGAGAGACATACGAGATCCGTAACGGTGAACAATACTTGATTACAGATAAGACAGAACGTGAAGGATTAAAGATGGAGCTTTACTTTACGGGTAAGCGTTACTCCCCATTTACATTTACAAGCATTTTAAGTAATTTCAGAATGGATTTTTATTATTTTCTATTCGAAAGAATTGAACATAACGAATTAAACCAAAAAATGAATAAATATTTTAATGAAGCCAAAAATAAAATATCATCCAAGGATTATAAATGGCTTGTAAATAAAATTAGGGCTATAAATGACAATAAACTACACCTGAGTTATCAATCAGTAGAACATAGTGAGGTGAAAGACTGGAGAGCGTTTTATGGGGGAGAGGAAAAAGAAATCTATTTCACAAATAACAAATACGTCAAAAAATATGAGACAATTTATACAGAATGTTTAAACCACATAAATATTTTATATGCGGTTGGAAAAGAAAACCTGATAATAAATGTTGCAGTAGCTACTTTAGTTACTACTTTTTTAGGTATAGGTGTGACAATATTAATGACGTTCCTTTAAATAGTATAGGAAAAAAGGACAGGAGACAAACTGAATCCTGTCCTTTTTTTGCCTCTTAAATAACCACGGTGAACCGTATCACAAGTGATGGTAAACAGAAAATCGAGATCAATATTGAGATGAGTAAGCTTAAAAAGCAAGTTGACATTAGAAATAAAAAATGATGAATTTCTTTAGGGGGTTTCGCTCCTTAACATTTCACAGTGACTTCTTTCGAATAACGATTGCTTTGTTGGAATGTGCTTGGCACATACCTTACACAAGTATTCCGTTCTTTCCGTTATTTGCGTACAAATACTTGGAAGGAGCACTTGAAAATCAAATTTTTCCACTTCTTAATAAATGGAATTTAAGTCAATTTTTAGATCCTTATTGGAAAGTGGTTTTTTCATGAATCAAAGCTAATGTATCTTTTGCATCTGCTATGGCATCTAGTAATGATTTACCTAATTGGTCTGTTACTGACACAATATCTTCTTCATCTGTTGGTGTATTTAAAATTGCAACAATATCAGGGCTTGGTTGATGGATTTGGTTGAGTAAACGTAAAATGGCATTAATTGAGTAATGGGCACTTCTTAAACTACGAATAACTCGTAGTTGCTCAATTTCTCGTTCACCATATGCTCGGTTACCGTTGTGCAGTCTCGGAACGGTAATAAGTCCGTTACGTTCCCAATTTCGTATAGCTTCAGATGTAGTATCTAGAAGCAGTGCCACATCTTTCCGAGAAGAAGTACATGTACTAACAGTAGGTTCTTCTCTCAACCATTTCTCCACAACTTTTGCAGCAGACAAGGCATGATCATAATCGCGTTCTAACTTGGCAAGATAGTCTATAGTTAGTTGATTAGCCTTTGTAAAATTTTCTTTGCCGCAAGCATATACAATGGCACGAGCTCTTTTTCGAAGATCTCCTTGCACAATTTCACAGCGAAAGAGCGTTCGTGCGACGTTTAACTGTAACAAATGGATATCTGAATAGATACGGTAGCCATTTGTTTGTCTTGGTACAGGTGATATAAATCCCCATTCCTCATAAATGCGCACAGTGTTGGGGTGTACCCCAACAAGTGCTGCAATTTCCTTTGTTTTGTACACCCGACACACCTACTTCCATTTGAAATATTTAATCGCTCCACCTAATCCAATGACAATACATAGAGCTAAAATCACGATATGGAATAGACCATCTGTTAGTGATCCTCCTGTACTTGCCTGCTTTAATAAATGTATTCCATGAGCAAGGGGTAAAATATCCATTATCCATTGGAAGAATCGAGGCATGGTTTCATACGGAATTGTTGCTCCTGAAAACAGCAACATTGTAAAGTAAGCAACAGAGCTCCAGACATTTGCTGACTTTTGGTCAGGTACTAAGCTTCCGATGAAAATCCCAATACTATACATCGCTACAATGACAAAAGTGTAGGTCATAAGGAATATCGTCCAAGAGCCTTTTAGTTCATAATCAAATAATAGATGATAAACAAGTGTGACACCAATAAATGATACAAGTGCTGAAGAAAGCTGAATCAAACCTTGAGCAAATAGAATTTGGAGAGGTGAAACAGGTGTCACTTGGAATCTCTTTAAAATCCCTCGGTGACGGTAATCTGCAATGGTCAATGGTATGCCCATAACTCCTGTTGCCAGTACACCAATTGTAATTACGGCTGCATACGATAATTCAAAATTGGAAGCACCTGCTAATCCGTCATTACTCAGTAGATAACCAAATAGTGTGGCTAAAATGATAGGGAAACAGATTCCAAAAATTAGAATATCGATGCCCTTCCAAACGAGTTTTCCCTCAATTTTTAAAAAGGTAAGAAATGTACTCATACCCAGTCCTCCTCACCTGCAAAATTTAGGTACGCGTCTTCTAGTGTCGCTTTCCCACTTGTACGAATTGCCTCTTGGATTGTGCCATGAAATACCGTTTGCCCTTCTTTTAAAATTAATATTTCATTACATAAAGCTTCGACCTCATCCATGTAGTGTGATGTTAGGACAATTGCCAGCCCATTTTCTTTCATAACTAACAGCTGCCTCCAAAGCATACGGCGTGCCCTAGTATCTAATCCAGTTGTAAGCTCGTCCAGGAAAACAAGCTTAGGATTAGATATCAATGCCAGCAGCACTGCTAAGCGTTGACGTTCTCCTCCTGAAAGAGATTTCACAAGTTGTGTTTCCTTCCCAACTAAACCAAAAGTTTCTAAGAGTAGAGGCACATCAGTAGTGTGCTTATAAAGCGACTTCCATTGCTCGCATGCCTCACGCACTGTTAATTTATCTTGGAAATTTGTTTCTTGAAACTGTACCCCCACCTCTTGGAAGACTTCCTTGCGATGGATAATTGGTGACTTCCCGAGCATTATGAGCTCTTCGTAATTACTCTTTTCAATACCAAGTACCGCTGCAATCGTAGAGGATTTCCCTGCACCATTTGCCCCAAGTAAGCCAATTACCTCACCAGGTCGAATGCTAAAACTAATGTTGTCTACAGCCTTTTTGGTACCGTATGTGACTGATAGGTTTTTTAAAGATAAAATCATATTTGTTCCTCCTATAGAAGACTTAGAAAACTACTATATCAAAGAGGTGTGGGGGTGGTGTCTTATTGGAGGCTTTTAAAAATATGGATTTTAAATAAGTTCTTAATAATTTCTGTATATTTCAGGATGCCCTTCCGCAAATGTGGAATGAACGTCCCTTTTTTATTAAACTATAGGTGAGCATTCCTTCAAGAAGGAATGTTTTTTCTATACCAACAAAAAGGGAATTAATGTTAAACTATAGAGCAGTTTAATTGAATAAAAATAGACATAAATAGATTTAAGACTGTAAGAAGAAAAGACAAGGTTCTCACCCATTGTTTGATACGTCCCTAGGGGGACAAAATAACGGTTTGACTTGTACCGGGTTAAGGAGGTTTTGGTTACAGCAAAGCTCTGACTAAGATTAACCATCGAATGACAAACAGTTTATTACTGTAGCGTAGTAGACTCTTACTACGCTACAAACAATTAAGATTAAACTTTATTCTTCTTAATTAGAAAGCATAAAGCAATAACGATTGATCCATTATTTAAAATTTGGGTTGTCACAGTGAATCTTGAATTCGTACAAATGATGAACGAATTGTGACGTTTTTGAAAATTACAAGGGGAATTTGCAGAACAGTAATAAAATATTTATATCTTGACTAATTTGGAGGTTATCTATGAAAAGAAAAGCCATCATTTTTCTTATATTGGCAATCATCACTACTATTCCATTTTCTTTGAATCATAACGATCTAACTAGAACAACCGATCTTGATAAATTGATTAAAGACGTAGAAACAAAAACTGAAAAATTACTAAGTAAATGTAATATTCCTGGGGCAGCAATTTCTGTGCTAGAAGATGGCCAAGTTACATGGATAGGTACGTTCGGTTATGCGGATATTGACGTTAAAAGGAAAGTGGATCAGAACACTGTGTTTCAAGTTGCTTCGATTTCTAAATCAGTGACAGCACTTGGTGTAATGAAATTGGTGGAGGATGGTCTCATCAATTTAGATGATCCTATTGAGAATTACATAACAAGATGGCAGCTACCTGAAAGTGAATATGACCAAAAAGCGATAACAGTGAGAAGGCTATTAAGTCATACATCAGGGCTATCTGTCGGTGGAGGTTATCCTGGCTACGAGTCCAATACACAGCTGCCTACTTTAGAGCAATCACTTAGTGGGATTGGTGGTGGTTCAAAACCTGTTGAATTAGAAAATGAACCAGGAGCGCGGTATAGCTATTCAGGTGGAGGTTATAACTTACTACAACTCATGATCGAAGAAGTAACAGGAGAAGACTTTCATTCATATCTAAATGAAGTTGTTCTTACACCGTTAGGAATGGAGAATAGTAGTTTTCAATGGGATGATCATCTCCAGGATAAGACAGCGAAAGCTTACGATGTAAAACTACATTTGTTACCAAACTACATATTTACCGAGAAAGCAGCTGCCGGACTTTATACAACGATAGAAGACATGAATAAGTTTATCATTGCTGAAATCAATAGCTTTCACAGCTCGGGGATTTTAGAAGCTGACACGGTTCAAGAGATGTTTAGCCCTACTTTAGAAGTTAGAGGTTTTGAAAGCTTTATTAATGATGAGGCGGCATTAGGTCATTTTATTAACCACGTAAATAACAGTACAATCGTTACACATGATGGAAGTAACAACGGTTGGAAGGCACATTATTCGATGGAACCACAAACAGGAAATGGGATTATTATTTTAACGAATGGAGATAACGGTACTTGTTTGATAAATGAATTAGTTAGTGCTTGGTACTATACAAACGTTGGAATCGAACGCCAATTTGATCAATTAAGGCATACTGTAATGGCGACGGTGTATGCTCTCTCATTATTGATTCTATGTTGGTCATTAAGTGTCATAGTTAATTTAGTTTCTGCTTTTATTAAGAAGGAGTTAATAGTTACTACGTATTCAAATAAGAAAGTTCTTTTATCAAAAGTGCTCGTGTCCATTGTTTTAGTGAGTGGAGCGTTTCTTTTGAGCAAGATTTCGGTACTGATTTTATGGTTCATTGATCCGTTTATTGTAAGCCTACTCGTCACATCTGTCTTTATTAGAACAATATTAGCAGTTTTACAACTATTCACAAGGGAGAGGGAAATAGATGACAAATAGAAATAATAAATTCAACGAAGAGAGTTTGATATTATGTCAAACATTAAACAAGTTAGAGATTTAAGAAATTACAATGAAGTTTTAAAGGGTTTTGCTTTAGGTGATCCAGTTTTTTTATGATAAATGGGCGAAGTAAATATGCCATTGTTGAAGAATAGGAGAAAAACCAAGCTACGATTAAAGTGCCATTCAAAACTTATGGAAGCTGAAGAGCTGTTCTACCATAGACAGTTAAGCAAATTCTCTTACACCAAAAAACACTGGGATGAACTGGTATTGCCGAGACGAAACCTTCATCAGGAATAGTTCTCCATCATTTGATATAAGTAATTTCGAAATTCTTCAACATAGATTTTAGGCTCTACAATTTTAAGGTGAGTGCCGAAGCTTGCTAAAAATTGAAATCCCGAATGGTTTTGAGGGACATAAATGGTTGCTAATAAAGAGCCAGAACTATGGTTTTCAATACTCCTTCGACCATACCGTTCGACGATTTGATCTCTTATGCTAGATGATATCCATGCCTTAATCGCCACTAGTTGCGGTAGATAACTTCCTTCATGCCCTTGCCCTGACCAATCGTCTCTAGGATGAAATGCACGTTCCTTCACAGTAATATGATCGATCCGAGATAATTTGAATGTACGATATTCCTGTCGATTTAAACAGAATCCTTTCAAGTACCAACTTGATTCGCTAAAATGCAGCTCATAGGGCTCGATCATCCTATTCGTTTCAGTCCCATTTTTATCTGTATAATCAAACGAAATCAGCTTTTTCTTTAAAATGGATTCTTGACATGCCTTTAAGGTTTCAAGAATCTCGTACCGACCTTCCCAATCATAAAATGGCATTTGAATGGAGCGATTCAGAGACAATGGACTGACCATTGCTTCTATTTTATTTATAGTACTTTCAACTTCATCAGTAAGGAGGATTTGTTCCAATCCGCCGAGCGCAGTTAATATATTCTCTAAATCGGAGTTGCTTAAAAGACGTTTATCCACCTTGTATTCATCCATTATACGATAGCCGCCTTTTACCCCATTAACAGAGTAAATGGGGATGTTCGATAAGCTCAATGTTTCCATATCGCGAAGGATCGTCCTTTTGGAAACATTGAATAGTTGTGAGAATTCCTTTGCAGATACAACCTCTTTTTTTAGCAATATCATGATAATCGAAATGAGTCTCTCTATTTTGGTCATAATTTACCTCTTTGTCTACATGATTTCAGAACGGTGACAATCAGATGTCACCTTTTTTCTATTATACTACACGTATCACAAGAAGGAGGTTATGCTTGATGGATGTTATTGCGTATTTGAATTTTGATGGGGTTGCCGAACAAGCGATTGAATTTTATTCGGAAGCTCTTCAGGCAACTGAAGTAAAAAAGGTGAATTATAAGGACTTTCCTCAAGATCCAAGCTACCCACTGCCCGAAAATGAATTGAATATGATTATGGAGTCTTCGATCGAATTCGCGGATGGGAAAATCATGATGTCGGATTTGCTGACTTCCATGAGGAACGTAACAGGTGAGTTAGTGAAAGGAAACAACGTATGGATTAGTTTAGTCAATGTGGATAAACAAAAATTGGAGAGGTACTTTAATAAACTGTCGGTTGATGGCCATGTAATCATGCCATTATCCAATACTCCCTGGTCCTCCTGCTTTGGAATGCTGGTGGATAGGTTTGGGGTTGGCTGGAAGTTCAATTGTGATGCCGATATGTTTCTTGATCAAGTGATTTCCAACAGGCATGGAAATTGAAAAGTTGCTGCCAGCCAAGTCGAAAAAAGATCTTAGGATTTGGTTGCAGGAATATGCTAAGACTGAAAGGTCATGCTGGGTCTTGGTTTGTATGAGGCCAATGCCCGAGGAGAGGGTGTTATACTTGGACGCTGTCGAGGAAGCACTGTGCTTTGGATGGATCGATGGCGTTAAAAAGAAAATGTCTGAAACAGAGTTGGCGCAGAGGCTTTCTCCTAGGAGCAAAAAGAGTTCATGGACGGAATTGAACAAAGAACGTGTCCGCTGTCTTGAAAAATTAGGATTGATGACAGATGAAGGAAGGAGGGTTTTGCCTGATTTGGATCCTCGATCATTTAGAATAGATGAAGTGATCGAGCAGCAGATAAAAGAGGATCAGCGAGTACATGATCATTTCAGGGCGTTTCCGAATCTTTATAAAAGGGTTCGGATCGACACGATACAAAGCGCAAAGAATCAACCGGAATTGTTTAGGAGTAGATTAGACAAATTCATAACGAACACAAGAGAAAATAAAATGTACGGTCAATGGAATGATTTTGGACGTTTGCTCGATTATTAAGATGTTTAAGGGGGTAAGCTGAGTTTGACAAATTTATGTGAGGACACTTTCTATTCCACATAAGTCATTGTCAAAAAAAATAATATTCAAATAAGCATTTGGCAGCCCTCTGGCCGCTATTCCCGGTTATGGAGAACCGTATCACAAATAGTGATAAAGAAGAGAGGCGGCATTGTACTCGATAATCAGTGCATAGACAAGTTATTTACTAACATAAAATAAGAAACATGAGAAGATTAAAAGATGCTAAAAGCCTCTGGTAAACACCAAAGGCTTTTAGCATCTTTCTAATTAGTTTATTGCATCAACTAGTGCTTTTCCAAATTCCTCAGCGCCATCTGGGCCGTCACCTGTGATAACGTCACTATGTGCAATAACATGTTTCTCAACATACTTTACATTGTTTTCTTTCAATTGGTTTTTTTGTACGTCAACAGGGTAGCAAGTTGCTTCTCTATCTTTAAGTAACCCAGCTTTCACAACAGAGACTGAACCAGCACAAATTCCAGCAACAAGGATTTTATCATTGTGTGCTTTCTTTAAATACGTGGATATTTCATCGTTATCCCATAGATGATCAATGGTGCCAGAACCGCCAATGACAGAAATAACGTCAAAATCGGTTGCTGGAGTGTTGGAGAAGACCTTTTCGGAAATTGCTTTTCCTTCAAAATCACCAATAACCTCTCCAGTTTTTGTGCTTGCAATTGTTACTTCAATTCCTGCTTTTTCAAGTGCCTCTTTTGGTTTAAATAATTCATCTTCATTAAACCTGTCGGGTGGTATGATTAAAAGTGCCTTTTTACTCATGATTGTTATTCCTCCTAAAATAGTTTATCTTTAATTCACACATTAATATTACAACTTGATAGTTATCTTGAGAAGAATGCACTTTTTTGTTACAGAGTAACTTTAAAGTAACTATATGAAAGGAAGGTAGAAAATATGTCGGATATACTAAGAGAGGAAATTAAGGAGAAGATAATAAATGGAAATTACAACTGTGAAAAAGAACTTACTTTATCGATTATCAGTGGAAAGTGGAAAGTTGTAATTCTATGGCATTTAGGTGTTGAAGGACCGCATCGCTTTACTGAATTGCAAAGATTATTTCCAAAAATATCCCATAAAATATTGACGAATCAATTAAAAGAATTGGTGGAAGATGGCATTGTGCATCGAGAGGTTTACCCAGAAGTCCCACCTAGAGTGGAATACTCAATGACTGGGTTGGGAATGACATTACTTCCAATTGTGGAAATGATGTATGATTGGGGAAAAAAACGAATAGAAGAAATCAAAAGAGAAATAGAGAAAGCAAATTAAAGGGTGAACTTCAAAAATCGGGGACTATCAGGAGAGACAAGAAAGCTGAAACTGCATGGAAAAGAGAGGTTGGGAATGTCATAATCACATGAGTGGTCTCCTTATAATCGTCCTAATAGACATAAGCCAGTGGACCATAAAAGCTCCTAACCATTAGACTGACCTAGTCATATGAGACAGTAATAAAACACCTTCCTAGGCTGCCATATCACCAAACTTTATTGGTGTGCGGTAGCCTAACTTTTCTTGGATACGCTCTTCGTTATAATACGTCATAAATTGATCTACACGATCCTTGACTTCTTCTAAAGACAAAGAATTGAATTTAACATACTGAACTTCTTCTGATTTCAAGTTCGAATGGAAGGACTCAATGACTGCGTTGTCCCAACAGTTTCCTCTGCGTGACATACTACTGACTAACTTCTTTTCTTTAATCCGATTTTGATAAGCATAAGAAGAATAGACACTTCCTTGATCTGAATGGATGATGACTCCTTTGGGGTTTCCTCGCTTTTCTAGTGCTTCATCTAAGGTATCAATCACCAAAGGGATTTGTTGATGAGTATAAAGCTTATAAGCCACGATTTGATTATTAAACAAGTCTATAATCGTTGATAAGTATAAAGTGTCTGGACCATATTGAATGTAGGTAATATCCGTTACCCACTTTTCGTTAGGTTTACTTGCATGAAACTCTCGCTGTAATAAGTTTGGCGCGATAACGACGGATTCCCCTTGAGATTTCCACCTTCTTTTTTGCTTTACTCTACATTGAAGATGATGTTCTTGCATGATCCGTTGAACGGTATTGCGATTTAATTTGATCTGGTAATCACGTTTTAATAGCTCCTTGATTTTACGGTGACCATATCGATACTTTGTTTTTTCGCAAAGGTAAATAATCGTTTCCTCTTCCTTAGACAACTCCACTGGTTGCGCAGATGCCCAGCGATAATAGGTCGATCTGGACACATTTAAAGCTGATAAAATAGCTGACACTGTATATTTTCCCCGTAAAGTTTGGACTAGTTGGAGGACGATTTCTTTCTCAACTCCTTTTCGATCTCCAAATACTTTTTTAAGATGTCATTTTCCTGTTTTAAATGATTCATTTGGCGTTCTTTTTTCTCTTCATCACTTGAACTATCAGGCCCATGTCCATATGAATATTGTTTTCCTATTGGTTGATCGAATCGATGAACCTGATTTTCACGATACCACTTCATCCACGTTTTGATTTGGGACACATTTTTAATCCCATACTTCTCCATGATCTCACGATTAGTAAACTGCCCACTCATCTTATCTTTCACGACTGCCCACTTAACCTCATTTGAATATACGTTTTTGCCCATGCAAAAACACCTCCGAATTAGTACTTTGTTTAAGTGTACCATTTCGAAGGTGTTTTATAGTGTCCCAATAATTTAGGTTAGTTTACATCCAACCCTGAACGGTAGAAGCATTTTTTTATTAAACTCAATCAGCATTTACTGGTAGTAGATAATATTCAATCTGTTATATCACTTTTTCTGGTGAGCATACAAAGAGGAGCACTGCCCCGTTCGTGTAATTTAGACGATCTCCTTTTGGTTTACTTAAAGCGCTATTCGAACGTATAAAAACGCTCCACTGAAAGATTACAGCCATTATACTCTGGAAAACAGCGCCTGTTTGTTGAATATATTAATCGATAAAAGATAATATCTTTTCTTTCAAGCCTCCAATACTAGTAAAAACAATATAACTTTCTGAGGTTGTTTTAATAACAATCCTATCCGTGTGTCCATAAGGAAAACCAATTCTTATTGCCTTTTTATCTTCACCACCATATGTATCGTCATTCAACACATCCGTAATTTCAGATAATGGTACTTCAATTTTACTTAATTGCCTCTTAATAGTTAGCTTTGTGTCATTTTTTGATATCTTTATGTCCATCGCTATCATTCCAATCATAATAGTTAGTAAATTTACGTTAAGTCTAATTAAAAAGTTTCAACTGTTCAGGTAAGTTTTTTGTGTAATCTTTAGTATGAAGTCATAAAACTCTTTTGTTCTGACTGATTTTTGACTTAGTATATAGAGGCTTAAACACCCACTTATCTACCTTTCCAACTTCAAACACTCTTAGATGGAAAAGATTATCTTAACGTAAAAGAGTAATAGACTTCACCTTGTTTTCCCATGGAAAGACATGCAAACATCATCTATATAAGTTCAATAAGTGTCTTATTTATCAATTTTGTTTCTTATCGTTTAAAAGTCACAGTACCTGACTTTTCCCAACTGTAACTTAAATAGTTAGTAAATCTATTCACGAAAATCCAACGGGATTAACCATCGGATATCCTTGTTGCTCTTCAGATGACAAGTTCAAATGCAAACGATAAAATAGAATCAATGGTTCTCATAACTGCCAAAGATGCTTCACGGAAATTTATATATGACTGTATAGACTTAATTAAGTCTATGCTATGAGTTTGATCTAGATAAAAAAATAAAGGTTATATAAGGGGATAATCTGCGTCATGAGTATACATAATTATAAAAAAAGACGGTCGATAAAAAGTTATTTTTTTGAAAAGTACTTATTTTTACGAGGAACTAAAGAGGGTTTTTCTAGTATAGAAAACACGAGAAAATTTATTGCACAAAGAGGCATTGAAAATACAAAACCGTATGTTATTGAAAATGTTACTTTTTCAAGTACTATGAAAGAACAAACGATTGATGGTATAAAAGTTTTCACATTAAATGATCAAAATTCTCTACATCAAAAAGCGATCTTATATATCCATGGAGGTGCTTGGACAAATCAACCTTTAAAATTCCACTGGAAATTCATGGACAACCTAGCTCAATCACTAAACGCAAAAGTCATTGCTCCAATATACCCTAAAGTGCCCCATTTTAACTACAAACATACCTATCCTCAAGTGTTAAATCTGTATAAGGAGATACTGGAAAGCGTTGAAAGCCCAAAGCAGTTGACGATCATGGGTGATTCCGCAGGTGGAAACATATCACTTGGTCTGGCGCAACTTTTAAAGCTTGAAGGTTTGTCACAGCCTAAAGACATTATATTATTTTCTGCGTGCGTTGATATGGTTTTAGACAATCCTCATATACCAGGATATGAAAAAATCGATCCTATGTTATCAGTAGGAGGTATGCCGGTCATTACAAAGATCTGGGCGGATGATAAAAAGTTAGACGACCCATTAATCAGTCCAATATATGGTGATTTTAGTGGTCTTACTAAAGTCACTCATTTTATTGGAACACACGAAGGTTTATATCCGGATGCATTACTATTTGATGAGAAATTATCGAAACAAGGAGTGGAGATAAATACATTTGTTTATCCAAAAATGAATCATGTGTTTGTGATTATGCCAATCCCCGAAGCGAAAGATGCGCAACGAAAAGTTATTGATATAATAAGAAAAGATTGAACAGCTTAAAATGCTTTAATACAACAGAATTTATTGCAAAAAATATCGAAGTTAAGTTCAAAAAATGCTGGTCTACTCCACCTAGGAGCCAACGTAATTTCTTAAAACGTGTCACACCAGTAATCTAGAGAGAATTTGTTAAAGTTTTTACCCTCTTTTTATCTGCATGGAGAATGGTTTATTAATAATTTCTTGTTATAGGCTGATAGATCAAGTGACGGAGTTTTATAATAAAGTTTTAATCAAAAAAAACATTAAAATTCAAGAAACAGAAATGTTAAAGTGAAATTAGGTGATCTGATATAGATGCACTGGACCTGCTATGATTATGTGGTGTCGGATCATTAGATTATTACAGCCATAATACATTGGATGGAGAGATGCTATTTGAATAATGTTGGAATAACCGAAATTTCATTTGGTGACTATTTAGAATGTGTAAAACAAATAGGTACTATCAATCCTCAAGAAAGGAATTACCAATATTTTACCATTGAATTTCTAAAAAAAATACTTATAGATACAGGTATTCAAGTGATAGATGTTTCTACTAATCGCAATACCAAAATACACAACCGCGATCACTATACGGGTGATAGGGGGACACCAGACATATTACTGGCACGTGGATATCAATATAATAATAACTATATTGATGAGGCAAGCGTTGACTATATTGCGGTGATCGAGGTAAAGACCCCTTTAGAAAAGATGGATGAAACTAAACTTATTGAGCATCACAAAAAACAGTTATTATCCCACTTATCTAAAAACGAAAAAGTTATACTTACAGACTGCATTACTTGGTGCTTTTTTAGAGATGATAAACTAGATCAAAAAGCAGATGTACTGCCAATAAAAAGTTTTGAATTTAGAAACGAGTTCTATAAAAATAAGAGAGATAAACATAAGGAAGTCCAAAAAGTAGGAAAACGAAAAGAAGCGTTCAATATGGAATCAGATAGCATGGGGAGTTCATTTAATGAATTACAACAGTATATTAAAGAGTTTATTCACAGATGATGAGGGGAATGATATGGGGCTATTCTTAAGTTGGTTAGCACAAAATACCTTTGCAATATTTCACCCATTGTACCCATAATAGTACTATGGATTACAATAGGTTAAATTAAGGTTAGGCAAGAACAAGACATACAAAAATAAGAAGAGCGAATGGCTTGCCATTCTTAGAACAGCCTACATTCTGCCCCAACAGTTTTTCTCTCATTTCATAAAAGGATAATTTTCTTTTAACAGGTCAATTACGCTCATATCCTCTGATCTTATTCCATACTTATACTGCTTTCCAGCAGGTTGAGCTAATCGTTGTTCTTCTCAATTTCTATACGATCTCATCCAAGTCTTAATCTGTGTTTTATTTTTCATGCCAATGCGTGCCACCAATTCCTCATTCGTGTACACTCCTGTTAACTTTAACCGAATAATCTTTTTTTATTTCTTCTGGATAGACATTATTTTTTCGGCTCATAAGAAAACCCCCTCCAAATTTGTCGTTAAGTGAACTGACCTAGAAAAACGAGATGAAAAAAAACACCTAGGCTGCCATACTCCTGAATTCTACTGGGGTATGGCAGTTTAACTTTTTAAATGGTCGTATATAATTGTAATAATACATGTACGTTTCTACTTTTTCTAGTACAATAGAATTTGTAAGGTGCACTCGTTGCTGAGTGCTGAATTCTTCTGACTTTAGCGAGGAATGGAAGGATTCAATGACGGCATTATCAAAGCAGTTGCCTTTCCGAGACATGCTTGTGGTAATGCCTTTTTCTTTTGCTTTTTCTTGAAATTTATAGGATGTATACTGAGCTCCTTGGTCACTGTGTAATATGACGCCATAAGTCTCCCTACCTCTACAAGCATCTTCTAAAGTGTTTATCACGAGCGAGAGATCTTGTTTATCACTGATTCGATAGGCAATAATTTCGTTGTTATACAAGTCCATTATGGTTGATAAATATAGCATCTTTTCACCATAAGGTAAGTATGTAATGTCAGTCACCCACTTTTGATTCGAACTCTCTGCGGAGAAATGTTGTTCTAACAGGTTCCCAACCACAAGTTTACTTTCCCCAGCTATATAGGATTGTCGCTTTGGTTTTACGCGACATTGGATATTAAACTTCTGCATGATCTTCTGAACAGTGTTTCGATTCGCGTTAATATGATGTTCCTTTTTAAGAAGATCCCTCACCATTCGATGCCCGACTCTATATTTGAATTCTTTACAAATAGTTAATACCAATTGTTCTAAAGGTTTAGGTTTCCAAGATGTCTTTCTCCAACGATAATAAGTTGACTTGGGAACATTTAAACAATCACAAATCATCGTAATCGTGTATTTAGACTTAAATATCTCAACCAATTCTACGAATGCTTCTGGTACCACTTCCTTTCGATTTCCTGGTACTTTCCCAACAGGTCTTCTCTCATTTCATAATAGGACAATTTTCTTTTTAACAGGTCAATTTCGCTCATATCCTCTGATCCTTTTCCATACTTATATTGCTTTCCAGCAGGTTGAGCTAATCGTTGCTCTTCTCCTTTTCTATACCATCTCATCCAAGTCTTAATCTGTGTTTTATTTTTAATGCCAAAGCGTGCCATCAATTCTTTATTCGTGTACTTTCCTGTTAACTTTAATCGAATAACCTCTTTTTTTATTTCTTCTGGATAAACATTATTTTTTCGGCCCATAAGAAAAACACCTCCAAATTTGTCGTTAAGTTTATATACGACTATGGGGGTGTTTTTTCCTTATAAACTGCCAGGTTTTTTGACTATATAGTAGTACTTCTTTGCATCTGATTTTGAAATAATCGCCTCTCATTTGTTGTCATGTCAAGGTTTACTGGTTATTCAGTAAGCCCTAGTTATACCAGGGCTTACCTGCCTAATTTTCTCTGCGAAAAGTTGAGTTACTTATAAAAGTTATGCTTTGCTTCTTTTAAAACGTATGAATAAAGCAATGGATACACTAGCAAGTAATGTGATTAAGCCGATTAGCATAAATTTGAAACTATTTGTATCTGTGTTTGGTAATGTATTATCTGCTAGATTGTCGCTTTTCACATTATTACCTGTTTCGTTCTCTTTAGGTTCAGTATCTGCAGAACCATTATTTTCATTAAATTCTGGCTCAATTATTTCTTTTTCTGGTTTTGGATTCTCTTGAACTGTTTCGATAGTATTATCTAATCCTTCAGTTTTCGTTTTAGAAGCAGTAAACGTACTGAAATGGTTAGTCAGAACAGGAACCGTACTATTCTTGCCATTATATCTATCATCAATATTTTCCTTTTTTACTATTTCGTTCTCTTTAGGTTCAGTACCTGCAGAGCGATTATTTTCATTAGAATCTTTTATTTCAGTTTCTGGTTTTGGATTCTCTTGAACTATTTCGATAGTATTATCTAATCCTTCAGTTTTCGCTTCAAAAACAGTAAACGTACTGAAATGATTAGTCAGAACAGTAACCGTACTATTCTTGTCATTATATTGTCCACCAATATTTTCCCATTCACCTATTTCTTCGTTTTTATAAAACACTTTTAAATTATTGGGGTTTTCTGCTTTTGTAGTATCAACATTTAATGTTAAGGTAACCCCTTCGTCAAACTCACTAATGATCTTATTTTCTTGTTTAATTGTTAGATCATATGTACTACTTAAACTATTCGGGTTACTTCCAATTTCATATACTATAATTCTACTAGGCTCATCATTGCCAAATACTGATGATGGAATAGATAGTGTTACCCCGTCTTTTATTACCTCTAGTGATTGATTATTTTCAATTAAGACATTGACCTGTTCTACTGTAAGTGCAAGCTCGTCTTTCGATGAGAGTTTTACAGAAACGATTGTTCCATCATCACTGAAATGAAACCCGTCTTCTTTAGGAAATACTTGAGTGGTTTCTTCTGAACTGTCTCCGTCTTCAGGGTCAGAGCCCTTCTCACCTTCTGAACCGTCACCGTTTTCAGGGTCAGAACCCTTCTCACCTTCTGAACCGTCACCGTTTTCAGGGTCAGAGCCCTTCTCACCTTCTGAACTGTCTCCGTCTTCAGGGTCAGAACCATTTTCGCCTTCTGAACCTTCGTTTGATTCATCTACCTTTGTTCCAATCCTAATAATTTTGTTCACTGGCTCATTTGTTATCTCTTCGGATATAACCACACGTTGGATTTCCTCATCATTTGCGTAAGTTACTTCATACGTAATAACTTTTTCACCAGGTACACCTTCTTGTTCTACCACTTCTTCACCTTTTTTTAAGGTTGGGTCTTCTTTCTTGATAGTTTCATAAGGTATTTCTTCGATTTCTACTTCCTCAATTATTTCTTCAAGACCTAAATTTAAATATTTTACAATATCCTTTCCAAATATATCTCTAATCACTATTGTTACAGTATTATTATAATTTGATAATTGTTTGGAAAAAGATCCATTTCCCATAACATCTACTTTTTTATCATCTATATAAACGTCTAAAAATGGTAACGTTTTTCCTTGTATAAACAAATTATCACTTTGTTCTAAAAATTCATACTCTGCATCTAAAGGTACATCGTATGCTTCGCTAGAAACTATAACAGATGAGATACTATTAGAACCACTTATATTTGCCGATCCTTGATACAAGGTTTGGTCAATTCCGAAATTCATCTGTTGGGCATATAAAGTTCCATTTAACGACAATCCATCAAAACTTCTTAGTACACCGTATACATATATATTTCCATTAACTGTTACATTGCCGTTAATAGATAAAATAGCTTCAGGTCCTATGAAAACATCTTTATTAATTATCTTATTGGACCAAGTTTCATCAGAAATTACAATTTGATATGGTAACTCTTCGTTATCATCATTGTCTGAATCTTTTCCTTCTTCAGGATCAGTGCCGTTTTCTTCTCCTGAGCTATCATCATTAGAATTATTGATGATAAAATTTATATTAGTTTCAACTTCATTTGGTGGGTAGTTTTTCCTATTTCCAGCATTATCAATAACGTAGATATACTGTAACTTCCATTCCCCAGATTCATCGAAGTCCTGTACAACATAACTACCTTCCCAATAACCTGTCTCCTCATTTTCATTTAAGTGAATAGAATGATTTCGTTCTTCAGAAGGTGATTTAAACGCAACATGAGCAAAGCGCACTCCTGAGAAGTCATCACTTATTTTTGCTTTTATTTTAATCGTATCTCCAACATTGACTTCTTTTGGGCTAATCTCTACACTTTCTAATACAGGTGGAGTACTATCACCATTAGAATTATTGATGATAAAATTTATATTAGTTTCAATTTCAGTTGGTTGATAGTTTTTCCTATTTCCAGCATTATCAATAACGTAGATATACTGTAACTTCCATTCCCCAGATTCATCGAAGTCCTGTACAACATAACTACCTTCCCAATAACCTGTCTCCTCATTTTCATTTAAGTGAATAGAATGATTTCGTTCTTCAGAAGGTGATTTAAACGCAACATGAGCAAAGCGCACTCCTGAGAAGTCATCACTTATTTTTGCTTTTATTTTAATCGTATCTCCAACATTGACTTCTTTTGGGCTAATCTCTACACTTTCTAATACAGGTGGAGTACTATCACCATTAGAATTATTGATGATAAAATTTATATTAGTTTCAATTTCAGTTGGTTGATAGTTTTTCCTATTTCCAGCATTATCAATAACGTAGATATACTGTAACTTCCATTCCCCAGATTCATCGAAGTCCTGTACAACATAACTACCTTCCCAATAACCTGTCTCCTCATTTTCATTTAAGTGAATAGAATGATTTCGTTCTTCAGAAGGTGATTTAAACGCAACATGAGCAAAGCGCACTCCTGAGAAGTCATCACTTATTTTTGCTTTTATTTTAATCGTATCTCCAACATTGACTTCTTTTGGGCTAATCTCTACACTTTCTAATACAGGTGGAGTTGAATCTCCAGCTGCTAAACTATTACTTGGTAACGCAAATATTTGTATAATCAAAACAAAAGTGAAGAATATAATTAACCATTTCTTATTTGTGACATATTTTATATCCATCAAACTACTTCCCACCCTTTTTATACCATTAAATTCTCCTACTGCTATCATATTACTATAAAAATAGAAAGGTTTAAACAAATTACTTGAATATAGAAATTATTATTATCGTTACACATTCCTTCTAAAATTGTGTTACATAAGTTCCTGGCATACATGAACAACTAACAAATATAGGTGCTTATCTTCCTTGTCAATCAATATCAATTATTGAAGCAAATGTTTTGCTAGGGAGACATACTATATATTAATTCTGTGAATCGTTTCGGTCGCAACAGAGAAGAAATTTTAGGAGAGTGGAACGAAATTATAAAAGTGATGCAGGCTGTCATTGTTATGCTAAACATGGTCGATACAACCCATTATAAAGATAGTTTAGGGACCTTTGTTGGCGATAGTCCTATCGGCATATCCATTACCCCAGACGGTACAACGGCTTATGTTACAAATGGAGGAAGTGATTCCATCTCAGTGATTAATACTGCAACTAGTATGGTTCTTTTCACAATTCCGCTTGCAAGTGGAAGTATGCCTTGGGTTTCTGCATTACTCCAGATGCAACAAGGCTTTATATTGCTAATTCAGGAAATGACACAATTTCAAATATAGATAAAACGACGAATACAGTAATTCTTTCTCCGATTTCAGTTGGCAACACCTCCATTACGATCGTTATAGAAGAAATACCAGTCTGTTAATAATATACGCATAAGAAAAACAATATCTTTCAGTATAGTCAATTAATTTCTGACATAATTTAAAAAGAACAGGATAAACTATTTGAAGAAATCAGTAGAACGGTGATCTACCTTTATGGACGGAAGGACAGGTACACTGTCCCCACGTTTCCGGTAAGGTATTTAGCAATGCAGGAATATGAGTTATAGGAGAGTGCCTTGCATGTATGGTAACCCACTTATACTTACTACATGAATGTGAGATTTTTATTAAGAAACCGTGTGCCGATAAATAGTATGCACATGGTTTCTATTATTAAAAAGATGGTTATGAAAGGGTATCGGCAACTCGTTAAGTTAATGAGGTTTTAACCGAAAAATACAAGTGAAAATGTATTGAAGGTTCGTTTTATCACAGATATCCGTCCGTAAACCTCCCGTCCCACCTTAAAAAAGAGGGATATCCTGATTCACGCAACGATCACTCAGTGGGAGAAGAACGAGAGCGCCCACTGAGTGAAGAGTCGTTTGATATTAGAAATTCACATCTTTCCCGTAAAAGGCTGAAACATATAACTGCTTCATCTCTTCAACTGACGTTTCGCGAGGGTTTGTTCCTGTACATGGATCTGTCATTGCATTTTTTGCCATGTCATCCACATACTTATTAAAGAGTTCTTCTGTGACACCGAACTCTTGAAGACTATTCGGTACATTCATTTCAGTATTTAGATGACGAATATATGAAACTAGGGCATCAACTAATTCATCATTTGTATCCCCTTCAAGGTCTAATCTTTTGGCAATGGTTGCAAAGCGGTCAGCTACCACTGTTCGATTAAATTGAATGACATACGGTAAATAAATCGCATTTGCACACCCATGTGGGATATCGAATGTTGGACCACTTTTGTGTGCTAAGCTATGCACGTTTCCAAGTACAGCATTAGCAAACGCCATACCAGCCATCGCTTGCGCATTATGCATGTCTTTTCGAGCTTCCTGGTCACCATGATAAGAATCTAAAAGATTGTTTTTAACTATTACTGATCCTTCAATTGCGAGTGCATCAGTGAATACTGTTCGTGGCTTTGCAACATATGCTTCAACACAATGTGTGAAAGCATCCATACCAGTATAGGCCGTAATCTGCTTTGGCATCGACTCTACCATCACTGGGTCAATAATGGCAATGTCTGGCGTTAATTCAAAATCGGCTAATGGATACTTAATATTCGTTTTCTCATCTGTAATAACGGATAAATTGGAAATTTCGGCTGCACTACCACTTGTTGTTGGGATTCCAACGTATTTTGCTTTTGTCCGAAGTTTTGGTAGTGTGAAAGGTTGTGCTGCTTCTTCAAAAGTGAGAGATGGATGTTCATAGAACAACCACATCGCTTTCGCAGCGTCCATGACAGAACCGCCGCCAATTCCGATTACCCAGTCAGGTTCAAAATCATTTAATACGTCTACACCTTCTTTTACCATTTGAACGGTTGGCTCTGTATTGACGCCTTCGATGAGACGGTTTTCAATTCCAGCATCTAAAAGTAAGCCTTGAATACGCTCTAGATTGCCTGTCTTCTTTATCGAGCCTCCTCCAACGACTAACGCTGCTTTCTTGCCCTCTAACTCTTTTAACTTATCAAGTGAATTTTCTCCATAATAAATGTCACGTGGAATGGTAAAACGGTTCATAATTTTGCTCCCTCCAGTAGTGATTGGTTTACATTAAGAAGTATAAATCAGTATAGTTATAACTGGGAAGAACTTACTTAAAAGTGGCATAGTATCAAAAAAGTAACTAAAGGATGGAGTGATACCAATCGTACGTGATTTTAACCAGACGTTTAATTGTGAAAAAGAGCTAACCCTTTCTGTCATTGGTGGTAAGTGGAAAATGATTATTTTGTGGTATTTAGGTAAAGAAGGAACAAAAAGATTTAGCGAATTGAAAGCACTTCTTCCAAATATTACACAAAAAATGTTAACAAATCAGTTAAGGGAATTAGAAGCCGATCAAATTATTCATCGCGAAGTGTATCCTACCGTCCCTCCGAAAGTAGAATATTCCCTTACAGAACATGGGAAAACTTTGATACCTATTCTTGAATCGATGTACGAATGGGGAAAGAACTATTTTAATACGGTCGTTCGTGAAAAAACTTCCGAGGAAAAATAAAAGTTGTATTGAGGTAAACTTTAGGACCATAACTATTTTCATTATCGCCCTTACCACAGAACCGCGTCTTATTCAGGGACGATGACGAGCTATTAATTCATGACAGCCTTAAAGTATTTAGAATAACTTACACACTTTTCTTGACAAGCTTTGGACTCATTTGTTTTACTGAACGCGAAATTAAATTTATAAAAAGCTTATAAATCGTTTTTCAAGGGTCAAACAACATTCTCTAAATTAAAATTTGTCAGAATCAAGCAACACCGAGACATCACGTCTAAACATCAAACGAACCTTCAATCAGAGGGAGTTACCGTCCTTCTCCCACTGATTGGTTGTTGCGTGAATCAGAACAGTAGCTTCCGTTATCTGTGATAAATTTATTATTTAACACCGGGAAAAGAAGGGTTCAATAAGAATAACGTGTTTCTTCTCTTGAGAAACACAATGTGGACCTGGCTGCAAAAATAACGGGTTCTTGGCTCATATCTCACGCTCACAGAGGCTTTAATGAGGTTGGTTTTTCGCTCCCCATTCACATAACCCTTCCATGATAGGTAATAGTGTTTTTGCTTTGTCAGTGAGCTGGTACTCGACCTTTGGAGGAATTTGAGGATATTCTTTTCGTTCCACCATACCGTCTTGCTCCAGTTCTTTAAGTTGTGAACTCAACATTTTATACGTAATGACCCCAATCTGTCTCTTCAGTTCGTTGAAACGAACCGGTTCGTTTTCAGCTAAGAGATAAATAATAACCATTTTCCACTTACCACCAATTATTGACAATGTATAACCGAAGGGAGTATCTTGTATTTTTTTAACTTTTCCTTTGTATTCAGCCATACCCATATTGTCACTATCCTTTCTGGTAGTACCTATCAATAAAGTGCGTACTACTTTTTTATTTGTCTTTATTTTATACTAACCATACTTTGAACTAAAGGAGTGTGAATATAATGATTGCGAATACGTATAATCACGGTGTGGCATGGGAAGAAGGCAGCGGCATATCACAAGGGTATTCAGTCAACGGTACGATCTACATTTCCGGGCAATTATCCCACGATATGGAGAGCACGTTCATCGGCGCGGGAGATATTGAGGCGCAGACCAAGCAGACGCTAGAAAATCTTGATCGTGTATTGACAGGGTTTGGGGCGTCGAAGACTAACCTCGCTTATGTTGAGATCTATCTGACTAATGTGAAAGAACATTTTGAGCCTTGCATTAAACTGTTTAGAGAATATATGGGACAACATCGGCCTGCCGGCAGCCTCATTGGCGTAACAGAGCTAGCGTTTCCTGAGCAACTGATCGAAATCAGCGCCATTGCTCATTCGAATTGACTGAATGGGCCATCCCTCTGCGGATGGCCTAAAATATTGCCGTACAGATAGCGCGTAGAATCGTATTTGGAGCTTGTAAGTGAAGTGATTGTATATACTTCGAACAGTTTGAATATATCTCTTTCGTTTTAGTATAGATTAGACTAATATCCTTTTTGGAGAAATTATTATCTTTTTGAATAAAAAGGTTGGATAATTGTTAGAGCTCCCGAAGGATTGCAAGAGATTAATTACGAATTTGTTAAAAAAACATAGATGTTTTATATATTTACAACACACTAAAAAGCATTTATTTAAAACACTTGACAATAGACTGATTATTAAATAATATCGTAATATACAAAAAAATGAATATCTTATCAAGAGAGACTGAGGGACAGGCCCTGTGACGTCCAGCAACCATCATATATTTATGAAAGGTGCTAAATCCTGCAGAGTGATTCATTCTGAGAGATAAGGTTTAGGAAAAAAAGCCTCTTTCTGATTGAAAGAGGTTTTTTAGTGCGTCAAGCATGTCATACATACTCTAGGTGTGGAGTGTGGACGGCCATAAATCGCTAGAAAAACAATTCTAATCACTTTGAGAATAATGTAGCTATTCACTAACTGTCATAATGTATGGGGTTTAATAGAATGTAAGTATTTAACATTATTAGATTCCCATTCATAAAAATTAATTTATTCAAAGGAGTTTGAAAAATGAAAATAAAACCTTGTTTACTTCTATCAATTAGTGCACTAGTCGGTTTGACTGTAATCTTGAATGGTTGCTCATCTAAAGAAACAACAGCAGATAAAACTGAGGAAAAAGTCATTTTAGTTGGGACTCAAAATGATTATCCTCCTTTCGCATTTGCTGACGAAAATAATGAACTTACAGGATATGATATTGAAGTTGTAAAGGAAATTGATAAAAAATTAGATGGATATACATTTGAATTTGTTGCAACACCTTGGGATAGTATGTTTCTTGCACTAGAATCTAATAAAATTCAGGCAGTTGCTGATCAGATAGCTAAAACACCTGAACGTGAAGAAAAATACTTGTTTACTGATGAATCTTATTTTGCAGCAGAAACTGTTATTGTCGTGAAATCTGGTAGAGAAGATATTCAAACGTTAGAGGATCTAGAAGGGAAAAAAGTGGGTGCTTTAGCAGGAGATTCCTATACAATTCTGTTAGAAGAACATAATGAAAAGGCAGATAACGATATTAGTTTAGAATATAGCGAAAGTGGAAATCCTTCAGAAATTTTGCAAGATGTACAAAATGGCCGCGTGGATGCCTATGTTAATGACCCTATTATGATCAATAACGTTTTAGAAAAGTACGACCTAGATGTAGAAATTGTGGGACAGTCTCTAGTTAATGATGACATGGGCATTGTTTTTAAAAATGGTGAACAGGGAGAGGAATTAAAGGCGCTAATTGATCCGATTCTGAAAGAACTTAAGGAAGATGGTACATTAGCTGAACTCTCAATAAAATGGACTGGTGGAGAATATATCCCCGAGTAAGTTTGAAGAAGGGAAGATAAAATGGAGAATTTACTAGATATTAATTATTTAATAGAGAGCTTTCCTTACATTATTGCACGTCTTCCTATTACAGTTGGGATAGCAGTAGGCTCATTAATCTTGAGTTTACTTATTGGGCTTGTTACAGCGCTTATAAAAATATATAAAGTTCCAGTATTAAGGGGGATTATTACTATATATGTGTCATTCATCAGAGGAACACCACTATTAGTTCAGCTTTACCTTGTGTTTTACGGAATACCAAAAGTGATTTATTTTTTACAGTCTGAATACGGGTGGATTCTAAATTTTGATGTTAATATTATAGCCCCGGAAGTATATGCACTAGTAGCGTTTTCCATTAATTTAGGTGCTTATTTGTCTGAAACAATCCGGTCTGCTATTGAGTCAGTTGATCGGGGGCAATTTGAAGCGGCTAAGGCTATAGGTATGAGCACTTCACAAATGATGCTTAAAATTATTTTTCCGCAAGCATTGACAGTGGCGATACCTAATCTTGGAAATATGTTTATCACTACGATAAAGGACACCTCTCTTGTTTTTATTATTGGTGTTATAGATATCATGGGACAAGCTAAAATTCTCGGTTCTCGGGGACTAGCATTCTTTGAAGTGTATATTGCTGTATCAATTGTTTATTGGATCGTTTGTATTATAGTCGAGAGATTGCTAGTTAAAATAGAGAAGCGCGCTCGCAGATATGAAAGAGGGATTGCATGATTAAGTTGGAGAATATGCATAAGTACTTTGACCAACAGCATGTGCTAAAGGGGATTAACCTTACCGTTAATAAGGGAGAAGTGGTGTCTATTTTAGGTCCAAGTGGTTCAGGAAAATCAACACTTTTACGATGCATTAATTTCTTGGAAAAGCCTACAAGTGGAATCGTTGAGGTTAGTGGTAAACGGGTCAATGGTGAATCAGTTAGTAAGACAGATGTTCTTTCCTTAAGAACGTCCACAGGAATGGTGTTTCAACAATATAATCTATTCAAAAATTTAACAGTGTTAGAAAATGTGATGATTGGTTTAACAAGTGTTAAGAAAATTAATAAGAATGAAGCTAAAAAGATAAGTATAGAGATTCTTGGAAAAGTTGGCTTGAATAATAGGTTAAGTCATTATCCAGCACAGCTATCGGGCGGCCAACAGCAAAGGGTTGGTATTGCTCGGGCATTAGCTCTCAATCCAGAAGTTTTATTGTTTGATGAACCGACTTCTTCCCTTGATCCAGAGTTAGTGGATGAAGTTTTGACAACGATAAAAGGTGTAGCAAAAGAAGGGAATACGATGTTAATTGTTACACATGAGCTTAATTTTGCCCGTGAGATTTCCGACCGGGTAATCTTTATGGAAGACGGAAGGATTATTGAAGAGGGAACAGCTGAACAAATTTTTCATAATCCGAGTGTTGAAAGGACGAAGAAATTTTTAAGTAAGTTTATCACAAATAACCGTCCGTAAAACTCCCGGCTGGAATAGAAAGTAAAGTTAAAGCTATATATGCTGGAGATAAAGGACGCTAAAGTCTTGTTCCACTCATCTCTCACTGACTGAAGGTTCGTTTTATAAGGAACTGATAATAATTTTAAGGTGAATTTGGAGTATGGAAGGAGGGTATGAAATGAACCCAATAGAACGAATTTTGACTCACTTTCCTCTTGTGATTTTAGATGGCGCCATGGCGACAGAGCTCGAGAATTATGGGTGTAATTTAAATGACCGTTTATGGTCAGCCAAAATATTAATAGAAAATCCGGAATTAATAAAGAAAGTTCATCTAGATTATTTTGAAGCAGGTGCGGACTGTGCTATTACTGCTAGCTACCAAGCTACTGTTGATGGATATACTGAAAGAGGGTTGACTGAGGAAGAGGCAGTTAAATTGATTAAAAAGTCTGTTCAAATTGCAGTAGAGGCTCGTGAAGAATTTTGGACAGGATTAAATAATAAGTCTAATAGGCCGAAACCGTTAGTTGCTGCCTCTGTAGGACCATATGGTGCTTTTCTTGCAAATGGTTCTGAATATCGTGGTGATTATTCATTAAACGAAGATGAGTTAGTTACCTTTCATCGAGACAGGATAAAACTTTTAGTTGAAGCAGGAGCAGATATTTTAGCGTGCGAAACAATCCCTTGTCTTGTAGAAGCTAAAGCAATTACAAGAGTATTGAAGGAGTACCCGGGAGTTTATGCTTGGTTCAGTTTTAGTGCAAAGGATGACCATCATATAAGTGATGGAGACAAAATTTTCCGTTGTGCGGAGTGGTTAGACGGAAAAGAGCAGGTAGCTGCAATTGGTATAAATTGTTCAGCACCACACTTTATTGGGTCATTAATTAGAGAAGTAAAAAGTCAAACGTCTAAACCGATTATTGTTTATCCTAACTCAGGTGCTGAATACGATGCAACAAGTAAGACATGGGGGAATGGCTCATTAACAGATCATTTTACCGCTAACACGCAAGACTGGTATGAAGCAGGTGCACGAATCATTGGAGGTTGTTGTAGAACAAATCCTGAGGATATTAGGGCGATTGCTGCATGGGCTCGTAAATGAGACAGTTTTAATAATAGTTAAAGAGGGGTCAGACACTTTATACTGAGGGTACTTTAAAAATGACTTCCCCAGTAAGTACCAGTCTTTGGATTTACGGAAGAGTCAAAGATGGTAAATTTAAAACTGGCGGAAACTAAAAAAGGAAGTTGATACTATGGAGAATAATATTATAATACCGATAATAATTCTTTTCATACTAGCATTGCTTATCACATTTATTGTAACACTATCAAAAAAAACCAAGAAAAATAAATAAGAATATAACAGCAAAAACAGCAAAAACGAACAAAACTCGATTGTTTTCACTATACAGTCGTTTGTTGTTCGTTTTTTGCTAATTTCCTTCTATATTACTTGCAGGAAATCCTATTGCCTACGTTGTCACTAGCAGGCTGTCGCCTGCTAACACCGATAGAATTTCCTGTTTTTTCTGCCCGATTCATATGGCAAGTCAAGCAAATATTTGGATTACAGGTAGCTTAAACAGCGTCACATGGGAGGATGTCAATGTTCTGCTTCCATTTACCGTTATATTAATCATTTTGGCTTTTATTTCATCACGCAATGTAAACGTTCAAGCACTGGGAGAAGATATTGCAACAGGAGTTGGAAGTCCTGTTCAGCGTCATCGTTTTATTCTATTAATGATTAGCTCATGTTTAGTAGGGACAGCTGTTGCCGTGGCAGGTGGTATTGGACTTGTTGGACTGATGGCACCGCATATGGTACGTAAGCTTGTTGGCTCTTCGTTTGGATCATTATTGCCTGTAGCTGCTTTTATAGGGGCCACGCTTGTTATGCTGGCATATTTAGTGGGGCGTACATTATTTTTGCCATCTATTGTTCCTGCTGGTGTTTCTCCTACATCAGTGTTTAAAATAATAAACAATCACAGTGATATTAGTCATGAAACGAGGGAGAAGGTTACTCGGGTTAATGGAAAGAATGGATATAAGCCAACTTTTCACGATGCTACTTTCTTAACATAAAAGTATTGCTTTTTTCTAATGTAGGGTATATAATTAAGTCCGAAAACGGTTTCGTTAACGCTTACAACAAAGTAATACTCAGTTATAATATCACATGTTTAGTTGTTTCTAGATGAGCCTGTGATAAACGATGCTGATGAGCAATTCTACTATGTTAATATAATATTTTTTTAATTATTTACGAAACCGTTTTAGTCAATGGGTTTTCCTGTGATAGAATATTTCTCTTGTCTTGAAATAAACTATCTAAACAGTGAAAACAACGAAAGGGGTTATGTGGTGGCAATGATTCAATTTCCGAAAGAGCTAAAGCAGGGAGATGCTACGTTTTGAATCAAATAAAGGACTTAACTCATAAGGCTGTGAGGGGACTGTCGATATGGAACACAAGGAAACGAAGTGCATGATGATAAGCGTGATACGTAACAAATATTATCGTTAATTAAGAATATAACCAATTGATATAAGATAGTGAAGTGAATTTCTATCGTTGTTGAGTTGTGTGGCCGAGACTGGCTACGTCTCTCATGTAAAATGGCTTGAGCCGTAAAGCAATAAATAAGAGGGTATTAATCGCATACAACAGAGTGTTAGTGTTCTTCGTAGAATGTTTCTTTCAGCCGTATTTACCTTCCATTATAGTGATTGGGTTAAAAAAAGATAAGACAGATGCTGTTTTATCTGATTAAAAAGATGACATGAAGAGTAGTTTAAGATCAGAAAGGAAGTCATCTGTCACGCAACTTTCCCAATTTAAGTCTTTTTGAAAGCGCTTCATGAAATTACAGAGTCTCATAAGAAAAACATATTAGGGTATAGTTAAAAAAATCCATTTTATTTATCCTGTACTACTTGACTATAAAAACACTTAAAGGAGGAAATTTAAAATGTTAAAAATCGGTAAAATATCTCTATTTTCATTATTATCGGTCGTTGTTTTGGGTGCATGTGGTGGCGCGAATGATGGTAATAATGGTGGAAATGAAGATGCTGAAGCAAATGAAGGGGAAGTAACAATAGAACAAATTGGCAGTGAAGATGCGGATGTGGAACTGGTATTTTGGGAATTTGGAAATACAGGCTATGATGTCTTAATTGAAGAGTATGTGGAAGAAAATCCACACGTAACCATTAACCTTCAAAATAGTGACATGAATGACCTACATGATAATTTATTTACATCTATTTCAGCGGGCACTGGCGCTCCTGACATTTCAATGGTAGAAGAAGCGCAAATTGGTAGATATTTAAATGCGCAAGAGTCATTTATTAATCTTTATGACCATGATGCTGACAATGTAGAAGGGGAATTCCTTGACTGGGTATGGCGTGGAGGACAGAGTGGCGATGGTGATTTCCAGTTTGGCTTACCAACAGACATTGGACCTACCGTCATGTTCTATCGTACAGATGTATTTGAAGAAGCAGGATTCGATTCTTCTCCAGAAGCTGTATCTGAATTAGTAGCCACTTGGGATGATTTCCGTGATGTAGCAGAACAAATTAATGAGGATACTGGCAAGCTAATGACGGATAGTGGAGAACTTGTTTTTAATGCACGCCGTGATCAAGCAACACAACAATATTTTAATACGGATGGCGAGCTAATTGTTGATGAACATGATCAAATGAGAGAGGCATTTGATTATACAGCAGATTTGTTAAATGATGGGTTAGTTGGTGACATACCATTATGGACACCAGAATGGCACAGTGGTATGGCTAGCGGTGAGTATGCAACCATGCTGGCTCCAGCTTGGATGCAAGGTGTTATTAAGGATAATGAGCCGGAAGAGGGAGTTTGGTCAATTACGACGTTGCCTGAAGGTGCAGGAAATTGGGGCGGTTCGTACTTAACGATCCCTGCTGAAACTGAGCATGAGGAAGAAGCATATGCTTTTATCGAGTGGCTAACAGCACCTGAACAGCAATTAAAAGCGTTCCTTGGTTATGGCTTGTTCCCATCCGCACCAGCCGTGTATGATATGCCTGAATTTTTAGAGTACGAAGATGACTACTTTGGAGGCATTGCTACAGCTCAAGTGTTCGGTGAAGCAGCGCAAGCCGTTGAGCCTGTATTCAAAGGCAGACAATATTATCCGGTAGATGATGAGTTTAAACAAGCAATAGATGATGTTGCAGGTGGCGTTGACCCAGAAGAAGCTTGGCAAGAAGCACTGGACAGAACTGAAAGAATTTTAGCAAGATAGTCATTAAACTTAGTGAGGGGTATAGCTGATACCACATGCTATACTCCTCTATAAATTAGTTTGTGTTCCTTTGGCAGATGGAGGAATAGTACAAGAGTTTCAGCAAAAAAATCAATGCCCACTCATGAAAATATCTTGTTGAAAACGGGTTTCGAGTGTGGCTTATAAAATAGTGACAAAGTGACTACATCTATGAGATATACTCGAAAATCAACAAGAAAATCAGAGTAGACACACCTTTTTCGACATGAAGGAAACTGTCTATGTAAGGAGGCAAAAGTAGTGACTGCTAAAATGAAAAAACAAAGAATGTCAGATCAAAAAAGAACAGCGTTATCCGCCTACTTATTTATATCTCCATTCTATATTTTGTTTGCTATCTTTGGGTTATTTCCAATGATTTTCAGTTTTTATTTATCTTTCTTTCGTTGGGATGGCCTCACTCCAATGGAGTATGTAGGGTTTAGCAATTTTGAATTTATTTTTTCCGATCCTGCGTTCTTTTCATCAATAAAAAACACATTCTTAATTGGAATAATGGGAACTCTGCCGCAAATCATAGTTGCTTTATTCCTGGCATTTGCATTAAATTCACAGCTCGTACGATTTCGAAATTCGTTTCGGACACTGGTGTTTCTACCGTATATTACATCGATTGTTGCAGTAGCTATTATTTTCGGTGTTATCTTTAATAATCAGCCATTCGGTTTTGCCAACTATGTTTTAAGTTTCTTTGATATAGGTCCAATTCGGTGGAATGCAGAGTATTGGCCAGTCAAAATCGCAATTGCATCGATGGTGTTTTGGCGCTGGGTAGGTTACAATACGATTATTTTCCTGGCTGGTATGCAAAGTATTCCAAAGGACCTCTATGAAGCGGCAAAAATAGATGGGGCAACGATCTTACAACAAATCCGTCATATTACGATACCGATGCTAAGGCCGGTTATTATGTTCGTTGTCTTTACGGCGACGATCGGAAGTTTGCAGTTATTCACAGAGCCTTTGATCTTCTTAGGAAGAGGGTTACGTGAAGAAGGTATAACAGTGGTAGCTTATTTATGGAGAGATGCCTTTGTCTATAATTCATTTGGATCAGCCTCTGCTGCTGCAATTGTTTTATTCTTTATTATCATTGTATTAACCACCATTAACTTCTTAATTACGAGCCGTATTGGCAAATCTAAGAAAGTTGGTTAGGAGGAGTCTCAAATGGCAAAAAAAGAGGTCGGGGCATCAAAATTGTCGCCTAAAAAAATGTTAGTGTATCTATTTTTGACTCTAGGGTCTTTAACTTCTCTATTTCCTTTTTATTATATGCTGGTTATGGCTACAAGGCAAAATAGAGAAATAAACCAAGTGCCACCACCATTTACACCTGGGAGTGACTTAGTAAGTAACTTCCAAAAGGTGTTGGATAATATCGATTTCTTTGGCGCGATATGGAATACTTTTTTTGTTGCATCAAGTGTAACCATCGGTACGTTATTTCTTTGTTCGTTGGCTGGATATACATTTTCTAAATTAGAATTCAAAGGAAAAACAATTTTATTTACGATGATCTTGGTAACGATGATGGTACCGCCACAGCTTGGGTTAATTCCGCAATACTATATTATTACGACATTAGGCTGGTTAAATGATTTTAGAGCGATCATTATACCTGGTTTAATCAATGCTTTCGGTATTTTCTGGATGAGGCAGTATATGAAAGAAAGTGTTCCTTATGAAATTATTGAATCGGCAAAAATTGATGGATGCTCAAACTTCCGAATTTACTGGAATATCGTGGTTCCAATGTGTTTGCCGGCATTTGCAACGTTAGGCATTATCGTATTTATGCATGTGTGGAATGACTTCCTATGGCCGCTCGTAGTTTTGCGTGATCCATCAGTGCATACGATTCAAGTTGCCTTACGGGCTCTTAACGATGCGCGATTATTGGATTATGGCATGATCATGTCAGGTACATTTTGGGCAACTGTTCCATTAATTGTTGTGTTTTTACTATTTAACCGGTTATTTATTGAAAGCTTATCAGAAGGTGCTGTGAAGAGTTAATTTGACAATGAAGGGGCATTAACGTATGCGTCTTGTTATAGTAGGGCTATTTTCAAGTAATGTGAATAGCAACTATAGCAAGGCGCCATTTCCAATTTAGAAAGGTTTGAGGTGTTACAAATGGGAAGACTAATATTTCAAATAGCTGACCTTATCTACCGGTTTGTTTCACTAAATATTCTCTGGTTAGTCTTTACGCTGGCTGGACTTGGTATTTTCGGTGTGATGCCGTCAACAGTGGCACTTTTTTCAATAGTAAGAGAGTGGGTTCGCGGAGAGAAAGATATAGCCCTTTTTTCAAAGTACTATGCTTTCTTTAAAGCAGAGTTCGTTCGATCCAATATCCTCGGAGTATTTTTTTTCGTTGTATTTTACGTCATCTACGTCAACTTTTCATTTGTTTCTTATTTTTATGCAGCATCGGTTGAACTATTTATTTATATAGTGATCTTCTTTTTTGCAGTTATCGCATTCATGACGTTCATTAATCTATTTTCTGTCATGGCTCATTATGAATATAAGACATGGCATTATCTGAAGGCTTCTGCCGGCTTAGTATTTTTACATCCAGTAAAAACCATTTTACAGATTGTCTGGATTGTGGCATACGTCATTATTGCCGTTAATTTTCCGAAAGTGTTTGTCGTTATAGGAGTCAGTGTGTTTGCTTATATTTTGATGAGTTTAAACTACTCGACTTTTAAAAGACTAGGCTCAACGTAAATGGAGGCTTATAAATGGGTGCCGAGAGAAGACAAAGAGGGGTATGAAGGTCAATTTCTCATTGAGGGGGACGAATGAATGTATACGTTAACAGATAATCAAAAGTTTGAATTGAAAAACTATCAGGATTTAGCGCCATTTTCAAGTTTTTTACCGGGAATTGCCGGTATAAATGGTATCCCCATGTGGGTATTTTATGTGAATCGTGGTCAAGGGATTGCCAGTTTTGGTATCCAAGATAAAAACCATGCGATGATAGAATTTTACCCTGCGGACAAATCGTATCAGCTGACGCAAGTGCAAGGATTTAGGACGTTTATAAAATGGATGAAGGATGATGGCACAACGACATTGTTGGAGCCGTTTTCAGAAACTAGCAAGAAAGATCCGCTTGTTGAAGAAAAAATGAGTATCTCTGAAAACATGTTGGAATTGGAATATGTACATAAGCAGTTGGAGCTCACTTTTCAAGTGGAATATTTCATTCTTCCGGAAGCACCGGTAGCTGCTCTTGTTCGCCATGTTAAGCTAATAAGCACATCCGAAAACCCGAGACAAATCGAGATTGTGGATGGACTTCCAGCGATTTTTCCTAGCGGGGTCCCGCATGCAGCTTACAAAGAGCTTGGGAATACAATTAAAAGTTGGTTTGATGTGGCGAATTTAGAGGAGAGTATTCCTTTTTACCGGTTAAGGGGCAGTATTGAAGACTCTTCAGAGGTGAAGGAAATCCATCAAGGGAATTTTTATTACAGCATATCCAATTACCGTAATGAAGAAAAAGTGATAAAACCTATTATTGACAGGGATATTCTTTTTGGCACCGATACATCTTTAAAAGTTCCGGAAAAATTTCTATCCCAACGTTTAGATCAAATGCTAAATCAGCCGCAGCAGGCAACAAATAAAGTGTCTTGTGGTTTTTCTACTTCTAATATTGAGCTGAAAAAAAACGAAGTATTCCAACTGTTTAGTGTTGTTGGTCATGCGAAGACCCTACAGACTGTTCAAAATTACGTAAAAGAAAACTTAAGTTGTGAGACATTATTGCAAAAAAGAGATAAAGCCAAGACCATAACGGATGAGATTACGCGCAAGGTAAAAACGCAAACAGCCCAGCCACTGTTTGATGCGTACATTCGCCAAAGTTATTTGGATAATGGGCTTCGTGGAGGGTTTCCGATAACGTTTGAAAAAGGCGATAAACATAAAGTGTACTATTTATTTTCACGGAAACATGGTGACTTAGAGCGGGACTATAATTTTTTCTCCATTAGTCCAACATATTATTCACAAGGTAATGGGAACTATCGTGACATTAATCAAAATCGACGTTGTGATGTGTTGTTTGAACCTAAAGTAGAAGATCACAATGTTAACATGTTTATGAATCTTATTCAATTGGATGGCTATAATCCACTATCGGTTAAGGGATTACGTTTTCAAATGGCTGATATGACTGAGTTATCCTTATCTAAGTATGTTGTAAACGGGGAAGAAAAAATGGTACGTTTCTTTAAGGAGAGTTTTACCCCAGGGGAATTAAAGCACTTTGTGGATGAGGAAGGGGTTGAGCTCTCTGTCCCATTCGAGACTTTTTTAACAGAAATGTTACTGTCGGCAGAAGAAGTCTTTCAAGCTGAATTTGCGGAAGGATACTGGATTGATCACTGGACATATAATTTAGATTTAATTGATAATTACTTGGCGATTTTTCCGGATAAAGAGTCAAACTTCTTTTTTGGACGCTTGTACCGCTTTTTTGACAGTCCGGTAAGGGTGAAACGGCGCAGTGAAAAATATGTGCTCGCCAAAAATGGAGAATTACGTCAGTATCATGCCAATGAGAAAATAAAAGAAAAAGTAGAGGAAGCCGCGAAAAGCGGAGGTAATCTTTGGGTTCGTAAACATGCAGGTAAGGGGGATATTTATGAAACCAATTTATATTCCAAGCTCCTCCTTTTATCCCTTGTGAAAGCATCGTCAATGGCACCTCTCGGGTTAGGGATTGAAATGGAAGGGGACAAGCCGGGATGGAATGATTCATTAAATGGTCTTCCGGGCATGTTCGGTTCAAGCACCTCTGAGTTATTTGAACTGAAGCGGTTAATTGATTTACTGCTTTCTGTAAAAAATGAAGGTGAGATTTGTTTGCCGGAGGAAGCTGGAAAGTTCTTAACAAAGACAATTGAAGCGATGGAAAAAGCGGACAGCGGTTCAGAAAAAAATGAATTGGAGTATTGGAACCAAGTGACAACAGAACGGGAATTGTACCGTGATACAATCTATCAAGGGATAAGCGGCGAAGAAACCCTTTATTCTTTAACCGAGGCGAAAGAAGTATTGCAAGTTTTAAGGAAACGGGTTGAGGAAGGAATTGAGAGGGTAAAAGGCTATGCAAATGAGCTCGGACTGATTCCAACCTATTTTTATGCTGAAGTAAAAGCAGAAGCGCTGAAGGAGCCACTAGATGTTCAATCACTTGCCTGGGTACCGAAGCCAGTGACACCGTTTTTAGAAGGGATTGTTAAACAATTAAAGCTGTCTGAAAGTAAAGATGAGGCAAAGCAGTTGTACGAAATAGTAAAAGGTTCCTCTATTTATGATAATAAGTTGGGAATGTATAAAACGTCGATGAGCATTGCAGAAGAACCAATGGAGCTTGGCCGTGCCAGGTCGTTTACTCCAGGGTGGCTTGAAAACGAGTCGGTTTTCTTGCATATGGAATATAAGTATCTTTTAGCAACTATCCAGGCGGGGCTAAAAGAGGAATTTTTTGATGACATGCAAAAAGCGTTGATACCGTTTTTATCTCCGGAAATTTACGGAAGAAGTATCCTAGAAAACTCGTCGTTTATTGCCAGCAGTGCCAATCCGGATCCTGCACTGCATGGGAGAGGATTCGTCTCCCGATTAAGTGGATCTACAATTGAAATATTGACTATGTGGTTCACAATGATGGTGGGGCCACAGCCGTTTACGATGAAAAACGGGCGTCTTTTCTTGCAATTCGTGCCTACTTTACCTGGGTGGATGTTTGACGAGAACGGAAATGTATCGTTTACCTTCCTCGGGAAAATTGACGTTACGTATATGAATAATACGAAAGCAGATACGTTCGGACCTGAAGCTGTAACATCTTCGAAAGTGGAGCTGTTTTATGAAGACGGGCAGACGGCCACTTTGTCTCCGAAAGATTTAGTTGGGGATATAGCACTAGCTATCAGAGAAGGAAAAGTGACGAAAATAACGATTGTTTTAACGAAATAGGTATGGTTCGCTGTTTCAAAAATAAAGAGTGATACCCACCAACTTGTTGGTGGGTATCACTCTGTTTAGGTTAGTAAAGAGGTTTTCACAAGAGAATAATGTTTGAGTACACTTTATAAAACTTTAAAATGCATACTAAACGGGGAAGACACATAAAGATAGATTTAACTATACTGTTGCTAAGGTAGGGGTTATTGCTAGGATTCGTGACATTTAAACAAAACATTTGACAAAGTAAAAAGCTGATTGTATATTGTTGACGTATCAATAATTGATGTATCAATTAATTTTGCAAAGAAAAGTGAGGGCCTAATTTTGACAACATTCTGCTCACAAGAAGGCGAGATTTTATATCAACTGCAAGTCTTAAACAAAGTGATTGGCATGAAATTTGAAGCGTGCACTGGCATCGGCCAATCTCGTCTGGAGTTGTTGGCATTGCTTTTCCACGTTGATGAAATCAATCAGAGCGAACTTCAAAAAAAGGTGAATATTGATGGTGCAGCTGTCACAAGGCACTTGAAACAGCTTGAATCCAAAGAAATCGTATCAAGAAGAAGGAAGCCAGAGGACAACCGTATCATTCTTGTTCGCTTAACTGATAAAGGGCGAGAGCTAATCGAGGATTCCAAAAGTGAGAAGGACCGTTTTATGAAGGAAATGCTAGCCAATGTCAGTGCCGAAGAACGCAATATGCTAAAGAATGTGTTATCACAGATGCAGAAAAATATAGAAAATATAAAAGCGTAGAGGAGAATTTACACATGGAAACGGCATTAAAAACAAATGATTTTATGAAAATTATGAAAGAACGTCGTTCGATTCGAAATTATGATCCAACGGTTAAAATAAGTAAAAAGGAGATGACTGACATATTGGAGGAAGCAACTACAGCACCTTCATCAGTAAATGCACAGCCGTGGCGTTTTCTAATCATTGAGAGCGATGAAGGAAAAGAAAAACTCGCTGAGTTAGCCAGTTTTAATCAATCACAGGTTGTGACGTCATCTGCTGTTATCGCAGTATTTGCTGATATGAACAATGCAGATTACTTAGAAGACATTTATTCCAAAGCTGTAGAGTTAGGGTACATGACACAAGAGGTGAAAAATAGACAAATTGAAGCCCTGACGGCACATTTTGAAAAACTTCCAGAAAAAGTGAACCGAGAAACCATTTTGATTGACGCCGGCCTAGTCTCCATGCAACTTATGCTGACGGCTCGCGCACACGGCTACGATACAAATCCAATTGGAGGCTATGATAAAGAAAACATTTGTAAAGTCTTTGATTTAGAGAAAGAGCGCTATGTACCAGTCATGCTTCTGTCCATCGGAAAAGCGGCTGAAGAAGGGTATACTTCCTACCGCCTTCCTGTTGAAACCATTGCACAATGGAAGTAAGGCGAGCTGATATGAGGGAATGAAACATTTCTATATTTATTACGATCATCATCTCAAGTCCCCTTTAAAACGCAACAATCAATCGTGATGCACGAGACAAATAAGCTTCTGGAAAAGAGAAGGAAAGGTCATTTATGAGGAAAGTGGAAGTAACGCTGTTTGAAGCAGAATTAGAAAAGTTATATGAGATATATGGGGACCAACTCATTGAGGTGCATCATATTGGTAGTACCTCTGTGCCTGGATTAAAAGCCAAACCAATTATTGATATGATGCCTGTTGTAAAAAATATTCAGCGTGTGGATGTATATAACGAAGAGATGATGGCGATTGGCTATGAGCCAAAGGGGGAGAATGGGATACGAGAAAGGCGGTTCTTTCAAAAAGGTGGGGATAATCGTACGCACCATGTTCACATTTATCAACATGGAAATTATGATATCATACGCCATCTAGCTTTCCGTGACTATCTTAGAAACTTTCCTGAGAAGAAACACGAGTATGGCAATTTAAAGCACGAACTGGCCAATAAGTATCCCTATAATATTACAGCTTATATCGCGGGTAAAGAGAATGCTGTTAAGGAAATTGAAAGACAGGCGTTACAATGGTATGAAAAAACCCAACCTAAGTTTTAGTAATGTATTGCCGAGATGACACAGTTTCATTATGAAATGGATCTGTATTTTTAGCAGGTGTCGTTTTAGAGTCTATGAATAAGGGCCTAGCAGAACTTTATAGGGAAGTGCTTATTCTGTATTGGTACATACTGCTTTCAAACCTTCATAACAATCAATACATCATGATATCTATCTTCATAAAGGGTTTGAATAATGGGGGCGGGAAATGGCGAGAGAAGAAAAAAAGCAGGAAGCAAGAGAGTTTTCGCCTGCCGGTGGCGGAATGGGGGTTTTGGAAATTTCCTGATGAGCGGCTCTCTTGTACCGCTAGTCCCGTTTGGGGGGAGGAACGGAACAGTCTTTTGCATGAAGGATGCAATTTATTAACTGTGATTGAGCGGACTCTACCTGATCCCCACGATAACTACACGATTATTTTACTTGCCCATTTCTTGTTATTTGTAAAAGAAACAGTTAACCATTTTTTATAGTTTAGGCTTTTCGTTTGTTCACTTATTTCTTCACGGATTTTATCTTGGTCAGCAACCGTTTGTATTTTAGATTCTTTATTAAGGACGAAGTCTATTTCAATATAGAGCATATTGCCGGCCTTTGAGATTCGCAATATAGACTCCTCGATTTGGTAGTGGCTTTGAATGTTATCGGTTACCTCTTTCACTTTTTTCTGGATAAATTGGGCTGGGGCCATATCTAATACTTCCCTAAGGGCCTTTATTATTTCAACAAAGGGTACTTTGAGGAAGTAACCCATTACTAGAAGAACCATTAACGGATCGACATAGGGTATTAAAGCTGAGTAAGACGTATGTGAAATAAGGGAGGCTATTAAAAAGCCTAAGAGAACAGCCGCACTTAAGAGTGTATCCATTTTCCACTGGTTGGCCTCAGCCATGATGAAGCCTGAAAGCATCTTTCGTTTATTTAGAAGAACGTACACGATCCAACACCCTACCGTAGACAGGAAGGAATATAGAAGGGCAAAGCCAAGACTAATATCTCTTCCTCCTGATAAGATCGCTTGTATCGCTGATATAACAGCTACTATACATAAAATCAAGATGGCAGTATATTTAACGATGATGGAGATGGGTTCCAACACTTCTTTACCATATGGAAAGCGTCTTGTATCACTTTTAGTCATAAATTGAGCCATCAGCAAAGAGAACATTGATAAAATAACACTGATGAATGAATAAACACCATCAAAAAAGATCATTTGGGAGGAACTCATTATTCCCCAAACTATGCCTATTAGTGCAAATAAAAGGGCACCAATAACCGATAGTGTTAATAATTTTTTTTCTAATGCTAATGTATTTAGCATATAAAGCACCTCATTAATATATCATTCTATGAATGACAGTCAGTCATAGCGCTTTTTACAAAAGTAACTATTTCGTTTTTTGTCGCGTCGATTGCTTCCGTACTTTGATTAGCTAAAACGTATGTTTCTGCAGAGGTCTCAATCACATTGATCAGCATTTTAGCCAGTGAAGAGAGCCTTATTGTCGATTTAATGCTTCCCTTTGTCTGCGCTTTAGCTAATTGTTCTTCTAACCAAAGGTAGTAGGGCTGATAAATTTCTTCCCAACGCCCGAATGAATCATAATAGGCTAAACCCGAGTAACAAAATAGGATCAGCTCGTGGTATTCTTCAGTAATATCAAAGGTTACGTCAACGATCATCTCTATTATGTCAAAGATAGAATCTTCCTCAACGTGTCTCTTTTTAATCTCAGTTAAAAGTGCACTGAGAATCTTTTCTGCAATAGCAGGGACAACGGCACTTTTCGATTCAAAATATAAATAGAAAGTTCCTTGAGCGACACCTGCTTCCTTGACTATCTGGGAGACAGAAGCTTTTTCAAATCCTTTTTCTTTCATAACATTGAGCGCTGCCTCAATGAGCAAATCGTATTTATTCGTTTGATGACGCATGTATCAGTCCTCCAAATAAGATAAAATGTAAAATGACTGACTGTCATTCATTTATAATGATACCATGTCACTCTTTTTTTCTCAAGTTGTTATCATGTTTTCCCCCTTAATTAAACGAGGTACTTGTTACAATCTAAACATGGCAGCGATTATAAGGGTATTTTATAAACAGTGAGTTCTGATGACTAAGAAGTGTTAGAGATGAAAATGGTGATCTAAAAAAATACGATGTAGAGGTGGTGGGACGTGACATGATAAAGGCATGACATCCCACCGCCTTATTATTATAGATATTTTCTCTATTAGTTCCTATTTAGACGTGCTTGACCGCTGAAATTGCTCCGATTCTGTGGAGCCTTTAAGGGCTGTAGTAGATGATGTCCCGCCTGTCACAACTTGAGCGACATCATCGAAATAGCTTGTGCCCACTTCGCGTTGATGCCTTGTGGCAGTATATCCGTCATGCTCGCTAGCAAATTCAGCTTGTTGGAGCTCAGAGTATGCAGCCATCCCACGTGTTTTATAGTGACGAGCCAGTTCAAACATGCTGTGATTAAGGGCGTGGAAGCCTGCAAGTGTTACGAATTGGAATTTATAGCCCATGTCACTCAACTCTTTTTGGAAGTTTTCAATACTGGCATCATCTAGTTTTGCTTTCCAGTTAAAAGAAGGTGAGCAGTTATATGCAAGTAATTTGCCTGGGTATTTCTCATGAATGGCTTCAGCAAATTGGCGTGCTTCTTCTATATTAGGTTCGGCTGTTTCACACCAGAGTAAGTCGGCATATGGGGCATAGGCTAAGCCTCTAGCAATCGCTTGATCAAGGCCAGCTGTTGTTTTGTAAAAGCCTTCTGCCGTACGTTCCCCTGTTAAGAAAGGGGCATCATAATCGTCCACATCACTTGTGATAAGGTCGGCAGCGTTGGCATCTGTTCGAGCAATAAGGACAGTCGGCACATCCATCACATCAGCGGCAAGGCGGGCAGCAATGAGATTACGAACCGCAGTTTGCGTTGGTAAGAGCACTTTTCCACCAAGGTGGCCACATTTTTTTTCGGATGAAAGCTGGTCTTCAAAATGGACGCCTGCTGCTCCTGCTTCAATCATACTTTTCATCAGCTCAAAGACATTTAACTGTCCACCGAAGCCTGCTTCCGCATCAGCGATGATTGGTGCAAACCAGTCAATCTGGTCATGGCCTTCCATATGATGAATTTGATCAGCACGTTGCAGAGCGCGATTAATTTTTTTAACGACCTCCGGGACACTGTTAGCAGGATACAGGCTTTGATCAGGGTACATGCTTCCAGCAAGGTTCGCATCTGCCGCTACTTGCCAGCCACTTAAATAAATCGCTTTTAAGCCTGCTTTGACTTGCTGCATCGCTTGATTTCCTGTCAAAGCGCCAAGTGCTGGAATATATTCCTCCGTATGAAGAAGCTGCCAAAGTTTCGTAGCCCCCTGTTCAGCGAGTGTGTAGTCAATCGTAATAGATCCCCTTAGTCGAACGACATCCTCAGCTTTATACGGTCTTGTGATGTCAAGCCATCTTTCGTCTTTCTGCCAGCTTCTCTCCAATTGTAATATGTTGTCACTATTCATCGTCTCATTCCTCCCATTATAATTTTTCATAAGCAGGAATTGTTAAAAATTCCTCGAAATGCTCAGTAAAAATAAGGTGCTCCAACAACTGTGTAGCTTCTGGAAAGCGACCCTGTTCAAAGCGATCTTGCCCCACTTCATTCGTTATTTTTCCAATTTCATCCTTAACCATCATTCTAATCATCTCAGCGGTCACATGGCGGCCATCGTCAAGAATGGCTTTTGGGTGATGGAGCCATTGCCAGAGTTGAGCTCTAGAGATTTCAGCTGTCGCGGCATCCTCCATTAAGTGATCTATCGGAGCAGCTCCTCTCCCTGATAACCATGAGGCTATATAACGGATGCTGGCACTAATATTTGTACGGACACCACCTTCAGTAATGGTTCCGCTTGGCATGTCGAGCAAATCTTCCCCTTTAATGGTCACGTCTTCACGCTTTCGATGAATTTGATTGGCTGTGGGCATATGCTCATTGAAGACATCAAGGGCTGTTTGGATCATTCCTGGATGAGCAATCCACGTGCCATCATGGCCATCTTTTACTTCCCGTTCTTTGTCTTCGCGGATTTTGGCAAATGCAGCAGCATTAATGTCTGGGTTGTCTTTCGCAGGAATATGTGCGGCCATCCCTCCAATAGCATGAACATTCCGCTTATGGCATGTTTGAATCGCTAACAGTGAATAAGCTCTCATATTTGGAACGGTCATCGTGACGGCGGAGCGGTCCGGCAGAATGATATCCTGCCAATGACGGAATTTCTTTACAATGCTAAAAATGTAGTCCCAACGTCCGCAATTTAATCCAGCCGAATGCTCCTTTAATTCATATAAAATCTCATCCATTTCAAAAGCCGCTAAAATCGTTTCAATTAACACAGTCGCTTTAATGGTCCCTTGGGGAAAACCCAGTTCTTTTTGTGCAAACACAAATACATCATTCCATAGTTTGGCTTCACGATGATTTTCGATTTTAGGCAGGTAAAAATAAGGGCCACTACCCTTTTCAATCAATGCTTTGGCGTTATGGAAAAAATATAGGCCAAAGTCAAATAAGCTTGCAGATATACGTTGCCCATTTACTAAGAAGTGTTTCTCTTCTAAGTGCCATCCTCTTGGCCTCACCTTTATGACGGCAGGATCATCTTGAAGCTGATAATGTTTACCGCTTTCATTTGTAAACGAGATAGTTCCACGAATAGCATCTCTCAGATTTATCTGCCCCTCTAGACAATTGTTCCAAGTTGGCGAGTTTGCATCTTCAAAGTCTGCCATAAAGACTTTAGCTCCAGAGTTTAACGCATTAATGACCATTTTTCTGTCTACAGGGCCAGTGATTTCTACCCGACGGTCCAGTAGATCTTGCGGTAGGGGTGCGACGGTCCAATCCCCTTCCCGAATAGACTTCATTTCCGATGAGAAATGAGGAGTGTGCCCTTCATCAATGGCCACTTGTACTTTTTCTCGGTCATTTAATAGTTCCTTTCTTCTCTTACCGAAGCGAGCCTCTAAGTGATAAATAAACTGAAGTGCTTCTTCAGTTAATATTTCGTCATATTCGTCATGGCGTTCTCCGAGGATTTTAATTTTTTCCTCAACTGTACTCATACAAGATAACCCCTTTTCGTTTGTTATTAAACAGATGGCGCTTATTCACTTTTTCTAGTAAGACAGCGTTCACATTCCATAAAGTAAGACTCGGTCAACTCTTTAATGAATTCACCGCATTCAGGGCACGTTTTCTTAGCAGTAGACTTAAAGGGACGACTCGTCTTTTTCATCATACACTTCTCACTCCTTTTTATAGTACAGTTATTTATTTATATTTCTGTTATATAACATTATACATAGCCAAATTAAAAAAGTACACACTTTTTTCAAAAAAATGTTTATTAACTTCTATGAATATGGTTTAACCGTAAATGATTTCCTTTAAAATTAGCTTTGCTTTTTTTCAGAGGGGATACGTCAACACGTAGAAGTGAGTACCAAGCTAAGGTGAAAAGGACAGGGGGGTTATATGTTAATGGCTGGGGGGAAGCGAATGAGATTAAATGAGAATAGGAGATAATTTCTCACGTTTGACTTAAACTTATAGTTATGACAATCACTATACATAGGCAGATACGTTCTCACTAAATTAACGGATTCAGACAGAATGACTAGCGTCTTTTCTGCCTGAACATTTATCACAGCTAACGGGTGCTAATCTCCTGATGACTCAACTAATAATCAGTGGGAGAAGAACGTCCACGCCCACTGATTGACGGTTCGTTTTATCAAGGTCATTTGATATTATCCATTTTTGCTTATTTAAACACTTGAGTCGATTTCTAATAATGTTTTTAAAGCAATAAGACTAATATTATGCTGAAGGCGGCGACTCCCTGAGGAATGAGCAGCCGTTTGTTTTTGCGAAAGTTAACCGAATAAAAGTTAGTTGAAGAAAAGCTCTCGGGAAAGCGTCCGTCTGAAGTGAAGGTCACAGTCCTTGTTCGAAATTTGCACTCATTCAATTATTATATTTAAGGTGATGGATAAAAATTAGTCCGGCATATATAAATGCTTATATAGCAACAAGGATCTAATAACGCCCGATTGAGAGTAGCTTGGTAAGCCAATACCTCTAGGACGGCCAGAACTATAGAGTAATTCAGGAAGGAGGCCGCAAAATGCGCTATTATCATAATTGTGATTAAAATACCGCCAAGCTTCGTTGACGTCATTATCAATCAAAAATGCTTGACCTAACCAAAAAGTTGGTCCTGTCCATGGCTTTAAATCTCCTTCTTCAGTGACTAAACTTTCATGTCGCCAAATACCACCAATGAATGGGTCTTCTAGCCTTTGCCTCATAGCTTTTATCGTAGGTTGTAACCACTTTTTTGGAAAAATAGGATACTCTGAAAAGAATAAACTGACAGAAGCATCTAATAATTTTGTCTCTAGTGATCGTGTGACAATGCCATTATGAACGTTGTGCCGTGAAATGGCTTGAATTAATTCGGCTGCACCTTGCCTATATTGATTAGCCTTTTCATTTTCTGAGACAGCCTCAGCCATTATGGCAGCTTTGCTTAAACCAAATGCTGAAATGGCAGATGTCCAAGTCATATGTTCAAAATGCTCGTCTAAGTGAGGGCCGAATGTTTCCCAAATACCTGCATCCGGGAGAATGAGCCCAGTGCTATCTCTGGTTTTTAATATCCAATTGCTCGATTGTTTAATGATTGGCCACATATCTTGCAGCAATGACGAATCATTGGTTAAAGACCATACTTGCCAAATGCCATATAATATGAGGCCTGTTGTATCATTTTCGAATGCATGCTCATTTGGTAGTTTTGTCACGACATTATAGGCAAAATAATAGTTGCCGTTAGGGCGCTCAATTAAATAACTGAGTGTGGCGTATAATGCTTTTACAGCATCTTCTAAGTGTCCTGCTAAAGCTAAAGTTGCCGCTACCCATAAGCTATCACGAATCCATACATTTCCGATATAAGGTTTAAACCCAATGATAATCGGTGTGCCATCACTTTGTAAGCTCATTTTTATTAACGTGTTGCTGACTTTCCAAAAATAATCGTATTTTTCTGGAAGTGGACCGACATCGACTGTTTGTTTGTGGCGCAGTTGCCAATAACGTAATGTTTTTTGTTCGCTTTGTTTAACCTCACTTCGCGTTCGTTCTAATTCGTGAAGTGCCTGTTCTTTCGAATTGCCCGCAGCAAAAAGTTGATAAACTGGTTGACTATAATCCGGTCCAGGTAGCGGTTGAGTTGGCATGGTGAAAACTAACGGAGTAGGGAGGAGGCTATGTTCAAAAATAGTGATCCCTTCCCCTGTGACAGCTTTACCGATGTCTCCACTGATACCGTCGATAACAGGGAAAACCGTCACAGCGAGCCACTGATTTTCCGAAATTCGAGATATAAAGATATTATCAAGTCGTTGAACGAAGTTTTTCAGATGGATGACAGGGTAAATTGACGCTTTGGATTGGTTGCCTCGCAGGGTTTTCACACTAATGGATCGCACTAGTGAATGTGTGTTAGGTGGGGTCCAAGTCTTTGTTTTAACAACGATATTACCTTTATGGGACACGACTTCGTAAATCCCAAATCCATCGACATATTTCGTATCATTGATGGAAACAATTTCGCCGATTTGCCCTAATTTCTGTTGGACAAAACCATAAGGATCGTACCATACTTTTTCATTGTGATCTTTCACTAATACATAGGAGCCATTGTCATCTAACAGAGAACTTGACATATCAAAGTATTTAAAAAAAAATTGATTTATCCGATCAACTGGATGGCAGCCTACATCATATTGTTGAATCCATGCCAATACGTTGCCATTAGAAATAGGTGCATTATTATTTTGATTTTTGCCAATAAAATAATTCACTAAAGTCACTCCTTTCGAAATCAGTATGTCATTAATCATATTAAAAAGGCGTTTATTTTATTAGAAGAATGAAGATGAAGGTCTATGAAGTCATTTACTAGAATCTTAAGCAAAAGAGGGTTGGCGTGTTATACGGAATGGCATAACATCAGTGATATTCATTCAGGCTAGCCCTTTAAATAATCGTGTATCAACAATAAAAGAAACATAAAAAAAAAGGTAAAAGTAGGCTTGTTAAAGAAGTTAACTATGTTATAATATAACCGTTGGTTAGTAACCGGTGGTTATATCGTTGTTTAGTGAGGAGGGAAATAAAAAGTGTCTTTAGAAGCTCAAGCGAAAGAACGAATTTTACTTGCTGCACAAAAATTATTTACCCAAAAAGGGTATGAGCAAGTGACTGTGAGGGAGATAGCAAGAGAAGCAAAATGTTCTCACACAAGTATTTATGTTTATTTTGAAGATAAAAAACAACTATTAGAAGCATTAGCTGAAGAACCCCTTGATCGATTACGCAATAGTATTCAAAACACACTTGCATCTGAAAAGTACCGACCACAAGAACAGCTGACTAGATTGTCAAAAATGTTTGTTCATTTTGGTCTAAGTTACCGTAATCTTTATCAAGCCTTTCTTACTTATGAAGCCAGTCGAGTTGATATTGAAGAAACGATTTGGGAATTAAATGAAAAGAGATTGGAACTGTTTATACATTTAAAAAATGCCGTAAAGGGAGTTTTTCCTAATTTTGATGAGAAGCAATTGTTAGATTTAAGCCGAATGGTTTATTTTCTGTTACATGGCATTATTATGACCTACAAGAATGTAGACGAACGTGTAAATGGCATTATTAGACGTGTCTTTCCAATTGTGGAAAGGTCAATCAATTACCTTATACAGGGAGGCGTATGTGATGAAAGTAATCAAAGTCTCACAGCACGTTTACAAAATTGAAGCTTGGTTTCTACTGAAAATGAGTGCTTGGCTAGTAAAGGCTAATAATGGGGTTTATATAGTAGATACGGGAATGCCATTTATGAGCAACCGAATAATAAAAGAGGCAGAAAAATTAGGCGAATTGAAAGCTATTTTATTAACCCATGGACACTCTGATCATGTGGGAGGATTAAAGAAAATACTGAATAAACATAACTTGCCAGTTTATAGTCACGTTATGGATATAAAACACATGGAAGGAAGAGAACCATTTCCTGGCCGAAAGAAGAAGGAACATCTTGTTGAACCTGGAATTGTAAAACCGTTAAAACAAAATGAGGATGGGACGTTAGAAGCTATAGAGAATCTAGTACCCTATCATACACCAGGTCATTCTCCGGGACACGTAAGTTATTATCATACCCTAGATCGCGTCCTAATAGGGGGAGATTTATTTACTTCCAAGGGAGATAAACTTAAACCACCTATTAAAATGTTTACAGCTGATATGAGCCAAGCGATAGAAAGTGGGAAAATTGTGAAGGAATTAAGGCCTGAAGTTGTAAGTATATGTCATGGATCAGATATTAAGCAACCTCATAATCAAATTAACGCATATTTACAATTGTAATAAACGATTAATACCATTTTAAATAATGGTATTTTTTTTAATATTTCGTATTTTTTGAAAAAATATGTTGAAATGCGGATAAAAGTGTATTATTATAACCATAGGTTAGTAACCAAAGGTTATATACGTGTAGGGGGGGTTATATGCAGCTATTTTGCTTTCACTGTGCTGGCGGTTCATCAAATATGTTTAGTAAATGGGAATTTCCTGGAATCGATGTTGTTGGAATAGACTTACCTGGAAGAGGGATAAGAGTGAATGAACCATTTCTCAATCAATTTGACAAAGCTGTAGAAGATCTGGCTAACAAAGTAATTAGTTTGCGTAACCGGAGCGAAACTTGGGGAGTCTTTGGTCATAGTATGGGGGGACTTCTAGCTTATGAAGTGTCAAGAAGATTACAAGAATATAAGGTTCAATGTCGTATTTTAAGTGGTATTAACCCAATTGATCGCTATGGTGGAGGTGTGAAGCTATTAGATGAGGATGATCATACGATAGTAGGAAGGCTTGCAGATTTGGGTGGGGTTCCGAATGAGTATAAAAATCACCCTATGTTTGTTAAATGGTTTGCGCCAATACTTCGAGCAGATCTCTCTCTTGTTAAAACGTTTCGTTATACGGCCACTAAATCAAAAATCCCTACATATATCGTGAATGGTTTGGACGATATTCTAACTCGAAAAGTGGGAGAAGCAGATTGGAAGGAAGTTATGCCTGAGAGTATGGAGTATGTGACGGTTGAAGGAGGACATTTCAGTATTCTTCAGAAGCCGGAAGTGGTGGATAGGTTAGTAAAGGCTTCTTTTAAAAAGTTAGGTGTGACCTCATGTTAAACATAGAAGAATTAAAGCAATATGCACGATTACATGTAAGGACGCATTCGTTTACAAAGATTGACCCACTAGACATCTTAAATAATATACACTTACCTCCATGCGAAGTACCAACCAAAGGGGCGTGGGATCAGCAGTGGGTAACAGCGGCAGAACGGTGTTTAAAAGAGGGGTCAATGGAAGATGCCATTCAATGCTTTAATTTTGCTAGATTTCCATACCCTCACACCGAACAGCAGAAAGCAGCGAGCAAGGAGCTATCCATCGTTTTTGAACGAACGTATGCTAAGGATAATATTCGTAAACATACATTTCAAGCCCATGGCAAACCATTCAGTGTGTATACATCAAATTTACACTTGAATCAACCGTGCTTACTAGTAATAGGCGGAATTGTGTCTGTAAAAGAACAATGGAAAGTGTTTTTGAAAGTTGGGAAAAAACTGGGCTTTTCAGTTATCATTATGGAATGTCCTGGGGTAGGTGAAAATAGAACAGTTTATGATAATGCTTCCCATCGCATGCTTGGGCAGGTATTAGATACATTTTCTTCATTGGCAAATGTAAACCACACCTATATTGTCGGCATGAGTTTTGGCGGACATTTAGCCATCAAGCAAGCATTAGAGGATACCCGAGTTAAAGGCATCACCACTGTCGGTGCGCCGCTTCATTACTTTTTTAAAGAGTATTCAGAAAAACATGTTCCTTTTATTACACAACTTACACTTTCTCATGTGTTGGAAAAGAACCTAGAAGATGTGAGCCGTACACTTACTTCATATGCTATTTCACCAGAAGAACTAAGAAACCTCCGTATTCCTTTAACCTATGTCTTTAGTCGTCGAGATGAAATTATTCCAACAAACGATAAAGAATTTTTACTTGAAAATGGTCAGAATATTACTTTCTATGAATTTGATGATGTGCATGGATCGCCAAATCATTTAGATTTAATTCAAAAAATTGTTCCTCTAAGCTTATTGAAACAAAGTGGTAGTAAAAAAAATGTCATTCGCCTAGGGTTAGCTTTTATATTATTTCTAACTAAATGGAAAAAAAGGTGGGGGAAACAATGACTTCTTTACAAATTGCTGTTACTGGTATTGGGATTTTATCAAGTATTGGGAAAAATAAACACGAAGTCTTTGAAAGTATGAAGCAAAACAAATCGGGTATTGATTTCATTAAGTCTTTTAATCCAGAATCATTTATCAGTGAAATGGGAGCGGAGATAAAAGCCTATAATCCGAATGACTATTTTACTTCAGAGGAAGAAAAGGACTTTGACCGGTGTGCCCAGTACGCTATTATCTCTATTCAAGAGGCGTTAGAAGAGGCAAAGGTTGATTCAACTTCAAATTTAACAATTGGACTGGCTTTTGGCACTTGTAATGGTGGATTAAACTCTTTAGAAGAACAAAGATCTCTAGAAGAATTGGATCGAGATAAAACGAGAAAATATCCATTTTATCAACAAGGTGATGCTGTTGCGAAGAAATTCCAATTATCTGGACCGGTAATGACTTTAAACACAGCATGTGCAGCAAGTGGAAATGCTATTGGGTATGCATGTGACATGATTCGTCACGGCTATGCAGATATGATGATTGCTGGTGGATCGGATTCAATGTCTACATCCGTTTACGCTGGATTTAACGCTTTAAAGGCTTTAAACGATAAACCGTGTTCGCCTTATAATGAGCAGTATGGCTTAAGTCTCGGTGAAGGTGCCGCTTTTATTGTGCTGGAACCACTAGAAAAAGCGTTAGCAAGAGAAGCGAAAATATACAGTGTTATTGAAGGTTATGGCCTTACGAGTGATGCTCATCATGAAACGGCTCCTCAGCCGGATGGTTATGGCATTCAAAAAGCCGTAGAAATGGCTATGTCTCAAGGGAATGTGTCCCAAGAAGAAATTGAGTATATAAACACACACGGTACCGGAACAAAAGCAAATGATCCTGCAGAACTTCGTGGACTCCGCTCTTATTTCAAAGATCAATTCGATGATATCTATGTCAGTTCTAGTAAAGCCTATTTCGGTCATAACCTTGGTGCGGCTGCCTCTATTGAATACGTGACAACACTTTTAGCACTTGAACAAGGAAAGCTACCGGCTACACTTCATTTTTCAAAGGCAAGAGAAGGTTGTGATCATCCAAAGTTAGTAACCAATTCAATGCATTCATATGCTCCCAAATATTTTTTATGTAACAATTCAGCGTTTGGTGGTCATAATTCCTCTATTTTATCTAAAAATGTAAGTCACCCATCGTACTCCACATCTAAGAATGAAATAAATCATCAAGCAAATGTTAAATCAATTGCTATCTGTAGCTTTGGTACCATCCATGCCCGAGCTCATGAAGATGGATCATTCCTACTTAACGTATTTCAAAATAAAACCTCACCTCTACACCTAGAATTTTCTCTCAAAAACTACAATAAAACACTCTATCAACGTCGTATGAATCCGTTAACTCAATACAGTATTGGAGCTTGTGATCTAGCTTTGAAAAAAATACCCATGGAAGAATCAGAGTATGAAGATCTCGGACTGGTGTTTGGAACGTCTCGGGGAAGTTTAAAAAGCGCTGAAAAGTACCTTGGCTCTATTCTTAATCGTGGGGAGGAGAATGCGAGCAGTGTTTACTTTCCTGATATGGTGTTAAACTCAACGGCTGGAAAGCTAGCAAAGGTATTCAATATCAAAGGATTTAGCTCTTCTCACAGTTCTGGGGGGATAGATGGTCTGCAAGCTATTCATTACGGGACGACTAGTATTCTTGATGGAAAACAAAAAGCAATTCTTGTAGGAGCAGGGGATGAGCAGTCAAGACTATCAACTGAGATTGATATGGCAATGGATTTAACGGCCAGTACGTATGAGATGAGTGAAGGTAGTACGTTTCTTATGTTGGCAGACGATGAAACTGTAAAGGCAAAAGGTCTCCAGAAGTTAGCTTCAATTAAGGGATTTGGACAAGCTTTTAACAGTAACACAGACATTTACACAACCATAGAAAAATCTGTCGCTCACTGTTTGGAAAATGCAAGGCTCTCAGAAGAAGATATCGATTTTGTCTTTTACCATAACAATAATGTAACTGACTCGGAAGCTTTGCAGAAGCTACTAGAAAAATATGCTCATCTTCCTGTAATGACACTCAATCACCTATGTGGTTACATGGAGTCTAATGGCTCGTTGTTCCATACTCAAGCAGCTATTGAACTTCTTTCTCTTCCAAAGAAAGAACAACAATCCGTGATTCAATCTTTTGGCTGGACAAAAGAGAGAGTAGCGACTGGGCTTATAGTCTCAATATCTATAAATGGTAATTCTATGGCTATGGCCATTGGAAAATAAAAAAATGGAGGAACTTAACATGAAAACAGTGAGTGAGATCAAGGAGATTATTAAGGTGAATATTCTGATTGAGCGATTAGAGTTAGAGGACATTGAAGCAGAGGAAATCGAAGATGAGGAACCGTTGTTTGGGGATGGGCTAGGTCTTGATTCTGTCGAAGCTCTTGATGTTGTATCGGGCGTAGAAGCTGAATTTGCTGTGAAAGTTCAAGGGTTAGAAGAAGAAGATATTCGCAAGCATTTCTATTCTGTTGCCACTTTATCCGCTTTTGTTGAGGAGCAACTAAAAGACAAAGTAAGTAGCTAAACCTAAACTTAGAGGTTTGGGGTGTAGCTTCGGTTACACTCCCCTCTATAGAAAAAAGGGGTGACATTTATGCTATTAAATGAAAAAGTAGCTATTGTAACAGGGGCTACTCGTGGTATTGGAAAAGAGATTGTCGAAATATTTGTTGCTCAAGGGGCTTTTGTCTATGGGATTTATGCTTCCAATGATGCGGCTGCTCGGCAGATTGAGGGAGTATTAAACCGAGAGCAAATAAGCGCAACTTACGTTAAAGGCTCTGTGGAAGATCGAGCTTTTATACATACTCTTTTTAAGAACATTATAAAGAGTCACGGGCAAATAGATATATTGGTCAATAATGCAGGGATTACACAAGATCAATTTCTATTTCAAATGGATGAGCAAGATTGGCAAAAAGTCCTCAGTATAAATTTTGGAGGAACATATACCTGCTGTTCAGAAGCCCTCCCTTATATGGAAGCACAAAAAACAGGAAAAATTGTTAATGTAGTATCGGTTACAGGAGTGGCGGGACGGGAAGCCCAAACGAATTATGGGACATCTAAAGGTGCGATAATAGGGCTTACCCGATTATTAGCCAGAAAGTATCATGAGAAAGGAATTTCTATAAACGCCATTGCTCCAGGCATGATTCAAACAGATATGATAGATCACGTACCGAAGGAAAAGTTAGCTAACTTTTTGCGGTTCACCAATGCTAAAAAGCTTGGTTCTACGAAAGAAGTTGCTAATAATGTGCTCTTTTTGTCTAGTGAGTTAAGTGATTATGTAACTGATACGGTACTTAAGGTTGATGGAGGCTTTTTACGTTAGGAGGAAAACATGAACATTTTCATTTCACAAGGGGAGCAAAGAATGAATCAAATGATTGCTCATCACTTTCATCAAAAGGGAGATAAATCAGTCCTTTTATTTACTGATCGTGACAAGCACCGTGAATTTATGCTATCTCAACCAGCTCAAGCAACGGTGTTTTGTGACAAATTTGAAGAAGACGTATTAGATACGAATATTGTTGAAGCCTTTGGAGATAGTGGGATAGATGTCCTTATCCATGGAAATGAAATGATAGATGAAGCGAAACAGTTGGAAGAAAATCCTTTGGAGTTTGAGGAACACATAAGGCATTATCTGCATCGTATTTTTCTTTTAAATAAAGTAGTTGTGCGTCAAATGATTAAACCGAAAAAAGGTCATATTATTTTCCCTTTGTTCTATGACCCACTGTATTATGCAGAATATGTGAGCTCTCCCGTTTTAAATCAAGCAAAACTATCCTTGATGAAATGTATGTCTAGAGAGCTTGGGCCGTTTAAATTAAACGTCAATGCCATAACGTTTGGCTATTATAATGATGGGTTCGATCGTCAGGAAAAGAAGGCTAGGAAGAAAAAAGTCGAAATATTCAGTCTTAAACCGAAGCTTCCTGATATTGATGAGTATGTTAAATCCATAGAATTACTCATACATCCATCTGCAAATTTAATAGGGGGGGAAAATCTTCATGTTGGTGCAGGAATCGAAACAGGAATCTAGAGTAGCGGTCGCTCCTAGAATCATCGGGTATGGCGAATGTTTACCAGGAAAACCTATTACAAATGATCAAATGGAAGACGTGTTATCCATTCGAAAAGAGTGGATTGATAAGATGATTGGCAATGACACTAGACATTTTGCTGTAGATTTTACCAAACGAACAATAGAGTATAGCCTGACAGATTTATGTACTGCAGCTGCTGAAGGAGCGATTGAGCAAACTGGCATCAACCCCCAAGAGATTGATGTGATCGTTCTATCTACTGCCACACCAGATCATTTAATGCCTGCAACAGTGAATCTAGTGGCTGACCGTCTAGGATTACATCATATACAAACGTATCAAATTCAGGCGGGATGTTCAGGAGCTCTTCAAGCATTAGATGTGGCACGTCACCTTCTTGTTGGTGAACGGCGTTATGCGCTTGTCATCGGCGGAGATGTGTGCAACAAATACATGGATTTAACACGTGATTTTACAAAGCTAAGGTCATCTGAATTAATTAACTATGCCTTATTTGGAGATGGAGCAGGAGCTCTCCTATTAACAACTAAAAATTGCGACGGGTTAGAAATTACCTCTCTTGAAAATCGTTTCGAAGGGCTTGGGGAAGAAGCGGGGCAGGTGATGAATTGGTTTGGTACCGTGCCAGAGAATATTCAAGAACTAAGTAAGCGGGAGATTCGTAAGCAATATCAATCAGCAAAAGAAGATTACAAAGCGATTGAAAAACGAGTCCCAATTATGACGGATCAGGTACTCACCACATTACTTGAAGAAAGAAATTGGAAGAAAGAAGAGGTAACTTACTTTCTTCCTCCCCAGCTGGGATGGAACATGACAAAAACGATTATCGACTCTTTAGGGCTTTCTCTAGATTCCACGATAAATTGTGTACAAGAGACAGGGAACAACGGAAATGCCCTTCCATACTTACAATTAAAAAAACTTCATGGAAGACTTAAACCGAGTAATAAAGTCGTAGGGGTTGCCATTGAATCTTCCAAATGGATAAAAACGGGCATCACACTGGAATACAAAGAGGGTGCGACCAATGAATGAGCGTGAACGCCTAAACCAGATTAAATCATGTATTCATCAAAATGACTCTGATATGAGCCATAAGTTTACACAACTTCTTTTTGACATAGAAAGTCCAGTTCAACAGAACAAAATAGGAAAACTATTGCGTAAGTGGGAAGGTGGGAGAACTCATGCAAAAATAGCGATTGTAGGAAATCATACAACCGATGGATTGGAAGATGCCCTTAGATTTGATGCTGCTAAAAGGCAAATAAATTTAAAGGTGTTGACCACAGGCTTTAATCAATGGGCGGTTCAGATGCTCCAATCAGATAGTGAGCTCGATGCTTTTGAAGGTGATGTCACAGTCTGCTCGCTCGACGAGTCTGTCATCTATCAACATATCCAGACTAATGAGTGGTCAGTCAATACGATTGCAAAGGCTTTAGAGGCGGCAATTCATGACATCACTCATGTTGTTAGCTCTTTTGCTTCCCGACATCATGGCACGATCGTTCTTCATACAATTCCTCTACCACTGGCTGACTTAAAAGCGATTTTAGGCTATCGCGAAAAGCAACGTGTATCCTCTCTATGGAGAAAATTTAACGTTCAATTGCTTGAGTTGCACACTAACATACCCAACATCATTACTCTTGATTTTGATGTGTTGACACAAGGGGCAAGTCAAATAAGAGATGATAGATTAAAGTACTTTGGATCCATGAGTTACAGTGTGGAAGCATGGCATGGTCTTTCTTCTGAAGTCGTCGCTATTGTAGCGGCTAAAAAAGGGCTGACGAAAAAAGTATTGGCTCTTGATTTAGATCACACCATTTGGGGAGGCATTATTGGAGATGATGGTGTGAAGGGAATCGCACTGTCTGATGCTTTCCCTGGTAACCAATATAAATCATTTCAAAAAGTTATTCGTCGTCTACATGAGCAAGGTGTTCTATTGACGATTGCTAGTAAAAATGACTGGGAAAATGTAAAGGCTGTTTTTGAAGAAAATGAACACATGGTTTTAAAGGAGGAGGCGTTCACACAAATTTTTTGTCATTGGGAGCCAAAAACAGATAGTCTCCGTAAGATGGCGACTCAGCTTAACTTAGGTTTAGATTCCTTTCTATTTATAGATGACAATCCATTTGAGAGACAGCTGATGACAGAAGAAATTCCGGATGTGACGGTGATACCAATCGGAAAAGATCCGAGTCGTTACTCAATGGATCTATTGGAGAATGGGTGGTTTAATACACTAGGCTTAACAAATGAGGATCGAGAGCGATCGCAAAAATATAAACAATTAGTCCAGCACGAAAAACTTAAAGAATCGTCTACATCGCTTGAAGATTATCTCAAACAATTACAAATGGTTATTAAATGGACCAAATTGGAGAAACACCAAATTTCAAGAGTTACTCAGCTTTCTCAACGTACAAATCAATTTAATTTGACGACTGAACGTTTAACAGAAGCAGATGTGACAAGGACAATGGACGAGAATGTAGCTGAATCCATTTATACGTTTGGTTTGGAGGATCGTTTTGGTGACAACGGATTGGTGGGCTACTTTCATGTTTCTGAGGAAGGAAAGACATGGCGTATTAGGAATGCTGTCATGAGTTGCCGAGTTTTTAAACGCCAAGTGGAAACAGAAGCCCTTCATTTATTATTCGAGGAAGCACGATCCAAAGGAGTACAAACTATTTCAGGCACATATCGACAGACAGCGAAAAATAGATTTGTGGCTGCTTTTTATGAAGAACATGGCTTTAAAGCAGAAGGAGATGACTGGCTATCTTCATGCAGTTGCTCTCTTCCAAAAGTACCGTGGATTAAGCAGCAACTAACTAGCGAAAGGATGAAAGCGTAATGCTGACGACAGTTGAGAAAACAGTTTTAGACATTTTTCAAGATGTGATGGAGCTCGAGGAAGCTGACGTGACATTGGATTTTTCAAAAGAGGAAGATTCTGAATGGGATTCAGTCAATTCCTTGAGACTTTTCACAAATATTGAAGCTGAGTGTCATGTCAAACTTGACTTGGATAAGTTTATGGCTATTTCAACAGTTCGCGAAATTGTTGAATTAGTGGAGGCATCGAGAAAATGACAATTAAAGTTGAGCCATTACCACCGGTAAGGCGGCATACTGTTCACTTTCTTGAGAAAGCAAATGAAAGTCAGGCAATCTACTTAAGTACAGAAATTGACGCCTCTACACTATTGGATGCGAAGACGACATTTAAGCAACGTTCAGAGAACATAAGCTATGTGAGCTTTTTCCTTTATGCCATTTCCCGAGCTATTGAAGCGTATCCAGAAGTTAATTGCTCAGTTCAAGGAAAGCGGCATCTGAAACGTTGGCAGTTCTCTTCAATTGATGGCAAAGTGACCATGGATACTCTAGCTAGAGGGGAACGAATCGTCACCTCACACGTGATACAAAACTTAAATAAAAAATCCCTTTCAGTCATTCAGGAGGAGATAAATGAGCTAAAGGGAGTTTCATTTGAGACAGGTGAACAATTCACAGCTATCCGAAAGCTTCAGCAGCTCCCAACGTGGTTAGGGCGAAAAATTTTTAAGAAAGTGATGAAGAAGCCAGAAACATGGCAGCAAACCCAAGGGAGCTTTACTGTGACGTCGCTTGGACATGTTCCAATCAACTCATTTTTTCCTATGACTACGAGTACAACTTGTTTCGGAATAGGTGCTATTCGCCGTTGTCCTGTTGTTGTTGAGGACGATATTGTCATTAAATCAATGGTGCCTCTTAGTATGACTTTTGACCATCGAGCCATTGATGGGGCTTTGGCAGCTGACTTTTTACATCATATTAAAACATTGATAGAGGAATGGGAGGGAGAGGCATGGCAAGAAGGCCTAAAAAATCAAGCTACGATGTAGTTGTTATCGGAGCAGGTATGGGGGGACTTAGTGCAGCTGCATATCTAGCACAAGAGGGCTACTCGGTCCTTGTACTTGAACGTCATTACCGAGCAGGAGGATACGCACATTCTTTTCGTAGAGGAAAGTTTACCTTTGATTCGGCTGTACGCATTGCAGCTGGTGCGAAAGATGGTGGATTGTTAGAAGACCTATTGCAAGCAGCTGGGGTGGAAAATGACGTGAATTTCCTTCGATTGGATGACATTTATACAGCTTATTATCCCGACCGAAAGATGACAGTTAGTCGAACTAAAGAAGGACTTATTCATTCTTATTGCCAAGAGTTCCCACATGAAACTAACAACATAAAAGAGTTAGTTAGTGAGATGGAAAAGCTCTATGATGTGACATTAAAGCTTCTCCACTCTGGTGATCCATTGAAAGTGTTATCTAATCCTATCATGTTGAAATATCGCGACAAGAGCTTTCATGACTTAACCTCATCTTTTTTACAAGATCCGCAAGCTATTTATTCATTCTCTGCTTTGTGGGCGTATTACGGTACCCCACCTACGCAAGGAAGTGCCATGTTTTTTGCCTATGCCATCATGAGCTATTTTAAAGAAGATATTTACTATGCTGAAGGGAGTTTTCAAACGCTTGCCGATGCATTTGTAAAACGTATTAAGGCATTGGGAGGGGAAGTTTGTCTAAGGAATGAAGTTGAGCGTGTGGAAGTAGAAGATAAACAGGTGAAAGGTGTTCGCCTTCAAACAGGTGAATACGTGGAAGCACCAAAAATTATTTGTAATGGAGACTTTTTAAAGATGATACAAACCCTTGTGGGAGAAGAACATTTTCCTACACGGTATAAGAAACGAATTAGCAAGTTGAAGCCGTCAATTTCTGCTTTTGAAGTCTTCTTAGGGGTCGATCATCCACTTGAAAAGGAAGGCTTATCTCATGAGACGTTCATTTACAAAGATTACAGCTATGACACGTTTATGGAAAAGCACCAAGCATTGAAAGAGTTAGGGGCAAAAGGCCTTAGTGGTTTAGCCATTTCCACACCTACTCTGGCGGATCGGAGTTTAGCACCGGAAGGACAACATACAGCTGTTCTGACAACTCTAGTGCCATATGATATTGGATCTGATTGGAAAGAGGAAAAGGAGGCCTACCAAGACCAATTGATTTCAATGGCTGAGCTAGCCATTCCGAATCTTCGTAATCATCTTGTTCATGTGGAATCGGGTACACCTCAAACGATGGAGCGTTATACAAATAATAGCTTTGGTGCCATTTATGGATGGGAGCAAAATAAGCAGCAAATGACAGGTCGCCCCCAGCAAGAAACACCGATTAAAGGGCTTTATATTTCTGGTCAATGGACTGATCCAGGCGGGGGGGTCGTCTCAGTTATACTTTCAGGCTATAAATTGTGGAAAAAAATTGAAAAAGAAAGTGTGTTGGTATAGCTGATGAGTTATGTTCAAACAGAAATAAAGAACCATGTTCTCTATGTCACGCTTGATTATCCTGAAAAGAAAAATGCATTTGATGCATCTCTTGGAAGTGCATTACTTGAAGCTATCAGGATGGGGAATGAGAGCAAGAACATTTATTCAATTGTATTCGGGAGTAAACATCGCGCTTATTTCAGCAGTGGGCCACGTCCAGAGGATTTATTAACATGTGTCGGTCATGATGGAGAGGAGGTTCTAAGACATGTCCTTCAGATCTTTAACAACTGCGTGCTTGAAATTTTCACCTCCCCGAAGGTGACCATTGCTTTATTTAACGGCTACGCTTACGGCGGTGGGTTTAATATTATGCTTGCGTGTGACAAGCGCCTTGCTTTAAAGCGTGCTAAATTTCTAGAAAATTTTCATCAAATGGGAATCTCTCCCGATCTAGGTGCCAGTTACTTACTTCCAAGTATTATAGGCTATGAAAATACCTTTGAGATGCTTATCCAAGGAACTATTTTTACAGCTGAAGAAGCCCTTGAACTAGGGTTATTGCAGGAAGTATGTGAAAACAAGCAAGAGTTGCAAGATCGTTTAAACGCCTATCTTTCTAAAGTGGAGGAAGGGTACTTGCCAGCGATCACCGCAACTAAAAAACTCTTAAAAAGATATGCTGCCTCAGAACTAAAAAACCAGCTTGATAGTGAGACAGAAGAACTTGTGCACTTATTCAAAGAAGAAGAAATAAAACGTCGGTTATTGAAGCTACAATAAAGGAGAGTGTGACATGTTAACGTTAAAAGAAAAGATCGATGTGACGAAGCTTCAACCGAGAAAAATGCTATTGCAAACCCCTCCATTTTTATTTGTAGATAGGGTTGTAGACTTTGATGGGGAGACAATAACGTGCAGTAAATATTTATCTCATAACGAACCATTCTTTCCAGGTCACTTTCCTGAACAACCTATTATGCCAGGTGTCCTCATTATTGAATTTGCAGCGCAAGCCAGCTTGCTATTAACGATGATTCAAAAAAATGCTACTGAGCCACTCATGGGATATCTTGTGAAAACAAAAGATTTTACGTTTTATTCTGTTGCCGAAGCAGGGTGTGAGCTGGAGGCAAAAGTAAAAATTGTTGAACAGATAGGTGCTTATTATACAGCGCAAGCGACGATTAAACGAGTGGACAATCGAAAGAAAATTGCGAAGGGACAGTTAGTCTTTTATCTTAATAAAGAAGGGCAGGAATCGTCATGAACAAAGAAGTGGTCATTGTTGGAGGCGGACCAGCGGGAATGTTAATGGGTCTTCTACTTGCACAGGAGAAGGTGAATGTGGCGGTTCTTGAAAAAAATAAAGACCTTAGCCGAGATTTCCGTGGTGAAACGATTGCTCCAGGATCGGTTTATCTTCTAAAGAAATTAGGGGTTTTCCCAGTGTTGGAAAAGCACGGATTTATTAAGGTCCGTAAGATTAAAATGTACGATAGAGAAGAAAAGTTATTTAGTGTCAATTTTGATGAATTAGATCATCCTCAAAAATTCGGTATTGATATGCCACAACCTGTGGTATTAGAAGCATTGAAAGAAAAGGCACTTACCTATCCAAACTTCAGTTACATTGAAGGAGCTACGTGCACGGATTTAATTAAAGATGGCGAAAAGGTGGTGGGGGTGCGTTATAAGGAAAGTGAGCAAGATTTTGAACTTAGAAGTAAACTCGTCATTGGTGCTGAAGGACGATATAGCCGGTTACAGACGCTTGGAAATTTTCAAGTCCATAAAAAAGAATTTGATCGAGATTTGATCTGGTTCAAAGTCCCTAAACCCATTGATTGGGAGGAAGGGAACCTTATTAAAGTGTATAAACATGACCATGTTATTATTCTCCCCACGTATCCAGACTATTTACGAGTGGGCACATATATCTCCTTAGGAGGAAACCGAGAGATTAAACAGAAAGGCATCTCCAGTTTTATTGATAAAGTATGTACTATAGAGCCTAGGCTACGGAAACCTATGAGCGAAACTATTAAGTCTTGGGAGGATACCACTTTATTGAAGATTTTTACGGCCCACTTAGATAATTGGGCTAATGATGGACTCATCTTAATTGGTGATTCAGCGCACACAATGTCTCCAATATTGGGACAGGGAGTGAACATTGCTATGCAGGATGCCTTTAAATTACTTCCTTATGTGACAAATGGATTAAAAGAACACTCAGGGGCTCTTCCAGCTGATTTATTTACAGATTTTATTGAAAAACGTAAAAAACAAGTATCGTTTGTCGCTAGTTTTCAATCTCGGCAAGAGCAAAATTTAGCCGCATCATCTCCATTTCAATGTACAATTCGTAAGGTCAAGATGAAGTTGTTAGACAAGGCACCATTTAAAAATAAAGTGATGAGAAGACTACAATATGGGATTGTAGAAAATGAGACAATGGAGGTATAACCATGAGAAGATTCGCTTTTCTTTCTGTTAGTTTTCTATTTATGTCTCTCTCTTTAGTTTCGAAAAAAAAGAAATATGTATCGATTAAGCCCCGCTAAATGTTATCAAAAGCCTAGAGTATTTGCAGGAACAGTCACGTCGTTGGAGAGGCGAAAGCAAGAGTTATTATCTTTTATCACGAGTGATGAACAAGAACGGGCAAGGAAGATCAAAAGGAAGCAGAAAAGAGAGACATTCTTACTTATACGTGGTTATCTTCGTAGTGTCCTGTCGCCTCTTTTAAATAGAGCGCCCCAAAATATCCCTCTTGCTTATGGGACTTATGGGAAACCCTATATAAATGAAGAGTGTCCTTATCAATTTAATGTTTCACATTCCAAAGATCGTTATTTAATTGGAGTACGTGCTAACGGTTCAATTGGTGTAGATGTCGAATGCCATCGGACTCTAAATAGCCATCCGATGTTTTTCCACCCGGAAGAAATGAGATATATGTCTAAAGGCTCTGGTAACAAAATAGACCGCTGGCTGTGGTTGTGGACACGTAAAGAGGCTTTTGGCAAAGCAATAGGGGAAGGATTGAGCGAAAGGATTGTCCAACGTTCAATAATGGAGGATGTAATAGCGTTTGAAAGAAAAAAATACGTGCTTAGAACGGAGCAGTACGCTAGTTTTACACAATCGATTTGTATTGAGTTGGCGTAGAATGGTTGCCTAAAATAGTCATTAGTATGACCTTCCCGAATCGGGAACTAGGTGCTATTTTTACATCAATCTGTCATGTGTTTGAAATCGTTAGAATCATCAACCAAAGAAGCGGCATTTCCTAATTAGGTTGGGAGTAACATTTGTAATCGGGTAATCCATTTAACAGCTCACTTGATATGAAATAAGAGCTTGTCCAATCAACCAAATAAAAGGGCTGGCACCTAAACTCACATGTTTGGTGACAGCCCTATCCTAGTGACTTATATTTACAATTTGTCTCCGTTCGTTTCGATAACTGTTTTGTACCAGTTGAACGAGTCTTTTTTCATACGTTTCATGGAGCCATGTCCTTTATTATCTCTATCAACGTAGATCATACCGTATCGTTTTTTCATTTCGCCTGTTGTAAAGGAGACGATATCGATAATGCCCCAAGGTGTGTAGCCGATAAGGTCCACGCCATCATACGTGACAGCTTTTTCTAAAGCTTGAATATGGGAGCGCAAATAATCAATCCGTTCTGGGTCATGGATTGATCCGTCTTCCTCGACGGTATCAACTGCGCCAAAGCCGTTTTCAACGATAAACAAAGGAAGTTGATAGCGATCATACAACCGATTTAACACATACCTTAAACCGGTAGGGTCGATTGCCCAGCCCCAATCACTGGCTTTAATATACGGGTTGTCCACACTATTAGGTAGGCCGCCATTTACGATATCACCCGTATTATCATTCATCACATCGCTTTTCACCGTCGTAGACATGTAATAACTGAACCCTAAATAATCAACAGTACCATTCTGAAGAATCTCATCGTCTCCGTCCTCGAACACGATATTTAAACCTTCCCGTTCAAATTCCTTTAAGGCGTAATTTGGATAGTAACCACGCACGTGAACATCTGGGAAGAAGTAGCGCTGTCTCATCATTTCCTCAGCTAGCATCACATCATCTGGATTGGATGAATAAGGGTAAATAGGGACGTGCGATACCATTGCCCCGATTTTAAAGTTAGGGTTAATCTCTTTTCCTTTTGCGACAGCTAGGGCACTTGCCAGTAATTCATGGTGCCCGGCTTGATACATCACCTCTTTAGCATTTTCATCCTCCTCAACCATCACACCTGAATTTGTCCATAAAAATAGTGGGTTATTTACGTCCATCTTGTTGTTAATTTCATTAAATGTCATCCAGTACGTGACTTTATCTTTATAACGCTTGAAGCACACTTCAGCAAATTTCACGAAGAAGTCAACCATTTTACGATTACGAAATCCGCCATATTCACGAGCTAAGTGCAGCGGCATTTCAAAGTGAGACAACGTAATAACAGGCTCAATACCATGTTTAATTAATTCATCAAATACGTCATCATAAAATTGTAAGCCTGCTTCATTTGGTTCTGTTTCGTCACCTTTAGGAAAAATTCGGCTCCACCCGATAGACGTTCTTAAGCATTTCAACCCCATTTCGCCAAATAAAGCGATATCCTCTTTGTAGTTAGAATAAAAGTCAATTGCTTCGTGGTTAGGGTAAAATTCATTTTGTTCAATTGTGTCAGTGATTTTTCTTGGTACCCCATGGGCTCCAGCTGTCATAACATCGACGACGCTCGGTCCTTTTCCGGCTTGATCCCAACCACCTTCAAATTGGTGGGCAGCTAATGCGCCACCCCATAAAAAATCTTTCGGAAGCTTTCCCATTATTAATTCCTCCTATTTAATCACAGTAAATAATGTGTCGTTTAACGTTGCATCTTGAAGTTCTTCAATAAGAATGTCTTCATAAGCATTGTTATTCGTAATAATAATCGGTGTTATCGTTTCTAAACCTTGCTGGTGAATCGCTTTTTTATCAAAGGTAAGAATGGTATCGCCTTTTTTAATCTCATCCCCTTCTTTAATTTTTAGCGTAAAGGGGCTGCCGTCTAATGTCACAGTATCCAATCCGATATGCACGAGTAATTCGACACCAGAATCGGATCGCAAGCCAACGGCGTGTTTAGTCGGAGCGAGCATCACAACGGTTCCGTCAAATGGGGCATATAATGTGTTGTCAGATGGCTCTATTGCTAAGCCTTTTCCCATAGCACCGGAACTAAACACCTCGTCTCGAACATCTGACAGAGGGAAGACAGTGCCGTTAAGCGGGGAAGAGATTCTTTCTTCATTAGATATAGCATCAGTAGTTAACCCTTTGCCACTTTGTCCTTGTTCATTCACTAAGCTGTTACTCACAGCTTGCTTGGCCGTGTCTTCTCCGTATCCAAAAATTTGGATTAAAACGACAGGGAGAATAATGGCGATAGCTACTCCGATTAAAATTCCCCAAATGGACGTTGGATAGTCTGGGTCTATCCCATTCACGATTGTTAATGGTCCTGGGAGTCCGGCGTAAGCGAAATAATAAGGTTTGAAGAAACTAGCGACGATCGCCCCGATTGCACCGGAAATACATCCAAAAATAAACGGCTTTTTAAACCTTAAGGTGATCCCGTAAATAGCGGGCTCAGTAATACCAAACATTCCTGTTACCCCGGCTGAAACACCGATCTTTCGTGTTTCTTGACTTTTTGCTTTAATGATAACACCGAGAACAGCCCCTACTTGAGCGATGACGGCAATGGTTTGATATGCTTGGAAAGAGTCTTGCCCATATAACTCATAATTGGCAAGAACCATCGGTGTAATGCCCCAGTGGACCCCAAAAATAACGAGGACTTGCCAGAAAGCTCCAATGATGGCACCTGCTAGAGCTGGTGCATAATCTGCTAAAAAATTATAGCCATTAGCAATGCCGTTAGCCCCCATTGTAGTCACAGGGCCAATTAATAAAATCGTTAACGGAACCATGAATAACATGCATAAAAATGGTACAAATAAAGGCCGTACAATCTCATTCATATTTTTATTTAAAAATTTCTCAAGGTAAGACAAAATCCACACTAAAAAAAGCGGCGGTAATACGGATGATGTATAAACAGTTTCCGACAAAGCGATACCTAGAAACGTAATCGTGTTACCATCTGCAATTTGTGCAGCTATTTCTGCCCATGTGGGACTCACTAATGCAGCACAACATGCCACGGCAATATACGTATTTGTTTTAAAATGCTTTGAAGCGGTAATGGCAATGAAAATCGGTAAAAAAGTAAATGGAGCCCATGAAATGAAACTCAATACCTCATAAGTACCCGTTGTTCCAAAGTTATCAAAAAGTAGATTAAGTAAGATAAGTGCACCTTGTAAAATACCAGCGGCAGCAAGAACATAAACAAAGGGTGCAAAAACGGCTGACATCGTGGCAATGACACGGTTTAAAACGGTCCCTTTGTTTTCACTTTGACTATCTGATAAGTCCAGATTAACTAAATTCGTAAAGGCTTCATAGACGTCACCAACATGTTGACCGATCACAACTTGGAATTGGCCACTGTTTTCCACCACTGTAATGACCCCAGGCATAGCACTGACTCTTTCTTTTGCTTTAGATTGAGAGCGTTTAAGTACTAATCGAAGTCTTGTAGCACAACGGCTAACACCTATAATATTTTCTTCCCCTCCAACCGCCTCTAATATATCTTTGGCAAGTTTAGGATAATCTCTCACTTTTTCCGCCATCTTGATGCCCCCTTTGAGTTTGTTTATACGCTTACATTATAATTGTACCGGTACAATTAATCAATACCCAAATAAAAAATTTGTTAGAATATAATAGTGTAGAATGAGCTTTTAAGGTAGGTATGCTATAATTTTGGTAATACATTAGAAAACAATGGAGAATGCGTATGTTAAAGTATCAGCAAATCGCCACAGAAATCGAAAAGTATATAGAGGACCATGCCCTTCAACAAGGTGATAAGCTACCAGTTTTAGAAAAACTGATGGCTCAATTTGATGTAAGTAAGAGCACGATTACAAAATCATTAGACCTTTTAGAGAAAAAAGGGGTCGTCTTTCAAGTAAGGGGAAGCGGTATTTTTGTACGGAGGCATAAGAGAAAAGGCTACATAAGTTTACTGTCTAACCAAGGATTTAAGAAGGATCTTGAAGATTTCACCATCACGACAGAAGTGATTGAACTAAAGGTGATAAAGCCTAGCGAAGAAGTGTCCCTTAATTTGAATATAAAGGCGGACGATGACGTCTATTCTGTCAAAAGAGTGCGTTATATTAACGGCGAAACACTTTGTTTAGAAGAGTCGTATTATAATAAGGCGATCATCACGTATTTAAATAAGGAGATTGTGTCTGAATCCATCTTTCATTATATAAGGGAAGGTTTGGGGTTGAAGGTGGGCTTTTCAGATTTATATCTTCACGTGGGTATACTGACTGAAGAGGAAGCCGGGTACCTTGGGTTGAAACAAGGTATGCCTAAACTGTATGTTGAAACGATCTTTCATTTAACGAATGGTCAGCCATTTGATTTCTCAAAAATCACATACAACTATGAACAATCACAATTCGTCATTCAAGCGGACAGTCACTTTTTGTAGACTGTTCTTTTTTTGGTTTATTAATTGAATTTTAAACCATGGACGGTGATAAATAGTCTATATAACATCTTGTTTTGAAAAAAGGCTGAAGATGATACCCGAGAAAGCGTTCGTTTGCAACGGAGAGAAAGATCACTGTATAAGCCGTTTTATGCAAGTGTATTTGTGTAGTGAAATTAGTTCAAGTAAGGGAAGAGGACGTTCTACGTTTTACAAAAGAGAGATCGGTTTCTTAAAAGAAAAAATAAAAGATAATAACTTATAGGGCGTTAATCTACCTTTTTTAAAACTTCTATTGAACTCTCTTACAATGGTTTACAATTAAAAGGAATAGATGTACGCTGATCCATAGATGGAGATAAATAGAATTATTTAAAATTGTTGTTTTTAAGAGAGCTGTTCAGAATTTATTTTTTATGTCAAACTCATCTTCCGTTTTAACATACATGAATGAATGTTGATGTTTTGAAGGGGGTGAGGGAGCTAATAAAAGCAAGTCAACCAGTTTATTAGAAATGGGCGTCAGTCAGGAGAAAGACGAGGGTTTGTTTTTACATTATCTTGAAGAAAATTGAAGGAGATGTTTTGCTATGATGAAAAAAATGATGTTAGGTATTTGTTTATTGACGGCTGTTACATTTACAGCACCTTTAGCTTTACCATCAACAGCAGAAGCCAATTGGTCATCGTGGTCAGATACGTCATTAAACTCTTCAGATGGTTGGAAAAGAACAGGGGCTTTCTCAGGGAAAACAACGTCTAGATTAGAGTGGAGTGCGGTTGCTAGTACAAAGACTATGTGGAGTAACCCTCAGAAACGGATGGTTAACTCTAATAATGCTTTAAGAGGGAATGCCGTTACGCTTTCAAATACAAATCAGATCTACACCAATAGTACGAATAACGCATTACCTGGCTATAATTATTATGCTCAAATTAGACCGGCCTGGAATCAAGTTGGTACAGATACTATTACAAGCAGACATAACGCACATTAAACCAATGATAATAGTGACAGCGGGAGGGCTGCTTTCGCTGTTGCTCCTTTATAAAGGATGGATGTCAGATGATAAAACACGAGTATTTACGTTACATAAAATCCCGTTTTAATATACTTATTTTATTAGCCATTTCTCTCCCTGTCATCGTCAGCTATTACATGACCCGCATCGAGAAAAACGATTGGAAAGAGCAAATTGCTTTAAACCCTGCAGATTTAAATATAGAAGGTGCTAAGCTTACACTTGAAGGGTATAATGGGATGGCTTTTTTAGATCATTTTTTATTTTCGCCCGATTTTTATATCGTATTTGTCGTTATTTTACTTATCGGGTTTGGTATACACCTTTGTGCAGTATCCTACTATCATTTGAATGCGGGAATGGGTGCTATCATGGTGTCTAAAATGGGATATAAAAAATATATTTTATCTCTACTTACAGCTCAATGTCTTTATATCATCACATTTATCTTAGTCTACTTTAGTTTATTAGCTCTCTTAAGCTTAATACTATGGGGAGGTTACTCTGATTTTCTTATTACGGGGTTAGGTGAGGTAAATGGGGCAAATCATTTTTTAATGATGATAGGTCATATTATTCTATTAATCATTTATACGTGCCTTGTTGTTTCGGCTACGTCATTACTAACTCATGTTGTGAAGAATAAATATTTACTGCAAATTATGCCATTTATATTTTACTTTGTGACGTTTATTTTATCATCGTTTCTCGGCAGTGTCTTATATGAGTTAGGTTATTCACTCTATCAAGCGACGTGGTATTTTGTAAGTGATCATTACCTGCTAGGTATTTATTTTTATCAAGCATCAGATGCAGGTTTCCAAAGTTTTGTATTGTCGGTAGTGACACTTCCTTCACTGTTAATTATTTTCTTACTTGTTTTGGCTATAACGAATATTAAAAAATACGAAAAGAGTTATTTACTATGATTTTGAATAAGGGCACTTATATATGGTTTCTTTTTTATACGGTGACGCTCGTGTTTGTGACGGTTCAATTTATAGAAGTAACAGCAGTTCAAACATTCGATTATCTCATGTTTGAAGAGCTATTAATAAGACCACAAAAATTACTGTTTAATACGACACTATTTTTCGTGTTATTTCTTTACGTCACAAGAAAGGAGTTTCTTAATCCACTTTTAGTTAGTCGTTACACGAAGAAACTCCCCATTAAAATGATCACGTACGGCCTACTTATCAGTGCTGTGTTTGTGATAAGTACGCTAACTGTTCTTTTAAGCGTTGTCTTTGCTAAGGGGTTAACGATAGGGCTGAATATATCGTTAATAGCACCTCTTTTAAAATTCATACTGTATTGCCTATTTGTTTATATGACGTACGCAATGGTCTATCTTATGACCAATAAAAAAATACCCTCTTTATTTATAAATATAGTCATAAGTTTCGTTTTACTAATTACCTACCACGGGATTGTTTTTTTTACCTATATGACAGATGATTCAGTGTTAATAAAGGCGTATTGGACAACGCTATCATTTGTAACTCCTATTTTAATGTACTTTATTTATTATATAGGGAAGCGCAAGGAGATATTAAATTGAGAAAACATATCATCTGGACGTTACTCATTATGTCACTTATTAATTTCGCGTCTGTAAAAACCACAGATATGTCGGGTTTTTCGGCAGTCTTTCAAGGGCTTGCGGGGGTAGATTGGGCAACAGGCCAAGTATCTACTTTTTTACTCGTATTAAATTTAGGTATTCAAGCCCTCTTCGTCTTTTTCATTATGACTAAGGTAGATGAGCTCCTTTCATTAGGCCCCTACCTTGTTGTCAGAAGTTCCAGAAAAGCATTTTTAAAGAAAATCCAGTTGGAACTACTGGGTGTTGTGAGCCGACTAACGAGTTTAATGCTAGTAGTCAATCTTGTATTCTCTTTCCCCTTAAACCCAGGTGAGATTAAAGCTCTTATATTTGTTTTTGTTGCCTATTTGATCAACTTTTTATTTTGGGGGAATGTCGTTGTTGGCTTGCTGTTACTGTATGTAAGTAAGTCTTGGGTTTATTTCAGCGTGATTATAACTTTATTATTTTTGCAAATAGGATCTGCTCACAGTTTGTATGCCAGCTTGTTTGTAGCGGGCTCCATAGACGTATTGGAAAATACGTTGCTCGTTTTGGTAGGGAAATTTATTATTCTCTTCGTTTCTTACGTTCTATTAAGTCGGCTAGTTAATCACTATGAATTTAAAGGAGATAATAAGCGATGATAAACGTGCAAGCAGTTTCAAAAACGATTAAGGAAAAGGATGTCTTACAAGACATAAATATAGATTTTGAAGAAGGGAAGGGTTATTTAGTAAGAGGGCATAACGGTAGTGGAAAAACGATGTTGTTAAGGTTGCTTTGCGGTTTAATAAAGCCTTCAAAAGGTGATGTGTCCAACGATAAACCTTATACATTCGGTGTGATGATAGAAAATCCAGATTTTTTAGAGGGCCAAACAGCGCTTTATAATTTGAAGTACTTAGCAGCAATAAATAAGAGAATAACGGAAGAGGAGATCCTCAAGGCGTTAAAAAAAGTAGAGTTGTATGATCAGCGTCATGAACAAGTAAAAAAGTATTCATTAGGAATGAAGCAACGGTTAGGTTTATGCCAAGCCATTATGGAAAAACCAGATATTTTATTACTTGATGAGCCATTTAACGCATTAGATGATGACAGTTATAAGCGTGCATTATCCTTGCTTAGTGCGTTAAAAGAAGATGGAAAGATGTTAGTTGTCGCAGCACATGATCAAGAGCTTGTTACTCATCCGTTGTTTGATGAGGTTATTGTATTGGAAAATGGATGTATAAAAGAGAGAATAAAACGAGAAAACGGGGATGTGTCTCTAGATTCGTCATCGGACGTGGCTAAAGATTGAATGTTGAAAATTGCGCGAATGAGACATGGATAAGCCATCTATTTGAAGATGGGGAAATAACGGCCGCTAATATCCTAGTTGAAGTTTCGTTTTATGGCTGTTGAATAAGTAATGATGGCAAGAATTCCCCTCTCTTTGTGAAAATGCATAAAGAGAGGGGGGCTGATTAGCGTGATTAGTTTTGGAGGATATGAAAACCTGCCGGCAACGGTTCAGGCCTTTGGCAAGTGCTCTGCATTTTATAATACGTTTCTGAGGAAGAGGCTGTGTGAAAGCCATGCATTGCTTCTAAAACGTGGTAACCTAACTCCCCATTGGCGCGATGCGGTGTGTCATTAAGAATAGAATGAACCATATCAGCAATTCCAATCCCACGGCTGTTTTCAGCATTGTGCTCCGATAATGGAAGGCTGACAAACTCCTTTTTGTCTCGTTTACGTAACTTCACAGGGCCACCAAATGTGTTAGGATCAGGTACGAGAAGAGTGCCTTCATCACCATATATCTCAATATGTGGGAGAGATGAGCCACCGAAGGCATCGAAGCTTGTGGTGATAGATGCTACAGCGCCATTGTCAAAATCAATGATTCCTGCGATATGGGTAGGCGTTGAAACTTGTATTTTTTCCCCATATTTAGGTTCACTTAAAATCGTCCGTTCGGGGTAACTCACACGAGCAGACCCTGATAGTCGAGTCATTGGGCCAAGTAAGGCCGTTAAAGCTGTTAAATAATAAGGCCCCATATCGAACATTGGACCGCCGCCAACATCATAATAAAACGCAGGGTCAGGATGCCAATGTTCATGACCACGGCCGATCATGAAGGCTGAAGCGCCTACTGGTTTACCTATTTCCCCCTGTTCAATCGCTTGGAGGGCTGTTTGAATACCAGCTCCTAAGAAGGTATCGGGTGCACAGCCCACTAGTAGTCCTTTTTCTTTTGCGAGTTTTAGCATATGTTGCCCTTCTTCCAGAGTCACGGCTAACGGTTTTTCAGTATAAACGTGCTTTCCTGCTTCCAATGCACGAATACAAACTGGCCCATGTGCATCAGGTGTCGTTAAGTTAATGATTAGCTCAATGTCATGATTTTGCAGTAATTCATCTGTTTTGCAAACATTGGGGATATGATAGTTTGCTGCTTGAGCTTGAGCTTTTTTATGGTTTAAATCTGCACATGCGACAATAGTAAGATGATCTAATTTATGACAATTTTCCAAGTAAATTGAACTGATATTTCCACAACCGACAAGACCTGCTTTTATCATGGTCATGCTATTCTCCTCCAATAATTTATCATTTTAGTGCCAGACTTTGGTTTCTTTTCCTTTGTCTACGAACGGCTAGTGTCAACTCTTCCTTCAGCGGCCCACAACAGCCCACGACGCATTATCGTTGTGACTTCAGGTTTTCTGATAATGTCTGCTTTATGGCCTAATGAACAATAAAAGACCCTTCCTTGTCCCCAGCGTTTTGTCCAGACAACAGGCATATCAACCGTCTTGTTGTAAACGTGAGGGCCTTCGCTGACAGGGAAACGGGTGGTAGCGAGAACTTCTACGGCAGGGTCCACGTGCATATAATATTGTTCACTACATACGTTAAAATCGTCGATCCCATTAAGAAGAGGGCTGGAAGAATGTTTAACGTGAACGGTGTATTCAACACCGTCATCGCCGGGATGAGCTACCCAGTTCCCACCTGTGATGAATTGCCAAAGGACATTGTCACGAAAAGAATCACACATGCCACCGTGACACCCTGCTATGCCGACACCAAGTTGAACAGCATCAGAAATATGATGAACATAGTGATCCTTTATCTGTCCCATGGTCCAATGGGGGACGATTAAATCGAAGGACTTTAGTTTTTCCGCATCAGCATAGGCTTCAAGTGTGTCTGACATCTCGACGTGAATATTTTCTTCCATGAGTATGTCCTTAAAAATATGGGCGACTTGTTCGGGCTCGTGCCCATCCCAGCCACCCCAAACGATAAGTGCTTTTTTCGCCATCGTTAAAACCTCCCTATCTATGTTTTTAAAAAAAGATGTGACTAAAGACTCCTTGGTCTTATTAAATTTAAATCAATGTGTTAGCCCGAATGCGAGGATACTAGTCACGCATCTGGCGGATGGCTTTGAGTAGACACATTGTTTACCCTCCTTTGATAGAACAGATTATGGGGATGTTTGATTACATCATAATGTCCAATGGTCTTGATTAAAATGGATGATACAATGACAATATGTACGATACTGCTATTATCTTCTTTGGAAGGAGATGGGTTTCCGTGGCCATTAAATTTTGCGGTTATTCTCTGCATACTCAACGCTTTGATATGAAATTTAAACCGCGTATACCAGGTTATTTGTTGCGTCTGCAAACAGAAGGTAAATGCAAGGTTATATTGAATCAAAAAGAGCTTGTAGTAGAAAAAGGGACTCTCCTATTGATACATCCTGAAGATACCTTTGAATTAAGTGTGGAGAGCGGAGGAAATAGCGGAGATTATCATGTGTTTTGTGAAGGTAGTTGGATTGACTCATGGTGGTGCCGGTCCGGTAAACCTTCTTATAGTCAAATCGGTCTTGATGAAAATATCCTCGGTATCTGGAGATATATGATTCTTGAAGATCGGCGTTCAATTTCTGAGAAAAATGAAGAAATTCTTCACTATTTACTGCGATTATTATGCGTATCCTTGGAACGGAGCGCTAATGAAACAAAACTACATTCTCATCGTCCCTATGCTGTTACAAGAATGATGAGATACATTGAAGAAAACGCCAGCTCGAATTTAAAGGTAGAAGATGTGGCACAGCATGCAGGTCTAAGTGTTTCGCGTTCAGCACATCTTTTCAAGAGTAGCTTAGGAAAGACGATCATAGCCTATTCCCATGAAATCCAATTGTCAGTAGCGATGGACCTTTTAAAGCATACAACGTATACATTAGACCATATAGCAGAAGAGTGCGGATTTGGAAGCTACTCGTACTTCTATCGTCTTTTTAAAAGGCAGTATGGGGTATCCCCTGGAAAGTATCGCTTAAGTATGAAGCACAAGGCATTTCATGCTATTTAGTAGTAAAATGGGGAAGCGAGTTAACACCTCTAAAGTGACCATACCCATGTCTTGTTATTTTATATAATGGCTTTGTTAAAATTTAATGTTGATATCTAAAGAAGAATAATAGAACTTCCTATTTGGAAATTCTTATGTAGGTTTATTGTCTTGAATTAACGTCACTTATTATTAAGGAGTCTCTTCAACTCTATCTAACCATTCATTTATCAGTGTGTTAAAAAGTTGCGGTTGTTCAATTTGTAAGTTATGACCCGCTTTATCTAATATTCCAAAAGTTCCCTGGGGATATTTACTTTGTAATTCAAGTGCATCCTTATATCCAACAGTAGAGTCTTGTTTTCCCAAAAGAAATATACTAGGTTTACTAAAATCAGATTGGTCAATCTTAAAGGAGAAACTATAATTTTTTTGGACTCTTTCTAGAAAGGGTCCATCTCCAATATTAACTCCACTCAAAATTTCTTCTCGATACCTTAACCAAGTGGACTCATCAAGGACAACATTATTGTTTCTAAAGTCCTCTAACTCCTTCTTTGTTAGTTTTCCAATAAATTCTACATCTGTTTTTACTATTTTGTGCTTCTCAACGGTTCTATCTTGAGCATAGGGTTTAATAACTGGGCAAATGAATGCTGCACCAAGTATTCCTTCTTTTTGTTTATGAATAATACCCCTAGCTAAATAACCCCCATAAGATTCACCTACTATTAGATATTTTTCGTCGGGAATTATAGCCTGAATAAAGTCTATTACAGCATTCAACATTTCGTCAGAATTACTAATCCCGTTATAATTTTTTGTTAATCCCATTCCTGGAAGGTCAATATAGATTCGCCTCCATCCCCCCCTCTTCTCGAATACAGGTTCCATACAACCACTCATTAAACGATGGTCTGGTGAAAACCCGTGTATCATTATAATAGGTGTTCCTGTCCCTAAATCTTCGTAATATATTTCTGCTTGGCGAACTTTACAATAAGCCATTTTGAATCCTTCTTTCTTGATAGATTTTCTTTTCTTTGTATTTAAAACATCCACTTATTTTTAACGTTAGTTAAATTAAAGAAATAATGTTTATACATTGAATTTTGATAATCTAAATGTATTATATGTTTCCGAATTTGGGATTGAATAACCTTTTGTCATCAGATTGGTCAATGTAATTTCATTCACTGGTGATGGATCTCTAATACTTGAATCCAAGCCAAATAATTGTTTAGAGACTTTCGTGCTACACCGTTAAATCGCTCCATCCATCTGGATGGTAGTTGCTGACGTTCTAGATGTGATAGAGACCCTTTGTATGCACACTTTTCCATCAGACTTGAATGGATATATAGACATACCTTTTTCAGAGTATAAGAAATAGATCTCGTCCATTTCAACAATACCTTGAAAATTTGATAAATTCCATTTGTTTTAGTGATATTAAGAGTTTGTGCCTCCGGTAGAATATAGTGACGTGAATAACATTCCCGATTAACTCCACAGATTTGCGTAAGGAATATCCTTTAATCATACATTCAATGATTGAGATAACCAATTCGATATAATGCCGTATTGGTGGGAACGGAAAAAGATTTTCCACAATTATCATAATAGATCTATAATAGTGACGCGAAGACGTTAGCTGTGAGGCAAGGTAATTAAAAGAGGTATGAGACATGGACTAAAGTCTTAAGCTGTTTCTAATTGTTAGAATAAATCGCGGTGTTTTTTAGTCAGATCTCACCTTGTTTAACATGGATATTTATTATATAAATGATAAATGGAGGTAGGACATGACTAAAGTAAAACTTATTTATTTCTTAACATCACTAGTATTAATTGGGGTTATAGTATTTTTTTATTTAACGCCTGGACAGGAGGAAGTAGAAGCGTCTTATACTGGGGAGGTTCCTGGAGAGAATATGACGATGTATTATGAGCTAACTAAAACAACGGCAGAATCAGCCGAAGTAGGTGATTGGCTTATCGAAGTCTATTGGGAAAATACAGGGATAGATGATCCCATAACATGGTATCGCATGAAAGCAGAATGGCCAATTAGCATTGCATGGAATCAGACAAATTCTAGCCGTACCTACTCCTCCAAAATCTATTTAGATGATGAGGACCCCGTTCTTCGTTTATATGGGACTTCAACAATGGATTTGGCGGAGATAGAAAAGGAACTAAATCAATCAAGCTTTGATGTCAGTTTTAGTACAGCAGATGATGAGTTTAATGAAACATTTTCTTTTAGCCAAATAGAGATAGAATAAGAGAAAAAAGAAAGTGTTTATTTTCAGTGGTAAACCCACCTGTTTATAGATAACCCTCATGGTTAGTCAGCTAATCGTGGGGGTTTTTATAATGCTCGGGATTTTTTGATTCAAGTGGTGGTGGGTTAGTAAATATCATAGATAATAAGCTTAATATCTCGATTGAAGGAAGAGTCCTCAAACAAAGATAAATTATTATAAGTAGCCAAATGATTTGTATGTTTCCTGGATATTTGTAGAAGCTAATCGTATAAAGCTTATATAAAATGAGAGATATAGAAAGGAGACAAAATGGCAAAGGTTAATTTAGCTATAATTTATTACAGTTCAACAGGAACAAATTATCAATTGGCACAATGGGCAGAAGAAGGAGGGCGCGCTGCTGGTGCAGAGGTCAAAGTGTTAAAGTTACCGGAATTAGCGCCCGAAGAAGCAATTGCGTCAAATCCAGCGTGGCAGGCACATATTGAAGCGACGAAAGCTGTTCCTGAGGTCACACTAAATGACTTGGAATGGGCAGATGCCATTGTGTTCAGTATCCCAACACGCTTTGGCAACGTGCCAGGACAAATGAAACAATTTTTAGATACGACTGGTGGGCTCTGGTTTAATGGTAAATTAGCGAATAAAGCAATTAGTGCCATGGCTTCTGCAAGTAATGCTCATGGCGGACAGGAAGCAACGATTTTATCGCTTTATACAACAGTACATCATTGGGGTGCCATTATCGCATCTCCCGGTTATACGGACCCAGTTCAATTCTCTTCTGGCGGAAATCCATATGGTGTGAGTGTGACGGTGGATCAGGAGGGGAACATGCAAGAAAATGTAGAAGAAGCGGTGAAATATCAAGCGAAACGAACGGTGCAAATAGCAGAATGGATCAAAAAAGGAAGTGCTCAATGAGCGAATAGCTAAATTTAGTAGGTTGAATATGGGGTATAATTCTATAAAGTGGCTAAATGTCGCTGAGAGAAAAATAAGCTCAGCGACAAAGTCTGAAGAAGCACTTAAGTAACGGGTCCCTATATACACCTATTGGAAAGAAGGTTTTAAGTACGTTTACTTAAGACCTTTTTTTGATATAAATCGATTGCTTTCTTCATGATGTTTTAAGGCTATAACACGAATAATATGCGGATGATAAAAGTAGTAGAAATCTAAATTCGTATAAAAAAGCAGTAGGGCGGTCGTTTATCTCTATTTTTTGTAGGTTCTGTAAATTTCCTTTTACCCTCTTTCATTTATTGATTATGTTGTAGAGCAAATACATACTCTTTTACACTGTGGGTTTTAGAGAATATACAGGTGTTTGTGTCGTGCAAACGAAAAAATGGGAAGTGTGAAAGGCGACAGAAATTAGGAAAGTCTACAAGTTGGCAGAAGAATCGTAGGTGAATCTGCTAGTTGATAAATCACCTTATACTATCATGCTGATGTTCTGATTGAAGGTCCGTTTTATACATGATTCGGAATAAACAGACGTTTTAAAAAAAATAGTTTTGCAGTTTTCTTTATTATTAGGTAATATTGAAAAGGTGATTGTTTGTGCAATGATTAACAAGATAAGCGGCAATCTAACAATAAAATTGTCGCAATATTTTATTTAAACACATTTTTTGAATAACTGACGAGCACGGATAGAAAGTGACCTATATGTGGCAAGAGTCGTTCTATAATAGTTTATGTGACGTCGTAGTGGAGGATTTAATGAAGAAGATATTACCAGTAAAAGAAGTACTTGCTTTAGGTTTTTTTATGTTCGCTTTGTTTTTAGGGGCAGGGAATTTAATCTTTCCACCCCACTTAGGCCAACAAGCTGGTGAAGCAATGTGGCCCAGTATTGGTGGTTTTTTAGTGACAGGGGTAGGTCTCCCCTTATTGGCCATCATTACCATCTCTCAAGTTGAAGGGGACTTAGATGTATTGGCAAATAGGGTCCACCGTACTTTTGCACTTATTTTCCCAGTTGTTATTTATTTAACGATCGGTCCATTTTTTGGTATTCCGAGAACTGGAACTGTCGCCTATGAAGTCGGAATTGTCCCATTTTTGCCGTCAGCTAATGCATTCACGTTATTTTTGACGACATTCTTGTTTTTCGGGGTGACCTTTTGGCTTGCCCTTAATCCTGCGAAACTAGTGGACCGTGTAGGGAAAGTATTGACACCGATTTTATTCACCGCCATTGTAATTCTTGCTATTAGAGGGTTTACATCACCATTAGGAGACGTAGGCCGTCCAACAGGTCCTTACATAGATGGGGCGTATTTCACAGGGTTCATCGAAGGGTTTTTAACGATGGATGCCATGGGTGCTCTCGTGTTTGGGATTGTGATCATTAGCCGTATTCAAGAAAAAGGGGTTATGAATGTTCCAGATGTGAGGTCATATACCATTAAAGCAGGAATCATTGCAGGAATCGCGTTGTCGTTTGTCTATGTGACGTTAGCTTATATCGGCGCTACCAGTGTTGACGTTATTGGCCAGATGGAAAATGGCGGGGCTGTTTTAATCGCAGTAACTGCTCGCTTATTTGGACCTTTCGGGACCGTTCTTTTAGCTATTATCATAACAGGCGCATGCCTAACCACGTCTGTAGGCTTAGTCTCTGCATGTGGTGAATTTTTAAGTAGCCGCTTGAAAAATGTCTCTTACCCTGTGATTATAGCTGTTATCAGTTTATTTAGTTTGACGATGGCCAATTTAGGCTTGACTCAACTTATTTCTTTTTCCTTACCTATATTGATTGCGATGTACCCTGTTACAATCGTCTTGATTGTGCTATCCCTCATTCATACCGTGCTACCGCTTTGCCGTCCTGTTTATTGTGGAGCGATTATCGGTGCTTTGTTGATAGGGGTTTATGATGGACTAGCTACAGCTGGATTAAAAATGGGGGGAATTGCTGACATAGTTGGTTACCTCCCTCTCCATGCCGAAGGGGTAGGATGGATTGTGCCAAGTATCGTTGGTGGACTTCTCGGCTATTTGTACAACGTTTTAAAACAGTAAGGCGATATAAAAGGTTTAATTGTCTCTCATCATTGTGACAATTAAGCCTTTTTGTTATTTATCACAGATAAGTGTCCGTAAACCTCATGCTTAAAATAGAGAGGAGAGGTAACTCTTCATAGGTGAAAAATTCTGATTCCCTCAACGATCAATCAGTGGGAGAAATACGAAACCTCCCATTGATTGAAGGGGCGTTTTATACGAACTTAATTATGAAGGCACTTGTTGCTGGGGCTTATAGAAAAGGCGTTACAAAGGCTAGACCATTGACAATCTTTATTCGACAGGTCTTGACAATGGCATCCTACCATGGTACTAATTAAGAAAGCGATTACAAGCGAATAAATGGATTGTTACTGTGAGGCAGGCAAAACCTAAGTTTGACAAAGGAACCCTTTAAATGAGGGTCTCCTATTTCAAAGTTGGGTTTTTTTAATTCGTACGGCTAGTATTAGGAAAAAAATGTCATGGTATAAAGCGAGTGGGGGATTATGAGGATTAAAAAAATACTAAATAATAATGTCGTCGTCACAACAAACGATCAAGGTCAAGAAATTGTTGTGATGGGTAAGGGACTAGCTTTTATGAAGAAAGTTGGGCAAACAATCGATCAATCTAAAATTGAGAAGACATTTGTTCTTGAAAAGCATGGCATGTCCGAAAAGCTTGTGACATTACTACGTGAAACCCCTGAACTACACTTTAACATTGCTGCAAAAATATTAGATTATGCCACGTCTCAGCTGCCGTATAAACTGGATGATTATTTATATGTGGCGTTGACCGATCATATTAGTTTTGCGATCACTCGTCATCATCAAGGGATTGAGATGAAAAATCCGCTGTTATGGGAAATTCGCAAATATTACAAACAAGAATATAACATCTCTTTAAAGGCGTTAGACATCATTGAAAAAGAGGCAGGTGTCACCCTTTCAGAAGATGAAGCGGCCTCCATTGCCCTCCATTTGGTGAATAGTCAGCTTTCTGGGGAAAATATGGCTACAGCCGTTCAAGTGACAGAAATGGTTAATACAATACTCACCATTGTTAAATATCATTTTAAAATGGAGCTAGACGAAACATCAATTAATTATGAACGTTTCTTAACCCACTTACGCTTTTTTGCCATGAGGTTTATTCGCCAAGAACGTATTGTAGAGACGAATGATCACTTCTTGTACGACCAATTACATGAAAAATATCCGGAAGCATTTCAATGCAGTGAAAAAATCAAGGTGTATTTAGCAGAAAGTTATCGTTGGCATATTTCAAAGGATGAGATGGTCTATTTGACGGTTCACATTCAAAGGGTGACGAAGAGGTATGAATTTCACAATTAAATTCAATAAAATGGATTGTATATAGAAAATACTGTCGAAAAAGAAAAAATATTTTTCGTGAAAGCGTTGACATTTCAGAAAAGAGGAAATATACTGAAATCAGGAAGTAACTAAATACCTAATGGGAATGTTACCTTCATAGGGCATAACCTGATCTGACTTGCCATACAAATGTCTATTTGTATTCAAGTCAGATCAGGTTTTTTATTTGCCAAATATGAAAGAAAGTGGGGAAAAGACATGAAATACGAACAACTGGCAAAGGATATTATTGAAAAAGTTGGCGGAGTTGAAAATGTTAAAAGTGTTGTTCATTGTATTACAAGGTTGCGTTTTAAGCTCGAAGATGAAAGTAAAGCGCAAACCGAAGCGTTGAAAAACATGGCGGATGTCGTGACTGTTATGCAGAGCGGCGGCCAATATCAGGTGGTTATCGGCAACCACGTACCAGATGTGTATAAAGCTGTCGTGGAAGTAGGTGGATTTTCTACACAAAAAGAAGCGGCGGAAGAAGACGATAAAGACACGAACTTATTCAATCGATTAATTGATATTATTGCAAGTATTTTTACGCCGGTCCTCGGTGTTTTAGCGGCAACAGGGATGATTAAAGGGTTAAACGCCTTATTCTTGGAGCTTGGATGGTTAGCCCCAGGTCAAGGCGCTTATGAGCTTCTTGAGATTATCGGGGATTCACTCTTCCACTTTTTCCCGATTTTCTTAGGCTACACAGCCATTAAGAAATTTGGCGGTGCACCGTTTATTGGGATAGCTATTGGGGCATCACTCGTTCATCCGGGTGTGGAAGCTTTAATAGCAGGAGATCCATTATATGTGTTGTTTGGAGGTACTATTTTTGAATCACCTGTTTACATTACGTTATTCGGAATTCCAGTTATTTTAATGAGTTATGCGTCATCCGTTATTCCAATTATTTTAGCAGCATTCTTCGCTTCACGCGTAGAGGCATGGGTTAAGAAAATCATTCCAGATGTCGTGAAAATGTTCTTAGTACCGTTTTTCACATTAATCATTGTTGTACCAATTACCTTTATCGTAATTGGACCGATTGCCACTTGGTTAAGCCAAATCCTTGGTCAAGCAACGATCTTTATTTATAATCTAAGTCCAGTCATCGCAGGTGTGTTTGTAGGTGGTCTATGGCAAGTGATCGTTATTTTCGGATTACACTGGGGCCTCGTACCGATTGCCCTTAATAACTTGACAACGATGGGGTCAGATCCAGTCTTAGCGATGATGTTTGCCACCACGTTCGCACAAATTGGTGCAGTTCTTGGTGTATGGTTGAAAACACGTAACCAACAATTGAAAACGCTAAGTATTCCAGCCTTTATTTCTGGTATTTTCGGTGTAACAGAACCGGCGATTTACGGGATTACTCTCCCGAAGAAAAAACCGTTTATCTACAGTTGTATTGCAGCAGGTATCGGTGGCGCGATTATCGGCCTAACAGGTGGAGCAGGTTACCGACTAGGTGGATTAGGTATTTTCCAAATCCCGTCATTTATCGGGCCTGAAGGTCTTAACATTACCGTGTGGGGGCCGGTTTTCGCAGCATTACTAGCCTTTGTTCTTGCTTTTGTGTTGACATACCTTTTTGGTGGCGTGAATGACGATGAAGCGCCAATTGAAAAAGCGGGATCAACAGCATCGGATGCACCAGGTGAGCCTACCGTGGCACCAGCAGGCGAGAAAAAAGATAGCGAAGTGATTGCAAGTCCATTTTCAGGGGAAGTGGTTCCTCTAACAAACATTAAAGATGAAGCGTTCTCTACAGGTGCACTAGGAAAAGGAGCGGTTATCATTCCCACAGAAGGAAAATTGTTTGCGCCAGCAACAGGGACCGTATCAGCGCTGTTCCCGACAAAACATGCTATCGGGATCACGACAGATAACGGAGCAGAGCTTTTAATTCACGTCGGTATGGATACTGTTCAATTAGACGGTCAGTTTTTCTCCGCTAATGTGAAGCAAGGTGAACGCATTGAGAAAGGCCAACTACTAATTGAGTTTGACATAGAAGGCATTAAAGCGGCCGGATTTGACTTATCTACACCAATTGTGGTGTCTAACAAGAGTGACTATAATTTAATGACTACTGAGGAAACACATTTAAAGCCAGGTGATAGTTTAATTACGCTAGTAAAGTAAGTTTTGTTATGAGAAGGAAGGAGTTTCATTTCCTTCTCTCTTTTTTCATTCATCGTGAGTGTAGCTGCGTTAGTTTTAATACCTTTTTTCCAATAAGCAGTGTACGAGCAAGGTTTTAACATAAAGAAAGGCCTCTAGTGGGGATACTTAAATGACGAGGAAAAATGAAAGGGAGCGATGAGACGATGAGTCAATTAGCGAAATTTCCAGAAGGTTTTTTGTGGGGAGGTGCTGTGGCAGCTAACCAATTAGAAGGAGCCTACCAAGAGGACGGGAAAGGACTGTCAACGGCTGATGTGTCACCGAACGGTATTATGAGTCCACCTGATTTTTCGATGGAAACATTTAATTTGTATCATGAGGGAATCGATTTTTATCATACGTATAAAGAGGATATTGCGTTGTTTGCAGAAATGGGATTTAAGGCGTTTCGGCTGTCGATTGCTTGGACGCGAATTTATCCAAATGGAGATGAGCAAACGCCAAATGAAAAAGGGCTAGCATTTTATGATCGTGTCATTGATGAATTGCTAAAGTATGATATAGAGCCTGTTGTGACAATTTCTCATTATGAGATGCCTCTGGAGCTCGTGAAAAAATATGGGGGCTGGAAAAACCGAAAATTGGTGGCGTTTTATGAGCGTTATGCGAAGACGTTGTTCGAGCGTTATCATAAGAAAGTCACCTATTGGATGACATTTAATGAAATCAATGTGAGTCTCCATGCGCCATTTACCGGGAGTGGGTTGTTATTTGAGGATGGAGAAAGAAATGAGCAGGATATTTATCAATCGATTCACCATTTATTTTTAGCCAGTGCTCTTGCTGTTAAAGCTGGGCATGCGATTAATCCGAACTTGCAAATCGGGTGTATGATTGCGTCGATGATCACATACCCGTACACCTCGAAGCCAGAAGATATGTTTAAGGCGCTCCAGCAAGATAGGCATACACTCATGTTTTCAGATGTACAGTCACGAGGCTACTATCCGACGTATGTGAAAAATTACTTAGAAGAACAGAATATTACCGTCCAAATGGAGGATGGTGATGATCACATTTTACGAGAGGGTACCGTGGACTATATTGGCTTTAGTTATTATATGTCATTCGTAGCCACGACCGATCCGGAACATTTGAAGGACCAGACTGGTGGAAATTTATTACTAGGGGTGAAAAATCCCTATTTAAAAACGACAGAATGGGGATGGCAAATTGATTCTGTTGGCTTGCGTACAGTGTGTAATCAGCTGTACGACCGTTATCAAAAACCACTGTTCATCGTTGAAAATGGTATGGGAGCTGTAGATAAACTTGAAGATGATGGGACGATCAATGATGACTATCGCATTGATTACTTACGAGCCCATATTGAACAAATGAAACTAGCCGTCGGTGATGGTGTTGACTTAATTGGTTATACCTCATGGGGGCCGATTGATTTAGTCAGCGCTTCAACGGCTGAATTGAAAAAACGCTACGGGTATATTTATGTGGATCGAGATAGCGAAGGGAAAGGCTCTAATAAACGCTATAAAAAGAAAAGCTTCGATTGGTACAAAAACGTCATTGCGACAAATGGAGAAGTGTTAGATTAAAACACTCTTGGCTGTATGTCATCTAGCTGTTGCCAGACTCTTTAAAACAGAGACTGACAACGGCTAGGTTTTTTATAGCGTGAAGGGAAAGAGCAGTAGAAAGGGAAGGATAAGGCGGATTAAATGTAAGGAATAGAAGGGGATTTATGGGGGGGAATTGAACTCAATATGTAGAAATGACTAGTTTTTTTCATAGTGAGTGCAGAAGGCTGTGGAAGTCAATTCGTATAAGAATTGTTGGATTTTTCGTAGAGAGGTAAAGGTGAATAAAGTGAAACTCATTGCATCAGATTTAGATGGCACACTGTTGAATGAAAGGGCGGAAGTTAGTGATGAAACAGCGCAAGCGATTAAGCGAGCCCAAAAGGCCGGGATAAGTGTTGTCGTTGTGTCGGGGCGGTCTTATAGCTTTGCAAAAGCGCCGTTACAGGAAGCAGGACTGAATTGCCCGATCATTAGCTTGAACGGAGCCGAAACCTATGATGAAGAAGGCACGTTGTTGACAAGTGTACCACTGGACAAGAATGTTGCTTCAAAGGTGGATGAGGTGTGCAGTGAACACGGTCTTTATTATGAAATGTTTACGAGCAAAGGCGGTTTTTCCACGGATTATGAGCGGTTTTTAACTGGAGTACTTGATATTTTTAAAAGTGCCAATATAGCCGGTGTGGACGATGACACTATTTTGCAATTCGCGAAAAAACGTTTCCGAGAGGAAAGAATCGAGCTTGTTAATGATTTCAGTGACGTGATAAAGGATAACACGACTGATATTTATAAAATTCTTACTTTTTCAATGGACAATCACGTGTTAAACACGGTTCGAGAACGATTTAAGGAGACGCCGAAGCTTGTTATGACCACATCAGCAAAAGGTAACTTAGAATTTAATGCACCTATGGGGCAAAAAGGCTATGCACTTGCGCATTTTGCTAGCACTTTAGGTATTGATATGTCCGATGTGATGGCACTTGGCGATCATTTCAACGATATCTCGATGCTACAAATGGCAGGAATAGGAGTCGCCATGGGAAATGCAGAAGACGGAATCAAGCAAATATGCCGTTATCATACCATATCCAATAAAGAGCATGGTGTAGCTCACGCAATTCAAAAAAGTCTCGAAGGAAAACTAGGAGAATTGAAAAAAGACGATATATAAGGCCATGCCTCCACCTAATCTTAAGGGCAATGATTGTGTGAAAGACTAACGTACTACTTGTTATTGTGGAGTTAATGGTAGCCGTTGTCACATAAGAATAGAGATGTTACCCTCTAGATACATGTAAAAAAGTTAGAGGGAGGGACGACAATGCAGAATAACTCTGACTGGACAACGATCGAAGAAGTGCGAGGAACCATTGAAAATACGTATGAGGGATGTCAATTAAGAACAAAAATCGAACTGAAATCATGGGCTCATCATTCAGAAAACTGTCACGCAAACGGTGAATACCCTCTGCCGTTCCTTAATTATGTCGCCGGAATGCGAGATGTGGATTACTTGGAACAAGTAAAGGGAAACGAGCTAGATTGTGACGACCTAGGCGGTAAAGAGGATGTTATTAAGTACTTGATGAAGCGAATCAACCAATAATGACGCTCCAGTCTTAAGAGATAGGAACTTTATGAAGAAAATGGCGTCGTATAAGGTAATTGAGTGTCTCTGATGCGAATAGGGGAAACTGAGCGAAAAATAGGTGTATAAGTTTCCCCTTTCGCCACCTCCACGTTACATTGCTTCAAACCATAGATAACCGTCTGTCAAACGCCAGCTAATGTCCTGATTTCACTCAACGACCAACCAGTGGGATAACAACGAAAACACCCACTGATTTAAGGGCGTATTATAAGGATTCATCAATTGCCTTAACGATACTTTCGCAAATTTCATGGGTGAACAAGGAATCCTCTATGGATGGGTCAGGCTGGCGGTTATTGATTACACAGTCGATAAAGTAATCGACAATGTTGTAAAAGCCGCGTTTATACAAAGTAGGCTCCCAATCACCAAATTTTGATATATTAATATTTTTATTATGGTAGTGTGTTGTTTCAACGAGGCTATTCACCACGTATTTATGGTGGCCGGTTGTGTATTCAATGATTTCTTCATTCACCGCACCGTTTCTATTCATGATACCAATGGCATGACAGTTATCCCCGATTAACTGGATGATAAGATTGTTAAGCATCTCCCCATCCTTTTGGAAATCAACCTTTACCTCTTTTACTTCCGTATCCATGAGAAAGCGAAGTGTATCCACAACATGAACAAAATCATCCAAAATAAATCTTCGCACAAAGTCGGGAGAGGAGAAACGATTTTTTTGAATCATAATCATGTTCGCTTTTCCGTGCTGTTTTAGCTCTTTCACTTTTGGGATAAACCTGCGATTAAACCCGACCATCGCAATTACACCAGATTCCTTTGCCAGTTTAGCGACTTTTTCAGTTTCCGATAAAACGGTGGAGATAGGCTTGTCAATGTATGTATGAATGCCATTAGCAAGTAGTTTTTCCGCTGTCTCCACATGAGCATTCGTCGCAGTACTCACGATCGCTGCATCGATATTTTTGGTAATGAGTTCGTCTACTGTGTGAGCGGTTTCGTCAAAACGATATTTTTTTGATAAAGCGTTAAGTGTCTCGGGATTTCGGGTGCATAGGACGACCTCGATCCCTTCCTTCTCTGCCAATACCGGCAAATAGGCTTTCTGAGCGATGTCGCCTAAGCCAATGATACCTAATCTCATGGGAATCCCCTCCATTATTCTCAAAGTTATTAGTCTTATGTTAAGCTTAACACACCTCCAAACTAACTGCGTTACCTTTAAGATCTCCCTTTAGTCCGACGCTTCCATATGGCATTAATCCCCATGACAATAATAATGATTTCTTCCGTTTTCAGTTCCTCTGTCACGTTACAAACCTCAAAAGCATTTTTTACTGACAAAACATGATTAGTCAATTTAAACGTTGCAACAACCGTTTCTTTTTCATCAGTAATGGTAAAATCTCGTGAAAAAGATGGGGAAAAAATCTTGTACGTGTGTCCTTCTGTCGTATATGTGAATTTCATTTTGAAAGAGAAGGTATTTCCTTTTAAAATACCGAGTTGCTTATCAGTAGGTCCGAAAACGAGCCATTTCATAGAGAAAAATTTGAATTGTCCTCTAGCTAAGATCTCCCCAGTACGGGTTGTGACGGCTACTTTTGAAGTAAATGCGCTACTAAAATCTAACTGGGCCACTTCTTCTTGATGGCTATTTTCAATACTTGTTAATCCAGCAGTAAAAAGATTATCAGAAATATAAACAATCTTATCCATAGTAAATGACGCGACCTCCCAATTTAGTTAATGTGGCGTTGTTAAACCATGTATATAGTGTTATAGGCGTTTAATTTAAGGACATGACGATTAAGCGTTTCTTTTTTTAGAGTGTATACGAGTGAAGAGATTAACTAGATTTTACTAGATAGGCTTCCTAAAAGAAATAGTTTACATATCTTCTACTGTAAATAAGTAAGCTTTCTGTAATCGGTTTCTACGGCCGGGGGTTATTTGGGGGACTTATATGTTTAATCTTAAATAAAAGACGGGGAACTCCCCGCCCTCTTTAAAAAGATTAACTTATAAAGCTCTTTTCTTAACATAAAGCCCGGCTCCTGTAGCAATAATTAGTGAAAGAAAGAAGGCAAGCAATAGGTTATAGAGCGACGGGGGTGAGTCACTGTCACTCTTTTGTTTTGTCAGAGTAGTGGTACTAGGGTCAGATCGACCGGAAAGCTCAGCTTTGTATTGTGAAGCCGACTTTTCACCCTCAATTGTGGCGACAGTCTCTGGTACTAGAATGCTTGCCTTATCCACTTTCTCAAAAAATCTATCGTTATTTAAAGAATCAACGGCCTCAGGCCAATGATCATCGCTATTATTCGCGCGTTGAAAATGACCGTCGACGATTTCAGGCTCTTCAATAGAAGGTGTTGCACTGTGCTTCCACTTAATTGCTGTCTCAGGTGCAACTCGATTGTACGGAAGAAGCGGTAAATCGATAGGTGATACCACATCCACATGAATCACTCGTTCCTTAGTGTTACTAGGAGGTTTATAACCACCCTGTTCATGCTCATAAATAGGCAAAGTAGGGGGCATGCTCGGCTGATCGTTGTCAAAAGACGTTTCATCATCATAAGAGTCCTCAGGTAAAACAGGTATAGGAACAGGCGAAAAGGGTGGAACCACTTCATGGTGTATAGGTTTAACTATCAGCAGAAAGGATTTGGCTTTCTGAAAGTTGCCTTTTGAAATGATAGCTGTTAACGGCACCGGCACTTGACCATTTATTGAATTTGTGACATGCCCAGTTGATGAAATAACGGTAGGGCGAGGACTATACCATACAATGGATGAGCCATGACGACCTGTTGTTTCGAGAATCACATTCTGCAACACCTGATCATATGAATCCGTTCCTTGAAAGATCACCTCTAACACTTCAGCGTCCATGTCTACCGCCGATTTGTCAGAAAAAGGGGCAGGGGGCTGCTCAAGCTCAAGCAAAATATCAGACGTCCTCCTCACAATGGCTTCATAGCTACCCGTTTTTTTACTAAAAATAGCAGTTACCGTATACCAATGATGAGGGGCTAGTTCATATAAATCTATTGGTGCATGATCGTAAGCTCGAACATCAATGCCATCTAATTCTTCATTAATAAAATGAGCTTGTGACGTATTGTCAACCTGCTCTAAGTAACCTGTAAATGTGATGAGCTGGCCGTCATAGGCATCCCAAAGGTCAGGTTCTTTGTAGTTTGACAGATCAATGGTTTTAACACTAATCGGTTGATTTTCTTCAATGACGTCCACTTGTGAGACGACAAGTTGAACAATACCTTCTATTGAAACGTCAATTAGCCCCCTAGCTCGAATAAGATTCCCTTCCTCTATCGTAGGAAGTGTAGCTGGATTTTCATGAAAAAGATGAATTCCTGCTTCGTGATCTTGAATATATACGGAGAAATCCGTTGGAGAGAAAAAACCACCATCGCTATTAGCAATGCCTTCAATGGTGACCTCTTGACCGTGCAGGCTTCTGGCGGCTTTAATGGAAGTGATAACAGCAGAAGGGGGTTCCTCGTCAGGTGAAGGCTCAACGTACTCCTCATTGTCATTATCTGGTTGAGGTTCAATCGTCTCTTCCTCTTCTTCATGGTCTTCTGGGATCTCCTCAATGTCATCATCACGATTGTCAGGCTCATCAATAGGACGACCTGTGATGATAATATCATCTATGCGATTAGAGCCAGTGGTGCTCAAACTATGATCGCTTCCGACGGCTTCTTCAGATGTTTTCAACCACCTAAGAAAGACAGTCTCTCGATTGTTTAATTCTGCAGGTAATGATAATTGATTAACCTGTCCTCTAAACCAGTTATACTCTACAGTTATGTTTGAATGGGGAAGAGGTAGCCAAGTATGATTATCCAAGCTATATTGAATCTCGAAATCCCTTGGCCCTGTATTGGAGCCATATTGCTTTGAGGATACGGTTAAATGTTCAAACCCTACGGTGGTAAAGTCGATTAACCAATACGAGTCTTCTAAAGTGTTCCATCGATTAGAATTAATCGCCCGGGAGTTGTCCCCGAATCCAAGAACATAACCAGCTAAATTTGCCCCTTTAAGTGAGATCTCTCGATTTAAATTGCTTTCAATTCCTCCTGTAGCGACAGGTGTTTCATCGTCAAAATCCCACTCTACAAGCGTAATATCGTGGGATGACTCATCCTCCGCGTTCGTTAAGGAAGGGTAAACAGTTCCAATAAGGGGTGACAACATAAGACTAATAATAAGAGACACAGCCAGCAGCCTCTTTTTACGTTTAAACGTCCACATAACACTCTCCTTTAAACAGTCAAATTGATTCTACATAATGTACGATCGTTTAGTTTAGAAGTGAACAACCACAGCCAGTGTATTTAAACGAGGTCATTACTTGAATGATTAATGATTAAGTTGAAACAACTATATGTCTATTTTTATCTAGGTCTTTGGACGATCGATTGCCATTGTATCATCTATCAAGTAGTTCTTTAGGCTTTTTTATATGTGTCTTTTGATTTAAAAAGGGAGATTAGAAATTGTAGTCAACATATATAGCTTGAGGTAATAAAGAATGTGAGAGCTTGCGTAATGAGGCATATAACTAAAAGGGAGAATCGATTTGAAACGTAATTTAGAAGGTTAAAAGATTGAGGTAAAGTCATGTAGAGGGGATCTTCAATATTAAGACAAGTGTACCATTATTTTCACGCTAAACAACTGTTTTCAATTATTTTAAAAGATACTTTGCAGATAGAACTTTAATGGCATTATTTACAATTAACTATTGCTTCTATGTTATTAAGGCACGTATCGCAAAAGTGAAGAGATTGTTAAGTGTCAGGATTGTCATAAAACAGATGATGTTTCTGATTTTGTGGTGGATGAGTTTGCTTATGACAAAGAAGAAAATGGTCACATAGAAAGGGCGTGCCTCTTGTGTAATGGCACAACTACAATTGCCTCATGTGGTATCACGGGAAAGTAAAGAAGGAATAAAGACCTAGAACTTGAAGCTGTAAACGCAATTGATCTATACAAAACATGACTTTCGCTCGGTTCCTTACATTGTTTATATTCCCTTATAATAGAAGTCATTGTCTTATAATAACAGCTATAGGTGCTCTTTAGCTGTGACTATTGTCGATGAGGGAGAAAACAAAATAACTTTTCGATCAAGGCACTATACATATGATTAAAGGACTGATACGACGTGATTTATAAGGAAAAACATAAAATTTGGCTGCTTATCATCGCCATCGTTCTTGCCTTAACTGTGAACATTTATGAGTATTCCAATAAATGGTACGATGGAAAAAATGAGCTAGAATTAAAATTGGCTGCCTATACAGCGGAGCGACTATACTTGGATATCAAATATCCAGATAATGATGCCAGTAATATCGAATATATTGTGGGTGACTCCGGACGGGATTTTTTTGAAAGATGGGAATTAATAACTGAAGTTTATCCTGAGATACCTTATCCTAGGGAAGCAATTGAACAAGAAAACTGGGAGGTTGTGGACTCTTTTTATACGAGAACGTATCGTATGATCCGATCTATCGATAAACAACTTGAAGAGGATTTCTCCCCGATAGAAGCTGATTATATGAGTTCACCACTTTACACGTATTTGACAGCGGGCTGGTTAAATGAAGAATATAGAGAAGAAATTGGTATTTTAGATGAAGACGTTTTGAAATATATTAGATGAAGTTGACTATATAGATGGATGAGGAAAAATCTAGAGAGGAACTGACTAGTATGCAATTAAAATATAAGTTAATAGTCTCGAGCATTATTTTTGTGCTATTGGCTGGAGGCAACTTACTAAGTATGAAAGAAGAAGAGATGAGTAGACGGCAGGAGGAAGAAGCGATTCTCGTACAACTAGATGCGTTAAATCATAGTATTCCTCGAATTCTAGAGCTCGAGATGATGGATGATCATGCTATTGTTTTTTATCGTTGGGGACTCAGTAACTCTGAGAAATTTGGAGTGGCAGAGTTTAAAAAAGAGAATAATGGCTGGTCATTTGTAAGTGGCTTCAGCACGGGGGAATACCCTACTACACAGAGTGTTGAGTTGGCAAACTATCATCTTATTATTGGTAACAGGGGCGATCAAGACGCGGTTGAGGTTGTTGTAGAGAATGAAGGGGAAACAGAAACACCAGAGGGGCCAATTGGACTATGGTACCTCATCTCCGAAGAACACGACTACTTTGAAGCCAAAGTAAAGTGGCTTGATGGAGACGGGAAGACTTTAAAAGAGATGCAGTTAGGTCAATCTGATTGACGGTATGAAATAGATTAAATGCCTCCATGTAACATGTGTTAAATGGAACTAATCAGTAAAGGTGGACCTCTGAACTCCCAAGGTCCATTTTTTTCCGACGTGCTGCAGCACACTGCATCACGTTTTCTTTTTTGGCAGTCAAGAGGCTTAGGGGATATTTTAGATGAAAGGACTGATACAACGTGGTTTATAAGAAAAAACATAAAATATGGCTACTCATCATCGCTCTCATTCTTTGCATGCTAGTGAATATATATGAATATCAAAATAAAGTGTATGAAGGGAAAAATGAGATAAAGTTGGAACTCAATAGTATGTTGGGAACAGAGTTTTACCTTGATATACGTTACCCATCTAAAGATGCCGATGAGCTTATCTATTATCCTACAGAGAGAACGGAAGAGTTGCTTGCCAGATGGGAGTTAGTAGCTGAGCTGTTTCCCGAAATAGATTATCCAGAAAGTGCAGTTAGTGAAGAGGAATGGGGTATGATGAGGGACGTCATGCATGAAAACAAACCAAAAATGGAAGATATCGTGAGAGAAAGGTTTCCAAATACGGAGTCGTATGGTGATGATTATGTATCGCCTTATTCTCTTGAAGAATACATCTATGAAGGTTGGATACATACCCATGTAGGGGATGAATTAGGAATTGAAGATCCGAAATTTTATAACAAATAACCGTCTGTAAAATTCCCTGCTCAAAAATAGAGAGGAGAGCGACATCTATTTAAGTGGGAGCTAACGGCCGCTAATGTCCTGATTAAAGGTTCGTTTCATAAGTAGAAACAACATTTTTGGGATATTGATAGAATATAGAGCGTGGAGGATTTAAGAAGATGTCGAAGAAAAAACTAATCGTCGCATTGATACTATTTGTATTATTAACGTGGGGCTATATATCAACCCCAATGGGGATATTAGAGGATAGTCAAGAGATTGAAATGGAAGTTTGGAGTTTAAATCAAAGTTTATATGAGTTTCCTCATATTGAAATTATTGATAATCACGCCATCGCTTTGTATCATTGGGGAGATTATCGAGAAATGAAGCTTGCTGTTGTTGAACTAAAAAAGAATTGGTTAGGCAAATGGAACTTTATACATAGTTATAACACGAGATGGCAGCCTCAGTTTGAAGTAATTGAATTAGATGAATTAACCGTTGTGACGGGCTATACACGGGATGAGGAAATACACAGTATTCACGTGGAAACAGTCATGGGGAATGAGGAAGCAAAGATAGTTGAGAAAAAATTTGATAACAAAGTGTGGTATATTGTCACAGATAACGCTGAGAACTATAACGAAGCGACTGTTAAATATGTTGATAAAAAGGGAAATGTTTTAGAAGAAGTGGCAGTTGGGGGTGATTAAATCCACATTATTTAAGTGGTTTCGCCTTGCTATAAGTGTGGATAAAATCACGCAAGGAGGATCATCATGCCAAAGCAGGTGAAAGACATTCAGACGGCAGTTGATTGGTTGTTACAATCACAAAAGACAGTTGTGTTCACAGGTGCGGGAATGTCAACGGAGTCGAACATTCCTGATTTCCGTTCTAAGTCGGGCTGGTGGAAGCAGATTGATCCACGGACGGTGGCAACGACAGAAGCTTTGACTGAAAATTATCAGTTGTTTCACGCTTTTTATACAGCGCGAATACATGCATTGAAAGATGTGTTGCCGCATGAAGGCTATTATGTATTAGCGCGGTGGGAAAAGCGTGGGTTGATTGATCTTATAGGCACGCAAAATGTAGATGGTCTGCACCGGAAAGCAGGAAGTGACACGGTAGAGGAGCTGCATGGGTCTATTCATAGGATAAAGTGCCACAGTTGTGGAAACAAAGCATCTACGGCACGTTTTATGGACGGACATGTGTGTGAAGCATGCGGCGGCAAACTGCGGCCCAATCTGGTGTTGTTTGGTGAAATGCTGCCACAAAGGGCATGGCAGCGAACACTGAGTGTGATTGAAAAAGCGGAGTTAGTCCTCGTCATTGGGACGAGCCTCGATGTGTACCCGGCAAACCAATTGCCGATGATGACGGATGGTCGGGTTGTAGCCATCAATAAGGAAGTGCATGCTGGATACACCTTTGATTTAACCATTGAAGGGAAAGCGGGCGAATTACTGGCCCGCATGGATGAGGTTATACAATCGTAGTCTACTGCGGTACGGTCGTTTGTGCGAGTATGTGTTTGATAAGTTGCTCTAGCATGTGCGGTGTATGGACGAACGCACTGTCACAATGAAGCCGCTCGGTGCGTTGGTGTGGATCTTTGCCGAATGGCCCTACGTTTAACACAGGCGCTTTTAATTTTGCCATGTCGTTGAAGGGAATATCATATGTTTTGCCCCACACAGGGGTATTTTTTTTGTAGACGGTCATCTCATCATCGTGGCCGGTATAGTTCACGTAGCTCAAATCACAAATACCGTTAAAGTAATGAATATGTTTTAACTCTGTTTCATAATCAGCGGCAGCTTGGGCAATAACGTTGATGGCCGCTTGGATCGTGCTATCGTGAGATGAATTGACCGCTGGATAATAAGGCGGAGCAAATAAGATGACGATCGCCGGTGCCAGCTCAGGGCACTGAAGCATTAGTGCGTCTGCCATGCCTAAAGATTTTTCCCGATCATCCCACTCAGAGTGCTGTTCTACAGCACTCATTAAGTCGTTGATAAAGGCGGAGCTGAATTTCTTCTCTGCATGAGCTAACACATCTTCATAGCGCAAGACTTGCACATCTCTGACACCATCGATCTGTTCTCTCTTGCAAAGTTGGCGATAGGCGGCCGTGCATTTGTTGGCTGCTTCGTTAGCAACGTCCTCGAATAAGTCTAAGACATCTCCAGCGTGGCGGTGCATAAGAAAGACATTATAGAGGGCGGAAGCCCGATAAGGTGTTTGGGTAGAATATTCAAGTTTTAGATCTTTTTGGTGCAAGGAGACAGGGAGCGGTGTAGCTTCCCCAAGATCGTGCTCCTGAAACTGACTGTTCCATTCGATTTCTTGCGTCATGAATGACGCAATGTAGTTGGCGGTGATGCCACTTAATGGCTCCCCAACGTGCGTTTCTTTCCCGAAAAAGAGTGCTGCGGGCATGATTTTTCCCATCGTGCCTGTGTAGATGTAATGGGTTTTATCTCCTGGATGTAAAGCAAATGATGGTTCGCTGTTTAAAAATAAGGTGTAGTCTAGTTGATAGGTGTCAGCTAAGTGTAAAAGTTCAGGGACGGCGATGCGCATACCAGCGGAGTTCACCTCTTCGTCAGGTACAGTTAGAAGCAGTAGGTTGATCGGCCAGTTTTCCGCACTTGCTTGGTCGAGTAAGGCTATGTGGAGGGCGAGGCCCATTTTCATATCCATAGTGCCTCTTCCAAATAGATAGTTGCCTGATTCAAGGTCTACTCTTGCGGCGGTAGGAAGGGTATCTTTACGCTCATGCAGCTTCGAGGTGAGTTCTTCTGGGTGAAAAGCGAGCGGTTCTAGTTCGCCGTATTCTTCTGTTTGAACCGTGTCGAAGTGGCTTAATAACACAACGGTTTGTGTAGCACGGGGATGCTTGTATAAGGCTGTGAGCAGTTTTCGACCTGCATCCACGTCTTGTAAGGCGATGTGATCAGGGTGCGCCTTGAAGTAAGGGATTTTTTTTAATTTTTCTGTTAGTTTGATAGGAAATTCTTTCTCCCCTTCGGTAAATGTTCGACTCTCCCAGCTAACGAGCTCGCATAAAAGATGTTTTAAGCTGTTTGGTGTGGACCATAATCGCTGACTCACAAAGACAACTCCTTTCGTTTCAGTCGCATTATCACAAGTACGTTTTGAAGACTTGTAAAATTCACACAATTGTCCTTATATCATATCATGAGACAGCTTGTGGTGTGCTGTCTTTTCTAAAAATAGATGTTTTAGACGAAAAAGCTTGTCATATTATCTCTGAATAGTTGAGAAGGCAATGAGCGTGATAAGAAATTGGTGTATGTAATACCAGTAAGAATATGCAAGGAGAGTAGGTTATGTTTTGAGCAAGGGTAGTGGTTATTGGCATGATAAAACTGAGCTGAATAATTTTCAAAGTAGGAAAGGGTTACGATTATGATGAGAGCACTAGAGGTGATAAGGGGGAGTTTGTACATACAAAAATAATCAGAAAAAGAACGACTTACTAATAACTATTGAGTATCTTGAACACTCCCATCAATTTAAGGTAAAGGTATACGTTCGGTGAGTCACCGAACATATACCGAGACAAGCTGGCTGTCAGAAAGGAAGTGGTATCTTGATGAGTAGCGGTTAAGGTTTAAAAATAACTTTAATATTGTCATCCGCTTTTTGGTCAAAAATATCGTACGCTGTCTGTGCTTTTTCTAGGGGCATACGGTGTGTAATGATATCCGTTGGATCAAATTCATTATTTTCGATCATCTGATACAACTTTGGCATCATATGAACGACAGGAGCTTGACCCATCTTTAATGAAATGTTACGAGAGAAGAAGTGGCCAAGTGGGAAGTTATTAGCTTCTGTTCCATAAACCCCTGTTAATTGAACGAGCCCAAATTTCCGTACTGCATTAGAAGCTGTGACAATGGGACTGATCGTGCCGAATTGGTTGTCTCCTTGAGATCCAAATGTTTCTCCTGGAGGAACGGTGCCATCCATACCTACACAATCAATCACCACATCTGCCCCACCTTGGGTCGTTTCATTTAATATATCACCGATTTCAGGTGATTGACTAAAGTCAAAGGTTTCCACGTTATTCGTTTGTTTAGCATGGTCCAACCGGTGAGAGACTTGGTCGACAGCAATGACACGATCTGCTCCTTTTAGCCAAGCAAGTTTTTGTGTCATCAGCCCAATTGGCCCACTGCCTAAGACAATTACGGTGTCACCTTCTTTTACATGTTCAACACTCCACCAAGACGTTGGGATCACATCGGAAAGCATCACGAGACTTTCGTCATCTAACTCACTTGATGTAGGAACTTTAAAGGATGTTTGGTCGGCAAAAGGCACTCTCAAATATTCTGCTTGACCTCCTGGATAGTTACCAAATTGCTTCGAATATCCGAAAAGTCCTCCATTGTCACTATGTGGGTTTGACTCATCACATTGGCTTTCCATTTGGTTTTGACAATAGTAACAGGCCCCACAGCTCACGTTAAAAGGGATCACAACACGGTCACCTTTCTTTAAACTTTTAACATTAGGTCCGGTTTCTTCAACTATCCCCATCGGTTCATGGCCTATAATGTAATTCTCTTCTAAAGGAATACCAGTTTTTAATAAGTGTAAGTCTGATCCGCAAATACCGGATGCCGTAATTTTAATGACCATGTCATCGCCAGTCTGTATTTTTGGGGTTTCCACCTGCTGTACTGCCACTGTATCCTTTTCTTGAAATGTTACTGCTTGCACACGTTTCACACACCTTTCTTTGTAGATTGAAAAACCTTCATAATAGGGTGTTTGATGATGTTTGGTTGAATTGAACTACTATAGAAAAGGTTTATGTCATTGCTTTGATTTAATTAGCTGTTTTAGGCCTAATAGCCGAAAGAGGCTTACATAAAACATTGAGGAGATAAAGAATACAATTAACATATTTTTTCATAGGCAGGGAGTCTAGGGGTAAACCAAATTTTAGTGAGCAAATACCACCCCATCTCTAAAGACGGGGTGGTAGCCAATAATTTATCACAGATAAGGTCAATAAACCTCCCGCCTCAAAATAGAGAGGAGAGGGAGCTAACGTCTTGGTTCACTCAACTATCAATCAGTGGGAGAAGAACGAAAATGCCTACTGATTGAAGGTTCGTTTTATACGAAGTCTATACGAAGTAAATCGCGGACATTTTCAATATGGTTAAGGATTGTGATTTCTGGACTTCCAGCGAACAGGAGACCGATAGCTTCATTGTCTGCATTCGTGACGAGAGAACCGCTATCACCACCCTCTGAAAAGTGTGTTGTCAAAATTTGATCGTGGAATCGTGCTACGCGGTTTCCACCAAAGTTTACATCTATGGTCGCATCGACTGAGGTAACTTCGGCTGTGGTGTAGCCTGTAGTGCGGCCAGTTTTTTTGACGATAGTGCCCACTTCTAAGTCGTCCTTTCGTTTCCATCCTTTCACATAACCGTTCCAGTAAACTTCTCTGTCTAGTTCTTGAAGGGAGCCTTCAGCGATAGCAGCATCCACTAAGTTGTTATGCTCCTCTAAAGGCTTATCCGGAGTAAAGTCGATCGGCACGAAGCGGCTGAGCTTCGCAATTTGGTCATCGGGAGCCTCGCCACCGTCGACTGGGCCGGGCTGTAAGATTGGGTCTCCTATGCTTGCGGCGTTGCTATTAGCTAGGACGTGATTGTTGGAGAGAACATAATACGTTGTAGGGATGTGCTCATCTTTATTAAAGACGACCGCACCTATAGTACCTGCTGTAATATCATAATGTCCTACACTCCAACCGCCTTTCACTGGCCTCATTCTTGACGTAAGCTCGTTGGAGGGGAGGGTACGGAGAAATTCCTTCTCTTTTAGTACCGGTTGAATAGTTGGCATACCAATTTCAATTACGTCTGTTTCTACACCATCTACCGTCTCGGGAATGACATCATCTGCGTCTAACGAGCTAAGTGGTTTTTTGCTCGTGACATAAGTGATTAAAGCTGGTTTTCCAGTAGGCTTTCCATCCTTGATCTTCACACCAATTCCGACGCCGACAACATGTTTTTTGCGTAAAAATGCAGCTTCATTTCCCTTACTTTTCACTTGCCTGACTTTCTCAATCTCCTCTTTAGGCAGATGTGGCATAGTTTTTCCCTCCCTTGTTTTTTTGAAAAAAGAAAGTTATGACAGAGATGTTGGTTTAATGGTATTCGTTACAAGCTGTCTCTATCCCTTCAAAAAAACAAAATTTTTCAAATTATCTATAAAAAATTATTATTATACTTTAATATTAACTTTTATTTAGCTGTAAGGATGGAGAACCTAACTGATTTCGTGTGTTTGAGAATGGGGGTGTGAGTCGTCCTGGGCTTGTGTGTTCCCCCATAATAGCTTGTGACATAGAAAACCAGTACTTCCTATTAACATTAAGGCCACAGCCACCCCTTGATAGACAGGAGAAGCTCCCCACAGGTGAACGAGCAAGCCGCCGATAAGTGGTGCTAACAAGACAACAAATCCGCTTAATGAACTGTAAATACCAGAGATACGGCTAATCGTTTTTTCAGTGGATTCTTTTTGTAAAATATAGCTGGTGCTAACGGTAAAAAGGCCGACACCTAGTCCGGCAAGAAAGCCGAAAGAGAGAGGGAGGTAGCTCGGCATGCCTTCATAGATAAGGCTCATCCCACCGAACCCACATCCTATTAGTACGAGACTGCCGCCTAGGTTGATCCCATAATGAAGTGTTCTCTGTCTTTGTGACAGGATGATCATCATCACGGCCGCCCCAGCACCAGCTGCAGCCATAATCCATCCAGTTAACTCAGGCTGATCAGGGGCAAATTCCCGTAACAAAACAGGGAGTTGTACGTCAACGAGTTGGATTGCTGTCATAGCTAACAAGGCAAAGAGAAAGCTGACGGTCAGCCGACGATTAGTGAGAACCGTTTGCCAACCGTCACGCCATGATGCCCAAAAAGTTTCTGACTGTTTAACGGATTTTGCTTCTATATTGTCACGAGGAAAGGACTTTTTATCCATCCTAATTAATATGATAGCTGATATGAGATAAGCAAGTGCGTTTATAAGGATACAAAGTCGTGGTGAAAAAACAGCGCCAAGGGCACCTCCAGCTAAGGGGCCGATAATTTTTGTGAGTTCATTGGCTGTTCCAGTCATCGTGATGGCTTTAACGAGAAGCTTTTCTGGCACGATATGTTTAATTAAAGCTTGTTGCGCTGGAAAGTGAATGACTGTAAGTGTGGCACGCAATAATAAGATGAGAAGTGCCAGCCATGGAAAAGGTGTGAAGGCTAGCGCTATTGTAAGCAATGCCGTTCCTATATCAGCATAGATCATTAAATGAACCTTATTAAAGCGGTCAGCGATTATGCCAGCAAACTGGCTTAGAAGGGCATTTGGAAGGGCATAAGCGATCGGAATGAAAGCCATGATGAGTGGTGACACGTCCCAAATGTAGCCAAATAGCATGAGGATAGCTACCATATCGAACCAACGTCCCATCATAGATGTGGCGTAAGAAGCGAATAAGCATATAAAGGCGTTATTTTTCCATAAAGAAGTGTCTGACATCGTCTATCACTCATTTCTTATCATGATGTGATAAGTGTAATGGTTTAATGTCAGAGGAGTATCAGAGGGGAAATAAGAAGAAAATTTGCTGAAATTCTTGAAAACTTTCTTTACATCGTGATAGACTTTTACAAGTTTTTATTATAAAAAGTGTTGAAATAGTACTTCCGTAAAAGCTTTTTAAGTAAGGAATAGATGACAGAGAACAAGAAAGCATCTTGCAGAAAAAAGGCTGGGAATGGCCAATGTGTGCAGACCAGTGGGGTGACGCCGCACACTAAAGAGTGACAGTTTTTAAACACTTAATAAATTTAACAGGATTGGCAGGGTGTTAGTATGACAATGGAAGTCACCACGTTTGGGACGTTGCTGGCGTTAGTCGTCACGATTGGACTTATTTTAAGACAATTAGCACCAGCATATGCCATGATGGCTGGTGCATTTGTAGGTGGGATATGCGGCGGCGCTACCTTGAATGGCACGTTGCATATTATGTTGGGCGGTGCTGAAGGGATGGTCGGTGTCGTTTTGCGTGTCCTTGCAGCAGGCGTACTGGCAGGAGTCCTTATTGAATCAGGGGCAGCAAAGAAAATTGCAGAATCGATCTTGAACGGTTTAGGCGAAACGAAGGCTTTACTTGCAGTGGCCGGAGCGACCATGATTTTAACAGGCGTCGGTGTGTATGTGGCAGTAGCAATTTTAACGATTGCGCCAGTGGCTTTAGCTATAGGGAAACGAACTAATATGTCAAAGCTGGCGGTACTTTTAGCCATTTCTGGCGGGGGGAAAGCAGGGAATATTATCTCGCCAAATCCTAACTCTATAGCAGTGTCTGATGCGTTTGATGTACCACTGACGACCGTCATGTTTGCAGGGGTGGTTCCGGCAGTTGTAGGTGTATGTGCAGCGTATGTTATGGCACGAAAGCTGCGTCACGTGGGTGAAGCAGTAGAAAGCAAAGATATGACGACTGAGGAAGACAATGATGGGATGTCATTAGTGAAGGCTTTATCAGCCCCAGCGGCGGCAATATTTCTATTATTATTGCAACCGACTGTTGGTATTGTCATTGATCCGTTGTTTGCTCTTCCTGCTGGTGGCGTTGTGGGTGCTCTTGTCATGGGGAAAGGAAGCTATTTAAATCAGTATATTCAATCAGGGTTAGGTAAAATGGCTGGAGTGGCGATTCTATTGTTAGGAACAGGAACGTTGGCTGGGGTGATTTCGAACTCAGCTATCATCGGGCACATTTTAAATGGGGTCGATGCTTTCCATATTCCAGCCTACGTTCTAGCGCCTTTATCAGGTATTATTATGTCAGGTGCTACAGGTTCAACAGCGGCTGGAACCGCTGTTGCTGGTAGTGTGTTTGCACCAACAATGATGGAATTGGGGCTGCATGGTTTAGCGGGAGCAGCCATGGTCAATGCAGGTGCTACCGTGCTCGATCATATGCCGCACGGAACGTATTTTCATATTACCCGTTCAAGCGTGCACATGAGTATGAAAGAGCGTTTTAAGCTATTGCCGTATGAGGTTGTGATCGGCCTTGTGCTTGCCATCGTGTCAACGTTTATTTTTGGCGTGTTAGGTGTGCTGTTCTTATAATATAAGCTGAACAATCAGTATCACGTCATGTATGGTCATGAGGCGCCCTTCTAGGTTCACGTGACGTGTGGTAAGGGCGTATGGCTCTCCGTGTGCTGTACGCCTTTTTTGGTAATCGTTAAGTGTTTATATGTTCTAAAATAACCTGTTCACTATGTGTGGCGATGAGATGGACGTTCATATCGTCTGTGAGCTCATTCCATAATCGTGTTAGCTCCCGTTCTGTTGGTCTATCTTCTACATGATGCCCTAAAAAGAATAAAGCCGTCCTTAAAGCTAAAAAAAGGTGAGAAGTAAAGCGTGTTTTTTTCGTGATTTGAAGACCTTTATGAATAGCCGCTCTTCCTGTCACAGACTGCCCTTGCTTAATGAAAAACAGTCCTTGAATGACATAGTACAATCCAAGTTCTCGTTGATACGGCCTTTCTGCAAAGAATACTGCCATTTTTTTCATAAGGTTTTCAAATTTGGTTGGCTGATCTTGAGCTATGCTCAGGAACATATGTATGAGCTGTAAGTAAGGGTAAAAGCCGTGACTGACAGAAGAGATGGTATTATCAGCCTCTTTTAAATAGTGTTCGGCCTTAGCAAGGTCGCCTACCCATATGGCGAAATGCGGTGCGGCTAACATTTGTGCTTCGTCAATGGAACGAGTGGAAAACAGCTGATTTTGTAAGGACTGTTCAAATGCACGAAACAACCTTTGACACTGCACGTCATCACAAAAAATAAATGCTACATGAAACACATATAAAGCTTTTTCAGAGAAAGGGAGCTCTTGATCATAGAGAATAGCTTGAAAATCACCTTTTATAAAGGCTGTATGAAACCCCCGCCATTCATCTAACGATATTCCAAAAGCCTTGTTTAAAACTAATGCTTCTAAGGCTTCCCCCTGCCCATATAAATGATATTTTGAATAAAGCTGTGAGGTAATCTGCTTAAATTCGTCATCGTGGGCTAAAGGTGAATGCTCTTCATGTTCATGAAGGACGAGTTGATAGCCGTGGCCTTTAATTGTCACAATGCTGACATATTGCTCCCAAGGCTTTAATTTTTTCCTAAGGCGATAAATATGGTCATCGACAGTGCGGTCACTGGGGGATTCTAACGGCCAGACTGCGTCAAGCAGTGCATCGCGACTAAACGACTTGCCGTCATGTATATATAAATAATGAAGTAACGCATATTCTTTTCGTAAAAAGGAGATCGTGTCATTGCCGTGTGTAACAGTTAAATCATTTGGTTGAAAAAAAAACGTCATAATATAATGTCACCTCTTTTATTAAGCGTGTTCCGACGCTATAGTATGACAGAATGATATTCTTCTATCTCTTGTTTGAATCAACAGGAAATTTTACCTGACTTCATAGTATCACTCTAGAACGTGGGAATCTATCAAGTAATCTCATCTCCTTTTAATAAGATATATATAGAAGTGAAACGTTACCATTATTTCACAAATTCAATTAGACTAATGAGGTAAAAGATAACGATTACCATTTATCAAGTCAAATGCGTCGGTATAAGTTTTTTTGCGTATAGAATAGGGAGACGCCTTTAAATATTATATTACTGATCAGACGCCTCCCGCGTCACCCATCAGCATATGGGAATCGAAAACACATATACATCTCTTCAGTAATCTCCTTTCAAAAAACTTTCGGTACGCTGGAATTATTAAAGAGGTTGCACTGTGAAGGAGGTTCTTATAAGCTAGATAGTGATAGATATGGCAGGTGACGTAATATGAGAAGGTTAGTTAGGCTCTTTTTTAGAGACGAGACGACGAGTGAGAAGGAGAGTCAATCAGGGAAGAAAGCAATGTATATCACGTGTCTGTATCTCGTTGTTGCATTATTTTTCTATACACAAAACAACTTGTGGCGTAACGGAACGGAGCTGTTTTTTGCCCTTTTAGTTCCTATGAGCCTGTTGATTTATGTGCTAAGTAATGCCATGATCGCAAAAAGGTGGCGCAGTAAAAATTGATTACATAATAACTGTTCGTAAAACTCCAGCCTCAAGATACAGGACAGAGCTAAATCTAATAATGTCCAGATTCGTTCTTATCGGTTGAGCCCTCCTCTGCATCTAACCGAAAAATCTCCGTTATTTTACTCTCTCTAATGACTCGATTATTGACAAGATCTTATCTACAGGTGAAGACATTTAAACCGAGTTTTTTATTAATAATAAGCCTGCCTATTAGGATTTTAATTTTTTTCACTAATGTTAGCTAGTTTTAATGTTCAAAGTTATGTTATGCATAAAAAAACTTTTAATGAGGTGGTAATCCGTCTAAATCCACTATTAACCGTGCATTCCCTTTTTTGACCACAAACAACTCGAATTATTAAACTGAAAATGATGCCATTATTTCTGCAATACTAGTGGTTCGTGTTAAACATCATTATCAAATCGACTCAAGTTATAAAGCTCAATTAAATATTTTATTCACTAAAAGACTTTAGCACAGAGGTGAAAAGGAAGTTAGTAAAAGACTTGAATTACTGGACGCGTTAGTAGTGTGAGTTAACTGTTAACTGATGCCTACTTAATTCAGAGGAAGCGGTATAAAATAGGGGGAGAAATCATGAAGGTGGCGTTAGTAACTGGAACAAATAGCGGATTCGGGCTCCTTATTTGTCTAGAGCTTTTAAAGGCAGATTTTCATGTTGTAGCCACTATGAGGACGATCGAAAATAGTGGGGAGCTTTTACAGCGGGCGGAAGCACTGGAATTACAGGCATATTTAGATGTGAAAACAATGGATGTAACGAATCCCCACCACATTAGCTCAGTTAAGCAAGAGGTGGAGAAGACATACGGGCACGTGGACGTGTTAGTCAATAATGCAGGTTATTGCCAAGGAGGTTTCTTGGAGGATGTGTCATTGACTGAATGGCGAGCACAATTTGACGTCAATGTAGATGGGGTGTTTCGTGTGACTCAAGACTTTCTTCCGTTACTAAAAGCATCCACCTCAGCACGTATTATTAATATAAGCAGTGTCAGTGGGTTGTTCGGTTTCCCAGGATTGTCGCCCTATTGCAGTTCTAAATTTGCCCTTGAAGGACTAAGTGAAAGCCTACGGTTGGAATTACTTCCTGACAAAATCTATGTGTCCTTAGTTGAACCAGGTTCTTATAAGACACGTATTTGGAAGAAAAGTTTAGCTCATATAGAGGCAGGTAAGATGAATGATACGCCTTTTAAACGAACCGTTTTAAAGGAAGTAGAGAGGTCCGCATCAACAGCAGCCGATCCTGGCGAAGTAGCACGCTTAACGGCTTCGATTGCATGTGTCAAAAAGCCGAAGTTCCGTTATCCTGTTGGTAAAGGAGTTAAACAGCTGTTTCATATAAAAAAATATGTGCCGCAGAGCTGGATTGAAAAAGTTGTCATGAGAAAATTACGGTAAGTACTTGTTTTTCTTTCCTCGGATTGATAGTATGTATAGTAATATTTTTCTAGGAAAAAGATAGTCAATCGATGATAAAGAAAGTAGTGCTATAGAAGGGATTAGCGAATCAGGGGCGGTGAGAGCCTGATACCGGCTATCGCATGAAACGCACTTTTGAGATGCTTTTCTGAACGTCATTAGACACAGTAGGAAAAGCCGGGTTAGCCCGTTAACGCGATAAGTGGCTTCTATATTTAATGCTAGAAGCAATGTGAGTGGTACCGCGCGAGTTTTCAAGCTCTCGTCTCTTTTTTTAAAGAGGCGGGAGCTTTTATTATGGTTAAAGGAGGAATCTGAATGAATTTAAAACACGACATGGCTAACGTTATTTATCATGCATTGGAAAGAAAGGTTGAAACGGAGCGTGTCTACCAATTAATTGAAACACCGAAACATGCTCATTTAGGAGATCTGGCGTTCCCTTGCTTTCAATTAGCCAGCGTTTTTCGAATGCCACCTAATGAGCTGGCGACGAACTTAGCGGTACATTTGACATCTCCTTGGATAGAACACGTTGAGACGGCTGGTGGCTACCTGAATATTTTCCTAAAACGTTCGTATGTCACAGCCCATTTGATTAACGAGGTAAATGCTCTTTCAAAAGCATATGGTTCTTCACGTATGGGGAAAGGTCATGTTATGACGATTGACTATTCTTCACCAAATATTGCTAAACCCTTTTCCATGGGGCATTTGCGGTCCACGGTTATTGGAAACTCATTGGCCCAGCTTGCAGAGAAATGTGGGTATAAAACAGTTAAAATTAACCATGTTGGTGATTGGGGAACACAATTCGGCAAGCTTATGGCGGCTTATTTAAGATGGGGAGATGAAGCCCAAGTGAGGACGAACCCTATTCATGAACTGTTAGCACTGTATGTTCGTTTCCATGAGGAGGCCGAACAGTCACCAGAGATAAATGATGACGGAAGGCATTGGTTCAAAAAGCTTGAAGAAGGTGACCGGGAAGCCGAGTCATTATGGACGTGGTTTCGCGAAGAATCACTACAAGCTTTCTCTACAATTTATGAAGCGCTTGGCATTACCTTTGACTCCTATGATGGAGAAGCCTTTTATAACGATAAAATGGATGATGTCGTGAAACTCCTGAGAGATAAGGGCTTATTAGTTGAGTCGGATGGGGCGGAAGTGGTTCCATTAGAAGGATTGCCACCTTGTTTGATCAAGAAGCGGGATGGAACGACGCTCTATGCCACGAGAGATTTAGCTGCTGCCATTTATCGTTACGACACATACGGGTTTAAGAAGTCTCTATATGTGGTTGGTAACGAGCAAAGCTTACATTTTCAGCAGCTATTCAATGTGTTAAAGAAAATGGGATTTACATGGCCTGACACGATGAGTCATATTTCGTTTGGCATGATGTTAAACGATGGGAAGAAAATGTCTACTCGAAAAGGGCAAGTGGTCTTATTAGAAGAGGTCATGAATGAGGCAGTGGCTCTCGCTTTGGTAAATATTGAAGAGAAAAACCCAACACTGGCTAATAAAGAGGAGGTAGCAAAGCAAGTAGGCATTGGAGCCATAGTCTTTCATGACTTAAAGCATGATCGCCGACATGATATCACCTTCTCATTATCAGAGATGTTGAAATTTGAAGGGGAAACTGGCCCTTACATCCAATACACACACGCAAGAGCGGCTTCATTACTTGAAAAAGGCGAATATAAGGGGAAGCCGGAGATCGTAAAAATAACAGATGAGTCTTCTTGGCCAGTCATTAAGTACTTAATGACTTTTCCTGAGGTGATAGAGCGAGCTTTTAATCAACACGACCCATCACAGGTTGCTAAGTTTATTATCGACTTGGCACAGGCTTTTAATCATTATTATGGAACTGCTAAAATACTGGCAGACAATGAGGAGAAGGAGAGCCGACTTGCTCTTGTATCATCGGTTAAAGTGGTCTTACATGAAGGATTGCGTCTATTAGGTATTAAAGCACCAAATAATATGTAGTACAGCCCTTTGGGAAATATTTCGTTTTTATTGTGAAAATAGTCAAGTGTTATCATTCTTAATTAGTTATTTATTTTTGTTCTAATGGTAAAAATCACTAAGTCCATCCTCCTTCCAACGATGTCGAAAAAATAAATATTTTGTCGAATTAAGTCGTTTTTTCTCCGGTGAGATGTTTCGTTTTACAGATGTTGGTTTAAAGGAGCCTATGCTAGAATGGGTAATCGTAAAAGCTAAATGATCGTGAAGCGAAAGAGGCTGTTTAAATGCTTAGAGATTAAAGGATGGGGGAGTAACGTGAAAAAACTAATGATGCCACTGACTATTGGGGCTTTGCTTGTGGGATGCGGAGTGAATGATGACATAGGAAGTGGAGAGGGGAACGAACACAACGCAGCTATAGAAGAGAATAAGCCATCAGCCGAAGAGATGGCTGACTATAGTGGTTTATTCCAAAGTGACTCTTCTAGAGATGTACTGGCAGAGATTACTCTATCCCCTTTAGAAAATTACCACCTTTCCACAGTGGCCATTGATGAGCCATTCCCAGAAGATGAAGCCAACGATTACAATCATTCCGAACGTGAAATTGCCAAAGAATTTATGGATGATAACGGCAGGATCTATTTCTCGCTAAAGGAACACCCATTCAGAAACATTACCAGTGTTGATGGCACAACCACTTATCTAGCAAATTATCATGACAGCTTTATTCATTTGCTTGATGCAGAAGCGTATCTCTTAGATGACGATATGATAGAGGAAGCCTACCACTTTTTTATTAGTCATTCTAGTGATGAAGATCATCGAACGTGGGGGGAAGCATCGAATTTAGAGAGAGGTATCATTCAAATGATCTACCTCACCGCCCCAAATGTTAATGAGTTAGGGGAATTACTTGCACAAGATGTCTATGCAGGAGACGACTTCGAGCAGATCAATAACACCTTCACTAACATTGGGTCACCAAACATGATTTTACCTACCGGACAAACGGCGGCCGATATGACACTATTTGAAGATATGCTCAAAATTCACGTTCTCTGGGGAGAACTAGGCCGATTTGAACAACCAGAAGAAAATAAAGAAGCTTACACAGCCCTCTACAATGACTTACGTCTAGAAATGACGAATATGGTAGGGGCGATAAACACGACATTGGCCAAATAAAAAGGGGTAAGAGAGGGGGCGGTAGCCCCCTCTCTTTGACGTTCGGAAAATTGATGGGAATTGAGGGTCATGCTCAAATGGTGGGATGTGAGGCTGAAATATGGTGATCTGTTACTTAAAATCCAGCGGCAGTTGCGGAAAAATCCACTAGGTCTGCAGAAAAATTAGGATTAGTTGTGGAAACACCGCTAGTTAATGCGGGAAGCCCTAACCTAACCGTCTTCGTAAAGACGTTGTTCCCTGCTCCTAACCGTAAGCGAATGTTGGCTCTTTCTGCTTCACTGGTGGTTGCTAAGCGCATAGTTATAGTAAGTTCTGCTACACCGTTTTCGTCTGCTTCTATAATACCGATAGCGTGATAACCATAGTTACTTGGCCAAGATCCATCCGGTTGTCTAATTTGCGATATGGCTCTCCCACCGTCTAGATAGACTTGTATTTGCCCGTTATCAATAGAAGTACTAGGTGTCATATTGGTTACTTTTACGGTTACGTCAAAAGGAGAGCCATCTGTTGGTAAAACGTCTGGAGTCTCGATGTTATATTGAATATCGACAGGAGGAGCGACATCAGAGCCGAATGAGCCATCTGCAAAGGTGGATTGATCATACCATAGATAGCCAGCGTTTGGTAATCGCCATGGTTCGGTTTGAGGTTCTGTGGAAAACTCTGGTGTTTCCATAAGGAGCATCGGAGAAGGTTCATCTAAAATGAGGCCCTTTTCAGAGAAAGTTGTGTAATCCTCTTTTTCTGATAGCCAGTCAACGAGATTAATGAGAAGTTCACCGTTATCTAAGTCGGTAAACCCATCATATGTTCTTTTTACGCCGCCGTGTTCTTCATTTCGATATTTTGGTGTGCTATCTTCAACAGGAGAGGAGTCCCCGATAAAAGCAGATTTACCTTGATTTTTCTTTCCTATTGCGACAAATGGTCCTTCTTCAATGCCACCGCCAAAATAAACCCCTTCATCTACGGCATTACGCCATTTATTTTCACCTTCTGTAAGACCATCAGGTAAATAAGCGATCCCTTTAGCAATCTCAGGATTCGTGATAGCTAATGTAGAGCCTGCATGAATCGAAATGTCATGAATGCCTTCCGTAATGCCAAATGTTTCCTCTGCTGGAACTATAACGTTCGCGACAGTATTATCGAGTGCATTGTAGCGAATATGGACACCAAACTCATCACTTAACCATTGAGAGCTTTCTACGCCTTCCATGGCGGCGATTTCCCCTGGTGACATCCCTTTTGTTGGGTCATCGTAAGCACCTCGACGCCACCCATTCATAATTTCATTTGAATCCCATCTATTTAAGTTACGATCAGCATTATAGTGATCAGCGATAAAGAAAACACCACCACCTTCTTCAGCAAATGATGCGATCGTGTCCTGTTCAGAGGTTGTGAAAGGAATCTGTGCTTCTGGAATAACGAAGACATCAACCTCCTCTAAATCATGATGAGAGAGAGTATCGTGGCTCCGGTGTTCTTTAACTAAATAGCCTTCAGCTACGAGTGCATCAGCGAAATCAGAAAACGCGCCATCGATTACCCAATCTGATTGACCAGCAGTTTGGCCGTGGCTATTGTCAAATAAAACGGTCTTGCCATTTGGACTGGCCGGCTCGAGTATTGGAGCTGGGTCGTTTGGTCCTTCTGCTCCAACATGGATCGTCATTGCAAAATAAAGGATCGTTGTCAGAATAGAATAAATGCTTTTTTTAATCAACGCCTTAACCTCCTATTTGTACGGTGAATCTCTCACCTTAATGCTTAAAAAATACTATAAAAAAAGAGAGATTAGCGCTTTTTTACATAGATTAAACGATGTTTACTGACGGTTAACACTTTAAATATAATAGATACAATATTTACAACTAATTAACATAAAAATCCATTTATTTATGGTACACTACTTCATGAGTTGGATGAATAGATTGGTATTTTATTAGTACATACAACACTTTGGAGGGGTTCAACAATGACATTTTATAAAACGAGTACGTTTGTGTTAGGCATGTCCATTCTTTTTCTATCAGCTTGTGGGTCAGATTCTGCTGACGGCCAATCAGGGTATGGACCAGAATCATTAACGGTGCAGTTCGTACCTTCCCAGAATGCCGAAACATTGGAAGCGAAAGCAGCTCCTTTAGAAGATTTATTAGAGGAAGAGCTTGATATTGATGTAGAAGTGAGTGTGTCGACAAATTATACAACGGTTGTAGAAGCGATGGCATCAGGTCAAGTAGATGTTGGTTTCTTACCACCGAACGCATACGTGCAAGCACATGATGAACAAGAGGCAGCAGAGGTTATTTTACAGGCACAACGGTATGGCGTGAATGAAGATGGGTCTCCGACAGAGGACTTAGTTGATTTCTATTTATCTATGTTTATAACGTCGGCTGACTCAGAGATTGAGACTGTAGCAGATTTAGAAGGAAAAACCATTGCTTTACAAGACTTCACTTCTTCTGCTGGTTACGTATGGCCAGCTGCTGCGTTGATGGATGAAGGAATTGATCCATTAACAGATATTAATCCACTTATTTTACAAGGACACGATGCGGCAGTGACCGCCGTTTTAAATGGTGAAGCGGATGCAGCGGCTATTTTCCAAGATGCACGCAACGTCGTCGTGAATGATTTTCCTGATGTGTTTGAAGAGACAAAAGTGATTGCTTTTACAGAAGAAATTCCTAATGACACTATTTCTGTAAGGCCGGATATGACTGACGAATGGAAGGAACGTATTCAGCAAGCCTTTATTAACATTGGTGAGTCAGAAGAAGGAAAAGAGATTATTAGAGACATTTATACACACGAAGGATATGTGGAGTCAGAAGATGGGAATTTTGAAATCGTGCGTGAATACGCAGATCGTGTTAAGACAGAAGAATAGGTAGGCAACAGTTCAGTCTATTCGTCCAGTAGATGCAACATGAAGGCTCGTTTGACGATATCAACTACTTAAACAAAGGTTGGGTGCGTGTGATTGAATTAACGAACGTCTCAAAACAATACCCTAATGGTGTTAAGGGGCTAGCTAATATAAATGTCACGATTAATAAAGGCGAATTTGTCGCAATAGTGGGTTTGTCAGGAGCTGGAAAGTCGACATTACTTCGATCAATTAATCGTCTAACTGAAACATCATCTGGGGACATTCTAATAGATGGAGAATCAATTACAGCTGCTTCTGGGAAAAAATTGAGATTGATGAGACGAGATATAGGGATGATCTTTCAAAGTTTTAACCTCGTTAAGCGTTCAACGGTCATAAGAAATGTCCTCTCAGGGAGAGTGGCGCATAATGGCACACTGAGAACTCTTTTTAATTTCTTTCCTGAAAACGATGTGAAGCTTGCATTAAAGTCATTGGAACGCGTCAATATTCTAGAAAAAGCGTATGCTAGGTCCAGCACATTGTCAGGGGGACAGCAACAGCGGGTTTCAATTGCTAGAGCATTAGCTCAAGAGGCAAAAATCATCTTGGCTGACGAACCGACAGCGTCTTTGGATCCAGTGACAACAAAACAAGTTATGGACGATTTAAAGAAAATCAACGAGGAAGACGACGTCACGATTATGATCAATCTTCATTTCGTTGACTTGGCAAGGCAGTACGCAACGCGAATTATTGGATTACAAGCAGGTGAGGTGGTATATGACGGTCCAGCCCATGAGGCCACAGATGCCGTTTTCGAAAAAATTTACGGGAGGCCGCTGCAAGAAGATGAATTGCTAGGGGAGGAAATAGGATGATCCAGTTAGAATTAAATGGTTCTGTGCCTGTAAAACCACCGAGAACGTCCTTTTACCTTTTTTTATCGGGTTTGTTCATAGCCGTATTTTTAAGTGCTGTTTATATTGAAGCAGATCCTGTGCAGTTCGCGTTAAACAGTGCAAACATGTTGGACTTGCTCGTACGTATGGTACCACCGGATTGGTCTTATTTTGTGACAACAACACCTGCCATGCTCGATACTATTCGGATGGCTTTAATAGGGACAACGATAGGGACAATTTTTTCAATCCCAATCATGTTTTTATGTGCAAGAAACATGTTTTCTGCTCAATGGCTTGTGCAGGGGTGCCGATTAGCGCTTAATGTACTGCGTACCATTCCTGACTTACTTTTAGCAGCAATTTTTGCAGCTATTCTTGGTTTTTCGCCATTGGCTGGAATAGCGGCTCTTGGTGTTTTTTCTATCGGGATCATTGCCAAGCTATCCTATGAAGCAATTGAAAATATTGATGACGGCCCTTTGGAGTCGATGACAGCTGTTGGGGCTACCAAGATACAATGGATTGCCTTTGGGGTGATCCCACAAGTTTTACCCCATATTGTGTCTTATATTCTCTACACCTTTGAAATTAACATTAGAGCGGCGGCTATATTAGGGCTTGTAGGAGCAGGAGGTATCGGGTTGTTTTATAATCGAGCGCTCGGTTATTTCGCCTATGATCAAGTGATGGCTCTCATCCTCTATACACTAGTCGTGGTCGTCGCCATCGATTTTATTAGTTTGAAGATAAGGGAGCATTTGTTATGAGAGCGTCTCATGCGTTTACAAAAGAGAAGTATATGAGGAGAATTAAGCTCATTCTCCTGTTTATCATCATTAGTTCTATTTACATATGGGCGTTTACTGGCATTCAGTATAGTGGCTTACTGGACAGTGCATGGCCGGTAACGAAGAGCATTATAAGTGGATTCGTATCACCTGATCTGGAATACATCTATAACCGGGAGGGGGAGGACTTGCTGAGAGGGCTAGTCGAAACATTGGCTATTGCCGTAGTGGGAATCGCATTGTCAGTTGTTCTAGCTGTTCCAATCGGTTTATGGGCAGCGAGAAATTTAAGTTCTCACTATTACCTTTCTTCAAGTGGAAAAGTGTCATTGAGTTTTTTAAGAACCCTCCCTGACATTGTATTGGCTCTATTGTTTATTAAAGTCGTGGGTCCCGGGGCATTTGCTGGGATGTTAGCTCTAGGTATCGGAGCTATTGGGATGTTAGGAAAGCTTTATGCCGAAGAGGTAGAAGGAATGGACCCTGGTCCCGTGGAAGCTATCATTGCGGTAGGGGGAAACAAATGGCAACAATTAGCCTTCGGTGTCATTCCACAGGTCGTACCAGGATTTATTTCCGCTACACTGTATCGCTTTGAAATAAATATGAGATCCGCTGCCACTTTGGGTGTCATTGGTGCAGGTGGCATAGGAACTCCATTAATTTTTTCAATTCAATCCCGTAATTGGGAACGGGTAGGGATTATTTTAATTGGGATTGTGATTGTTGTTCTAATCGTGGATTTACTATCAAGCTACTTAAGGAAAAAAATTGTCTAGCAGTGTCACGTAGTAACATTGGAAAGTAGATCAGTGTAGTCAAGTGAATACCTTATATATAGTTAAAAGAATATTCTCCATTCCGCTGAATGGGACGTTCGTTTTTAATAGAGTGGGACTGCTCAACTAAGCTATGAAAAACGCCGTGAAATAGATGTTTTTAACCATGCCATTCCTGTACCAAATAATCCCCCAACTGTATCTAAAATAACATCAGCCACCATACCCGAACGGGAGGGAATAAACGTCTGACGGTATTCGTCAAGAGCTGCATAAACTATGACGATACTCATGGCGATGATAAATGAACGAAAAGATCTGCCATTAAGCTTGATGCTTGCTAAAAACACGAAAAAGCCGAGTAGCGCAAAAAGGATAAAATGGGCAGATTTACGCAACACAAACTCTAAAAGTCCATCGACACCATGGGTGGCTAAACTAACCTCTTGACCAGAATACGTAAACTGTACTTGTTGTAATAGGCCTCTTAGTTGATCTAGAGAGAAGTTGGCTCTTACCAACTCGATCACAGTGGAGCTGTTAATGGCTAGGAAAACAGTTCCTATTGAAATGGTCCCCAAAGTAAGATAAACAAAGGTTTTCGCTGTTTTTTTAGCCGTTGAGTGTCGGGATTTTCTAAGACGGAAAAATGTCACCAGTACAAGAAGGGCGAAGATACTGCTCATTATGACTGTGATATAAGGATAGGTAAACATGAACATGAGTATTGTTTCAGCTCCTGTATTTACGAGCTGAAGAGTAGAAGCGGCTGTTACTCTCAGCCAATTCTCGTCAGTCACCGTATTGAGAACAGGGCTAATATCCTGTTGATCAGATGTTTGGGAGGAGGCAAGAAAAATAATAGCCATGACAACTGCAATAGGTACGAGATTAATAAGGATAAATTTAATATGATTCATGGTTATTTCCTCCGATAGCACGTTACATGATAGTTAGTCAGTTATAGTGTAAGTGTTCGTTTTAGTAAAGCAGATAATCAAAAGGGGTTTGTTTCCCATTGGACCGCTGTTAGCTCATCTTTTCTTTTCTCAATTTAAGAGTATGTCGAGTATATGCCTGAGCCATAACAAAGGTCAACTGAGAAGGGATGGCATAACAATGACTAAAGCCAGAAGACTTTTGAAAGTCAGACTGGCTTACATGGCGTTACTCATGCTTAGCATGGGTAAGTGCTTGGTTAATTAATGTTATAACGTGGTCATCATCACAGCTGTAATAAATATATTGACCGTCTCGCCGTGTTTTGACTAAACTAGCCTGCCTTAGCGTACGTAACTGATGCGAAACGGCAGACTGGGTCATATCGAGAATCTCAGCCATGTGGTTCACCGAGCATTCTTCCTCAGAAAGCATATGAAGCAATTGTAGTCGTGTAGGGTCTGCTAAAGCACGGAACATAGAAACAGCTTCGTTTATCGTCTCTTCCTGAAGAATGTGATGATCTTGTTTATCCATTAAGGTTCCTCCTGCTAAATAAAATCGTAGCTCATACATGTTTATAGTCGTATTATAACGATTTTAGTAGGAAGAGTCTAAGAAGGGAGAAGATAACGGGCATATCATACAGCAATACTTTTAGCCAGATCTTCTATGATGATTGCGCAACACAGTTAAAGTCGCCAGCAGTTTCAATTTGGATTGCTCGGTTCTGGATATTTGCATGGCTGCTAATCCATTGATCCACCTCGTTTAAAATACGCTGGTGGTCGTCATTGAATGTGCTATCAATAACTAAATGGCATGAAAAACTGTGTACATCGCTTGATAAACTCCACACATGTAGTTGATGAACATCGATGACCCCTGTTATAGCCATTAACCCCTGCTTTAACTCTACTATATGAATACCTGATGGCGTCCCTTCCATTAAAACATGCAACGTCTCTTTTAGTAAACGAACACTGGAGAGGGCGATGAGCATAGCAATTAATAGACTTAATAACGGATCTGCCCAGTACCACTGGAAGGCCATTATTAAGCCACTGGCAAGAATGGCAGAAACAGACCCTAGCGTATCACCTAATACGTGAAGGTAGGCGCCTCTCATATTTAAGTTTTCTTTCGTGCTCTTCCCAGAAAGCACCATCAGAGCACCGATATTCGCCACAAGACCAATAATGGCAATTATCATCATTGGACCGCTACTCACGGCTGTGGGGGATGCTAATCGTTCAATCGCTTCAAAAACGATGTATACACTTACGCCAATGAGCATGAGAGCATTCATAAGGGCAGCTAGAATTTCAATGCGGTGGTTTCCAAACGTTTTTTTATTTGTGGCGGCTTTTGCAGCAAACACAATGGCTACAAAGCTGATTAGGAGGTTAAAAAAATCGCTAAACATGTGTCCGGCATCTGCTAACAGTGCAAGACTTCCGGTCAAAAGTCCTCCAATAAGTTCAATAAACATCCAGCTTCCAATGATAACCATTGCCCAAATAAGGCTTCTTTTATTTTTTGAGCTGTGATGATGGTGATGACCACTCATACTAATCACTCCTTCTTAATATGAATATATGAACAACTACTCATATATTATAAATGGTAACTTTAAAAGTGTCAATTCATACTTAGTGTATCCTGAACAGTGATAGGGAAAAACCTTTGGGGAAAGCAATAACGGCTAAGGGAGAATAGAAAGGATGTGTGGAAATCACTCATGTCATTAATACATGTCCTGATAATCCTCTTTTTTCAAAAAGCAAGAACACTGAGCACAACAAAGTAAAAATGAGAACGCCCCAATGGGAGCGTTCTCACAGATGTTAGCACATTAGTATTGAATGGCATTCAATGAACGGACGAGCCCGTTACCATATTGATATGAACTACCAAGGTTTTGTGCGGAAGCATTTAAGATTTGTCTTAATTGAGCATTTGATAGATTTGGTCTTGCTTGCCATACTTGGGCAGCCACACCTGCAACATGCGGAGAAGCCATTGAAGTACCATTGTATGAAGCATAGTTTCCACCTGGTGTTGTACTTAGGACACTTACGCCAGGAGCTGATAGTTCCACTGTAGGGCCTGTACTAGAGAAGTTAGCCCGCACATTATTAGAATTTGTTGCAGCAACAGCGATAACTGAATTATAACGCGCTGGATAACCTACTGTGTTTGTGTTTCCGGCAGCTGTTCCACTGTTTCCAGCGGCAGCAACTACGAGAAGTCCACGATTGTAGGCGAGGTTACAATACTGTTCAAGGATTGAGGAGCTTGATGACCCACCTAAGCTCATATTAATGATGTCCATACCGTTATTAATTGACCATTCAATCCCTTGGGCGATACCGGCATATGAGCCACTACCAGAGTTATTGAGTACTTTTACAGCATAGAGGTCTGCTTGAGGAGCCACACCAATAACGCCGATGTTGTTGTTAACGGCACCGACAGTACCTGCTACATGGGTTCCATGTCCGTTACCATCGTTGTAAGGAGAGTCGCCAAACACTGAGTAGCCTCCACGTACATTGGCTGATAAATCTGGATGAGAGCGATCAATACCAGAATCCAAGACAGCTACTTTGACGTTATTACCTGTATAACCTCGTGATTGAGCGGCAATACCTTGAACGCGAGTTATACCCCATGGTGTTTGTTGTTGGTAGGCTTTCGCTTCAGCATTTTCTTCTACTGTTTTAATTTGTGGGTGATTCTCAAGACTGTTTACTTGAGTATCACTGAGCTCGACATGTAAAACAGGCAGTAGCTCAAACTCATAAAGTATATTGCTTTGTGAAATACCAATAGACTTCATGACACTCATGTCAGCGCTGTCTTCCTCAAACATGACGAGATATTCTTTCTTTCCGCTGCCGCTGTTTCGATCTGTTGAGTCTCCAGAAGCGAATCCTGGTGTCGCACTAAAGACGAACATTAATGCGACAGCCACCCATGCCAATAATAACTTTTTCACATCTACCCTCTCCTTTATAAGATTACCGACACAACCTATAAAATGGAATGTCTGGTAGTGACTATAATAATCTAAATATTCACATTAATCTAACTCTATTAAAGGTCAAAATAGTGAGTTACTAGGTTAATAGAGAAGGTAGAGGGACATTATAATCACATTGCATAAAATAGTATGAATATATTAATTTTTCTATTTTTTGAAGTATATATCACTCAGCTGTTTTTAATAATGTCTATTTCTTCAACCAGTTCCTGAATAACTTTTGGAACAGGATGAAGCTGATAAATCCACAAGGCATCATATAATAACTGAAGACTTTCTTGTTTCTTTGACGGATGCAATCGAAATAATGAGCATCCTTTTTGATAGAAGAGATGGCCTAATAAATATAATTGATCCTCATTAACACATGTTTTAATACCCTTATTGGCGTAAAATAACGACTCACGATAATTTTTTCTATCGTAAGCGTTACGACTGGCATTAAACAAAATCCTAATAATTAATCGATGCTCTCGACGAAGAGGGAGCGTTTCTATTTCGTTTAGTAAGGTCCTATAGATATCAGCAGCTAAATCCAGACGCCCAATTTCACTGTAAACGATGGCTTTAGATGACAAAATATCAATGTCCATTTCTGACATTTTCTTTTGATTATCTGACCGTAAAGCTAACGCTTCGTCTAGTAAAAGAAGAGATTTTTTACTATTTTCCTCCATATGAAAAACACAAATTCCTTCTCTCCATAAAAAATATTGTTGTAAATGTGGTTTTTTAAAAAGCGGGTTCGTTTTCTCTAGTTGAATCGTTTTCATGACATCGGCATATTCGTGATGACGAACAAGTTGATCAATATGATTAATCGTTTCTTTAACGTAATGAATACCATTTCTTGAGATATCATCAAAAAAATAGTTTAAATCAACACCGAGACGGAGAGCGAGCTGATGTAGAAGAGGAGCGGTGGGAGTTGCTGTATGCTTTTCAATTCGGCTAATTAACCCTTGAGTACATATCCCGTCACTAAGTTCTTGTTGAGACATATGTAAATGGTCACGTAAGTCTTTAATTCTATCTCCAATTAAATAATCCATTGGCCAAGTCCCTCCCAAATATTAATATGTTAATGATTAAGTCTCATTATAAGAGATTGTTGCCTAAAAATGAAGATAATGTCAGAATATTCTCTGTTTTCGAAGGTACAGAACTTTTATTTTTATGGCATAATAAAAAAAATTAAACGGGGAGGAGCCATTTATGAAAAAATATGCTGTGCTATCTGCTTTGGTAGTCGTGTTGTTGTTCCCTACTATGTCATCATACACTGTTGATTTTATGCCACAAGCGCCACCTAGATATACCCATGGATAACGAGTTTCTCCGTTGAGTAAAAGGCCCCATAAGTCGCGACTTATGGGGTTTACTTTGCTTAACACACGCTTATTTTTAGTGTGGATTCTTAAGTTTTCTATACCTGTGACAAGGCTTGATTTTCAGAAATAAAGGTGTCTCTCATATAAACATGACAGAAAGATGATGGTCATCATATGATCATCATCGCCACTGCAATACCAATAGCACCATATAAGAGTGTAAAAGGCAGGTTGCGAAGTGTAATTCGGTAAGGGTTTTGTTCGGTATTTATAGACGTTAGCGTCAGAACAACGCCAAATGTACTAGAGCTTGAAGTAGCAAGTGCTCCAACGATGAGCACAATCCCAATCGCTGCCGGATTAAAGATATGGAATAATGGTGCTAACACTTCAAGTAAAATAGCAATGGTTCCTACGGGATGAACACCAATCATCGCCATAAAAAAGTAAGTAGCTAAAATAAGTATGAGAATCATAAGAGGTGAATGGTCGAAAATGACAAATGGCCGTTGAACGTACTGTAATAGCGTCGTTTCATTTAAGCTGTTAGTAAAAAAAGCAAGGGTGATAAACAAGATGACAAAGTTCTGAATTTTGTTTGTTTGCTGTTTCCATACTTCAAAGCCAAATACTTTAAATAAATACCAACGCTTAATAACAATCGCCCACACGCAAGAAAAAGGGACGATGACAAGTGTGACTGTGAGAATAAAGTTTAATTGAAAGAGATGACTAAGTGATAGAACGATCACCAAAAATAAAACGAGAGCAGCGAACAATTTTAAGATCTCCTGAATAATTTTTTGAATTGGCACATCATGGGCTACACTTTCTAATGCTGGTTCATAGGCAATCGGTTTAAAGCGATACCAGCCAATGACCGAGTCGAGTAAAAGAATGAAAAATGAAATCCCAAGTAGCCAAGGCAAATAAATTAAGTAACTAACACCAGTAGCATCTACAGTAATAGCTACAATAATTTCCATCGGACTCCAAATGAGAGCCATTGTGAATGCACGAATCGTCGCCCGGCTAATGAAGTTATCACGTACAGCTTTACTCATGTTTTTCATGCTTTTTAATAAAACACTTTGAGACAGGTTAACGGCTGATAAATTAAGAAACGTCATCAAAATATAGGTGGTTAAAACACTTCGTGAATATAAGCTTCCTAGATGATGAACCTTTTCTTTCATAAGACCGTTTATATGTTGATCGTATTTTCCTACATGCACGACACTATTAATCCACGGCAAAACCATTAAAAAAGCCAATAGTTGCATGTTTGTCGTAAAAAACAGGGGAAGCCCTTTTATGGATAGTCCCGCTGTTACATACATCAGACTTCCGCTTGCCATAAAGGCACCACCGAGAACTTTAAACAAGGTGGAACCCTGTTTAAAAGAGATAACAAGCATGGCGATAGCGAGAAGACCAATCACATAATCCAGAGAGGCAGAGCTTAAAAATCGGTTTATAATATAAAGTATTAGGACAGATGAGTAAAATAAGTATAAGCGATCTTTCATAATATTCCTCTTTCCAGTCAGTATGGCTCTCATCCATACTCACGAAGTAATTAAACGAGTGTGCTTTTATATGAGAATACCTCCTCTCTTTAGCAGCGACAATTAAAAATCTCTAATTAGAATATGATTAGCTGAAACTAGTTTTGTAAGTAGTTTGTCCTCAAGCCTTTGCAAAGCTAATACTCTAACCCTACCTAACGATGGGGGATTTAATCAAGTTAAAGAACATTATATATGAGAAGGAACAGATCGACTATCGATAGAAAATTTAATTGACCAGTCACATTCTTTGTACGAGATGATGATCCTTCAGCTCGGGGAGCAATAAAGCTAGCAGTAGCAGTTGCTATGGACTATGCTGATATCGGAACGACACTTGCCAAACAAATTGATAAGCGAGACAGGCGGCCTAATAACGGCTGGATTGATATAATGTAAAAGGGTGAGGCTAATGAGAAATCTATTACAGGCTCTTTTAATCATCATAGTAGGAGGTACTTTCTTTTATTTTTATAATATGAATCGATTTCATAAATTATGGTTTTATCGTTATTTCTGAACGTTATGACTCATTTTCACTACAGATGGACGCTTTCCGTGGGGCTTGTCTTCAACTAATTCTGCCTTTGCTAAGCTCAGTCAGAATGGATTTTCAGACTTCACTTCCTCCCACAGGAGTCGCCATCTTTCGTTCCAAATTTTTCGTTATATCGAGGGACTTCATTATGAAATTCATTCACCATAATTGCCCCTAAAAATTTTTTACATTATATATTTATTGTATTGGGATATATAGGCTTTAGAAAGCTATTTCGAGAAGGGTTATAATCCAACTTCATTTTAAGAGAACGCCAGATCGTTAACATGGAAGAGTACAAGTTAAGATTTAAATCATGTTGATATGAAGGGAAGTTTTAACAACGTCCATATGTGTGTTGGGTATCTTTCTTTAAAATAGGTGGACGCTTAGTTAGAGGAGATAGTGAGCATGACGCTAACGAGAAGGCTCATTGCATAATTTGATCAATGTGTAATAAAGTGGAAAAGTGATATGCGACCAGTGGTCGCCGTTTTAAGTCCATCCCAAGACTGAGGAACTTAATGGAAAAGGTGTGATATAATAAAACCATACTTTTGGCTGGAGGGAAAACGGATGGACTTCTTTTTTTACATTGCCGTGATAGTAGGGATGTATTATCTCTATGAAGCTTATAATAGCAAGAAAAAATATAAAATAAAGGAAAGAGAATTAAGAGTTGAAGAAAAGCGCATTGAACTGGAAAAGCTGAGATTAGAAAAAGGGCTTTCTAGTAAGGATACCCAAGAGGTTGAAGCGACAAAAGAAGAACGGTAAAGGGATAACGGATAAGGTACATATGGGAGGTTTAGTGTAAGCACTAAATGTAATTGTGTCTCTCCCTGATTAACAAAAAATTCATAATTTTGCGCTATAACCTATAACCTTGTTTAACGTTCCAAAAACAAGGCTATGTAAACCGTATCAAACTGCTGTCTCACGAATAAAAGTGGGGCGGCAGTTTCTTTTCTCCCTCATTTCCTCAATGCTAACGGTCGCCGATAATGTCCTGATCCACTCAACGACCAATCAGTGGGAGAAAAGCAAAAACACCCACCGTGTGAAGGGAAGGTTCGTTTTATTACCTAAAATAGACAAGTCACTAGGATCACAAAGAGGAAGGTGTTTACCTAAATTTGAGCTGCCTCACTCCTAAATTAAGATGAGTCGATTAAAAATGACAGTCAATGAATGTCAGGGAGGAGAAAGTGTTTCGTCTATAGATTAAAGTCACCTATCTAGTAAGTGTAAAGGCCTAGTTCTTATTGAGTGGTAAGGATTTTATACAGTTTATGAAGCAAAAGATTGTAGAGCTGTGTAAGCTGTCCATACAATAAAGAAAGCGTTATATTATGAGCTGAACTTGAAAAGTGTCTATTACTTAGCTGCAAGAAAAAATTAGTTCGTTGGCACCTTAAAGCGTTATTCATACCATGATATTGTTAAATGCGTGATATTGAGGTTGATATTTCAAGTATTGAATATATTAGACAAGCTATAACAAGAAAATGATTACCTTAGCATTTTAAGAAAGAAGGGTCCTGATGGAAGAAGTTGGGCAAGAGGAAGCGAACAGACTCAATGAAGAAATAGATCAAACGGTATCGGTTGGTGAATGGATGTTTGTGGGGATTGTGACAGCTATCCCTATTGTTAATATTATAATTCTGCTTTTTTTAGCTTTTAGTGAAAAGGTTAAACCGAATATGAAAGGCTACGCTATTGCCTCGTTAATTATTATAGGTGTGTTGACGGTCGGGATGTTAGGATTGCGCTATCTTTAATAACGTTCAAAAACTTACAGATTCGCTCTTTTGCTGTATGGTACAAAGTGATAGAGAGTATGTTCAGCTGAATACCTAGAAGGAGCAATGACAATGTATAAGACGTATGACTATAACAACAACCGTTACCACCCCCACGATTTTGAAGTGATAGAGGATACGACAGTAGGGGAGTGGGTTGGACTCCATATAGTGATGATCATTCCCATACTAAATATCATTATTCTCGTGTTAATGATGTGTAATAAAAGGCTTAATAAAAGCTTGAGACATTTTGCGGTTGCTACATTACTTATGTTTCTCATCAGCTTGCTAGTAATCTTATGGGGTGGAAGGGCAATTGACGTCAGCGATTTTATCATTAGATAAGCGTGTGTAACCCTCCCTCAAAATAGAGAGGAAAGATCACTCTATATAGGCGGGAGATAACTGACACTCATGTCATGATTGAAGGTTCGTTTTATTGGAGGGCGAGAGTTATTTTAAAAAGGCAAAGTTAGACTTAGTTTGCACATATGAGCCGAACTATAAGTCCTTTAGATAGGAGAAATAATGGCACAACGTGTATCAGAGAATATAGTGGAGAATCGAACAGCGTCGGTTCAAAGTTGGCTCTATATTGGTATTCTCACATTAATACCAGGGCTCAATATAGTGATTTTTCTAGCCTTAGCGGTTAGTGAGGAACCTAATAGAAGCTTGCAAAATTTTGGACGTGCGGCACTGATCAATATCGCGATAGCAGCCATCGCTATTATCATTGTGAGCGTGATGTTGTCGTTTAGTATTAAAAGAACCTTAACAGAGTTATTACCTTGGTGGGTATTTGGGTGAAGCGAGGGGAAAGTCATGAGTGAGGACACGTCTAAGAAAGAATGGGTTAATAACACCACGTCAATTAAAGGATGGCTCTATATTGGCATTTTATCGCTTATTCCTTTTGTGAATATTGTCGTCTTTTTCTTATTAGCTTTCATTGAAAAAAATAATGCTAGCTTGAAAAATTATGCCCGTGCCGCGTTATTACAAGTAGGACTAGCTGTCGTCGCCATCATCATTGTAAGCTCGTTCTATTCGATTAGTCTGGACGAGATAGAAAGAGAGCTATTACATTGGCTATCAATTTAAAGATAACAGAAGGAGAAAAAATGGAGAAGGGGACGTCTGGAAAATTAGTAGTAAAAGACACCACGTCCATTGGAGGTTGGCTTCTAGTTGCCACCTTAACCATCATTCCAATTGTGAATGTCATTACCTTTTTAGCATTCGCCTTTAGTGATGAACATAACAGAAGTTTGAAAAATTATGCTCGAGCTGGATTAATCAGCCTTTTCATCGGTGTAATGACCGTCTTTATTACTGGCTTCGGGTTACAAGTTGATTTTGACAGGATGATCGACTTACTTCCAGATTGGTTCACCTATTTAAGGGGAAATTCGACTGAACAAGAAGTATAAGGAATGTCTCAGCTTAGTAAATCGTTATCTGTATGTTGTGAAAACATGTTAAAATAGATAGCAGTTAAGAGAGGAAATGGAGGAGACAGTATGGGGAAGAGATTTTTATTCTTTATTATGACAAACATTCTCGTTATGACGACGATCGTCATCGTATGGTCTATCATTACGAGGTTTACAGATTTAGGTACCACATTTGACACAGGTGGTCCTGGTTTAGGAATCGATTATGCATCATTAATGGTATTCAGCTTGCTTGTTGGTTTTGCAGGCTCATTTATTTCGTTAGCTATGTCTCGTTGGGTTGCTAAAAAAATGATGGGTGTGAAGGTGCTTGACCCGGATGGATCGCTATCACAGCACGAACGAGAGATAGTGGAGAAAGTGCACCGACTATCTCGGGCAGCTGGCTTAACACATATGCCTGAAGTAGGTATTTACCACTCTGCTGAAGTGAATGCATTTGCGACAGGACCATCTAAAAAACGGTCATTAGTGGCAGTATCCGCCGGTTTGTTAAACAACTTGGATGACGATGCAGTCGAAGGGGTTATTGCTCATGAAGTGGCACACGTGGCTAACGGCGATATGGTGACGATGACGCTATTACAAGGGGTTGTTAATACGTTCGTTGTCTTCTTCTCTCGAATTGCCGCAATCATTGTGTCGCGATTTGTACGATCAGAATTACAATGGATTGTACGGTTTGCTGCTATTATCATCTTCCAGATTTTATTCTCCATTTTAGGTAGTATGGTCGTGATGGCCTTCTCGCGTTATCGGGAATATCATGCCGATAGAGGTGGCGCAGACCTAGCTGGACGAGATAAAATGGCACATGCTTTAAGGTCATTAAAGGCGCACGTTGAACGGGCAACGGTTAATGATCAAAGAGACGATTCTGCTGTACAAACGATGAAAATCAATGGTAAAGGCGGTATGATGAAGCTTTTCTCATCCCACCCTGATTTAGATGATAGAATTGCTCGACTGGAGCAACGTTAAAGCAAGAAAAATTAAGTGATGTAAAATGGTTAACTAACGAGAGCGTGACGCTCTAAAATAGTGAAAAAGGGCTGTCCCATAAGCAAACACTTATGAGGAGAGTCCTTTTTTATAGTGCTATGGCAGGAGCTGTCTCAGAGTCATCAATGGGTTTTTCTCTACACTTTTTTATTGATATGCATGTCATCATCGCTTAAATAAAACGATCCGTCACTCAGTGGGTGTTGTCGTTCTTCTCCCACTGAGTGGTCGTTGAGTAAATAAGGACATTAGCGTCCGTTATCTCCCCTCTCTAGTTTGAGTCATGAGTTTTACGGACGCTTATTTGCGATAAAATTTCAAAATTTAGTCACTTAACCTTAGGACATTACATTGTATAAATTAAAGTCTAATGGTAAAACTGTTGAAATGACAACAATAGATAGGAGTGCCCACTATGGATAAAACAGATTCACAAAAAATAGCGAAAGAAATGTTAGAAAATCAAAAGAAAGAAAACGAAAAGGCAAAAGAAAAGGCGAAAAAAGCGTTGAGTCGATAAAGACACATCATAATAAGAATGATTAACGCCATACTAACATATGTTTCATTGTGACGTTCACTTAACTTTAGTCGTCATGACATCAGATGAAATACTTTTGCATGGAAAGCCGCTGAAAAAAGACGGGGCAATGTCCAACAATTGGGAAGAGTTGCGGAATATATGCGGGGAAGTGATGAAAAGAGAAGAGACAATGCTGAAAAAGAGGGTTAATGCTTAAAAGAGAGCCTACGAAATGTGATTATCTGATTAACCCCCAATTTAACGTTATAGTATACGATGTTCCAATGAATAGACAAAGGAGAGTAAAGCGACTTATATTACGAATGGGACTTATGCGAAAACTTGTTTAGTAATTCGCAGCAGATCCATAATAACTCCTGAATGAGGCTCACATTTAGTTTGCCTGATTCTGTGTCGTAATTAAACTTTTCTCGGTTTGAATCATCTAAGTGTAACGATATTATCCACTCGCTGCCATCTTGAAGTGTACGCTTCCATGAGATGCTATTGTCTAAAATAAGCGGTGATTGATAGGTTGTTTGAATAGCTTGAACAAAGGTGTTTTCGGTGTTTTTAAATGGAATGAACTCTAAGAACTCCGCTTTGTTAATGCCATACCCATCGATAAAAGACAACCCGGTGTCGTCGATTTTGTAGAGAGAATAGTTGATGCCAAAATTAATATTGTCTAAATTAAATTGATCTTGTACGAGCATCGTCAGCTTATTTTTTAAATTGAACAGGAATGTCATGGCCATATCACTGCGTTCATTAAATAATTTTGCTAACTCCTCACTGGCATTTAGTTTCTCTAATAATTCTTGAATGACAGTCTCATTATCGTCTATAATTTCTTGTTGCATAGCTAGCTCTGTTTCGAGTTCTTCATTATGAGGGGCTTTAATCTCCTGAATAAGCTCTTTTTTTAACGTGGTGATGAAATCCTTTTCTTTAGCTAATGCAATGAGTGACTTATACTCTTTTTCTCTTCTCTTTTCGTAGACACGAATGTGGAAAAAACGGCTGCCAATCCGACTCATTTCCTCAAGCAAGCGACTTCTTAGCCAAGCTATAAATAGTCCTGCGATCATGATGATTAGAATAATAAGTGATGGGAATGGTAACTCAAAAATAGTTTCTATATTCTCCCACAAAACTGTCATCATACTGACAGGGAGAAGGGCAAGGAATAATCCTTTCCACGAAAATAGTTGTTGGAGCAATTGGACGCAATAGTCAATGCCATTTTTAAACAAAAGAGGAAGGATCGTTTTTTCATTCGTTTTCGACGCGTCATGTAAATGGTTAAGAAGGCTGTTGAGCTCTTTTGAAAATACTCTTAGCTTTCGTTCCACATCTCGTTTCATGCGGACTCCTTTCTCATGCCGTGTTCGATCACCAGACTAAACTATGAGGCGAGAAAGAGGGAATAAATGTTCCTCTTCCTTCATGCATATGCACTCATACCGCGTTTCATATCTTTTTCCAGAAAATTTTTATAATGGTATTTCATGTACATATGAAACTTTCATATTAGATTATATGTACATAAAGTTACGATATCCTTCAAAATGCCATCATTCTTTAAGAAAAGTGACAGAGAAGGATGTTTTTTACGGCAAATTGGTATAGACAACTTATTCACTTCGTGGTATTTTATCGAAAGAAGCTCGGCATGACTTCTTTTGGTTGAAAGAAAGGTGTGAGCTCTTACAATTAGAGTATGATCAAGCCCACAAAGTGTGACCGACATGCTATGATTCAATTGACGTTAAGGAGGACATATTATGTATCGCGACTATATTGACGAAATGATCCACAGATTAGAAGACCTAAAGAACGAACAAGGAAGGGAATTAAAAGCTGTGGGAAAAAAGCTGGCAGAAAGGATTGAAAAAGGAGGAATTATTCATTTATTTGGAGCAGGTCATTCTCATATGTTAGCGGAGGAAGTGTTTTACAGAGCCGGCGGCCTCGTTCCGGTTAATCCCATTTTGGAAGAAAGCTTAATGCTTCATGAAGGTGCTGTCCGTTCCTCCAAGCTAGAAAAAAAAGCAGGCTATGCAGCTACATTCTTGAGCGATACGTCGATTCAGCCAGAAGATGCCGTCATTGTCATTTCGACATCAGGCAGAAATCCAGTTCCAATAGATGTAGCATTGTATGCTAAACAAGTTGGCTGTTATGTGGTCGCAATAACGTCCACATTTTACAAGTCACACGTCTCCTCTCGACATGAGAGCGGAAAGCATTTATGTGAGGTGGTAGAGGATGTGTTACATAATTTAAGTCCAGTAGGAGATACGACATTAACACACGATCATGTCAATGTGCCTTTTGCTTCTGGCTCTACAGTGATTGGTGCAGCCATTATTAATAGTGTGTTTGCAGAGGCAATTGTTCATCTCGCTGAGAAAGGGATAGAGCCTCCCGTTTTTTTAAGTGGCAATATTGATCATGCAGATAAACATAATCAGTCACTTATTAATAGGTATCAAAAGCGAATTTCATTGCTTTAACTAGCCTTAGGGTTACTTGATGAAAGCTAGGATTGAAAGTGAGAAGAAGAGAGTCTATTTTGATATGCTGTTTCAATTTCTCGCAGATAACCGTCCGTAAAACGCCCACTGATTGAAAGTTCGTTTTATCATTTACACATACTAAAAAATAACTGAAACCACTTTAAAAGTTGGTACCTCCCCATCTAAACAGTAAACACAAGACCATGGAGTGACATCTTCGAAAACATCAACATTTTAATCAAGAGAGGATGCTATAATAGAGGGAGACAATAGAAGGACGGGGGAACGGTATGAGGCTTGAGGAAGTGGTTAACAGGCATTATCATCAGCTTAATGATAATGATATGCATATTTTAAAATATATTTTAAATCATGCGCAGACGTGTTATCAGTTAAGCATTAATGAGTTGGCGAGAGCGTGTAATGTATCTAAATCTTCAGTGCTTCGTTTTACACAAAAATTAGGTTTTTCTGGTTATAGTGAATTCAAGGTTTTTTTAAAGTGGGATAATCGGCGGGAAAAGACGGACTCACACTATATAGAGCCGCTGTATACGGATATTGATGCTACATTAAATGATTTATCTGATAAGTCATTTGATGCGATTAGCGAATTACTCTATCAGGCTAGGACCATTTTTGTGTACGGGTCAGGGGTGGCACAAACGAACTGTGCGTTGGAGTTGCAGCGGCAGTTTGCTAATGCTCAGCGTCATCTTGTGGTGATTCATGACAAAACGGAATTCGGGATCATCCAACAAAGTATGACACCTGAAGATGTGATCATTATTATTTCACTGTCTGGTGATACACCGGCACTCATTCCCCAAGCAGAATGGCTAGCAGCGAAAGGCGTGCCGATCATATCGGTAACCAATCTGAAAAACAATAAAATTGCCCAAATGGCTACACATCATCTTTATGCAACGAGTACATTTACGTCAGTGACAGCATACCGAGATATTATCTCATTTGTCCCCTTTGCCATTGTCCTTGAACATATGTTTCGGCATTATTTAACGTATGAAGAAAAAAGGAAGCATCCTGACCAATAGTCACATTGTTAAATTATTGAATTTAAGGGGAATAGGAGCTTTCTACATCTTATGTCGTTGAATTAGTGAGATTTAAGATTAGGTATGAAAGTGGCATAGCCATTTCCAAGTGAACACAACACCACATGTTTAGCGAGTCTGATCACTGTTATTATGTGACATATTTTACGAACTCAGAACATTACTTAATGATTAGGTGGTGTTCTTTTTGATGTGTGACGACTTTTTCAGTTGGTTGTATTAAAAAAAGATAAGCAGATATTGACTGCTCTCCTCCCCATCTTTTTCCACCTTTATCCCACTCTTAGGGGCAGTAAAACCTCCACTGATTGAAGTTTAGCTTTATATGGCGTGATAATAGCCTAGAATGGAAGACAGTATGAGAAAAGAGTTTAATGAGTGTCTTGATGTTCGTGGGAATGTCCCTTATCCACCGTATTTGTAACTTTAACGACAGCAAAAGAGGCTGGGACAAATCTAGCTAAGAAGTAATTATATAAAGGGTCCGATCATCAAAATAAGATGTTTGGTTATAATATTTAAACATAAGGACACCCCGGTAAGTTATTGTATGGTTACTTTAATTTTACCAGGTGACCTTTAGATTTCAACAAATTAGGTGATTGTAGCGAAAGGGGCGAGACGCCTTCGGGAAAAGCATTCGGCGAAGATCCCGCAGGGCGGTTTTCCCGAGGAAGCTGAGGCAAGCGAGCATCCTGTAGCGGAAATCAACAACAAAGTTTAGCAGAGCATAAAAAGGAAAGAGAGACACCCACCCAAATTTATTGGGATGAGTGCCTCTCTATTTTTTATTTACCGGGTTTTGTCCCAGCCTCTTTAGTCTTTATGTCTGATTAAGAAAGGGTTGGCCAAAATTCTTTATTAGCTTCTATTAAATCATCTAACAGTGCTTTAGCAATGGTGACACTTGGGACTGTACGTGATAGGGTGAGCGCTTGCCACAGTTTTTGGTAAGAGCCTTCTACCCATGCTTCAACAACAAGCTTTTCAACAGAGACTTGCTGTTCCATCAAGCCTTTTTGAAATTGTGGGATGTGGCCTACTGTTAATGGTTCCGGTCCTGTGCTTCCTACCAAGCAAGGAATTTCTACCATTGCTTCTGGGTCCATATTTGGAATGGCGCCGTTATTTTCAACGATTAATAGCATACGCTCTTTCGTGTTGTAAGCAATGGCTTTAGCTAAATCGACAATATAAGAAGCGTGTTCATCAATATGAAGCGCTGTGTCTGCAGCTGTTCCTTTATCAATAATGCTTTGACACTCACCAAATACGAACTTTTCCCGTCCTTCCATTACTTCGTTTGCCCGCGTATGATCTGGATTGGAATGGGCAACGACCTCGTCAGGGAAAAAGTAATATTTTAAATACGTATTAGGCAGTGTTTGTGGGTCGATATGTTGCACGTCTTTTGCTTTAGCAAACGTATCATTCCAGCTGTCATCAGCATGTTGCTTTGATTTGTCTGCTGTGACATAGCCATGTTCGGCTACGTGAGCCCGTAATGTTGGAAGTAAATCGTTGCCTTCCTTATCACGAATGTCGTACCACCAGCCGAAGTGATTCAAGCCGTAATACTTAACAACCATGTCTTTACGTGATGCCAAACCGAGGATAGAGGCCATCAATTCTTCAATACCAATTGGCATATCACAAATGTTAAGCACCTTTGAATGAGGACGAAGACGTCTAGTAGCTTCGGCAACGATTGCAGCTGGATTCGAATAATTAAGCATCCATGCGTTCGGTGAATAACGTTCCATATAGTCTACTATCTCTAATACAGGGCCGATGGAGCGCATACCGTATGCAATGCCACCTGGCCCGCACGTTTCTTGCCCCAGAACCCCGTGACGGAGAGGGATTTTTTCATCTTGCTCCCGCATTTTATATTTCCCAACGCGAATATGTGCCATGACGAAATCAATGTCTGAGAAGGCTTCTTCAGGGTCCACAGTGCTAACAAATGTAATCTCTGGTGCTCTTTCTTTTAGCAAAATGCGGCATGCACCTGCAACTGTCTCTTGACGTTCTTTATCATTATCGTAAAATTTAATGGTGTGAATTGGAAACGTATCAAGATGTTCTAAAAGCATGAGCACGATTCCTGGCGTAAATGTACTTCCTCCACCTGCGATTGTAATAGCGTGTTTTTTCATAATTAATTCCTCCTAAGTTGATCGGCCGCAGATTAGCGACCAGAAAGTTCTTCAAAATAATCTCTTACTTGTGATACTGAGAGGCCTACGATGATTTGAATGTTAGTACCGTTCACCACAAGCCCGTGGGCTCCCGCTTCTTTAAATTCGGCTTCGCTTTTCAGTTTGCCAGTATCATGAACGGAAACGCGTAGTCGCGTAGCACAATTCGTTACCTCTGAAATGTTCTCTTTGCCGCCTAGCAGCTGTAAAAAGTGATCTGCTTGACGCTCATAATCATTTTTATACGTCTGAACATCGGAAGTTGCAGCCGTGTCACCGGCTTTTTTTGCTTGGTAATCTTTCTTCGTATAAAGCTTTGTTTCGTTTGATTTACTGTCTCGTCCTGGTAAAGGAATATTAAATCTTAAAATCAAGAAACGGAATAAGAAGAAATAAATCGCTGTAAACGACAAGCCAACTGCAAACTGAATAAGGTACATGGACCAGTGGTTACTAAATAAAGGCACCCAGTTTGTCGTAGCAATTTCAATCAGACCACCGCCCATATTACCAACGACCCCTAGAGCATACATGATGGCCCCCATGGTGGCTGCGAGAACTGCGTGGATAGCGAACAAATAAGGGGCGATGAATAAGAACGTAAATTCAAGTGGCTCTGTAATACCAGCAAAGACCGATGTTAATGTTGCGGCTAATAGTAACGCGCCAACTTTTTTCCTGTTTTCCGGTTTTGCTGTGGCATAAATAGCTAGTGCAATACCTGGGGCAGCAAACATTTTTGAGTTACCGTGTAAAAGGAAACCAGCCTGTGGAAAGACATCCTTTAAAGGTTCTGTCGTCTGAGCGAATGCTCCTAAGTTCTGAATCCAGTAAGCTGTAATACCCTCTTGAACGACTGCTGGCCCATATTGAAATGGTGTGTATATAAAATGGTGCAAGCCAGTTGGAATTAAAATTCTTTCTAAAAATAGGAAGATCCAGACACCTAATGTGCCAGCGCTTTTCATGAATCCTTGTAAGGATAAAATTGAATCCTGTACCATCGGCCAGAAGAAGCTTGTTAAAAGAGCAAGGGGAAGCATCAGAAAGAATGCAATCATAACCACATACGGTGTCCCTTGAAATATTCCTACTGCTTCAGGCAATCTTTTTTCGTAATAGCGATTATGAAGCCAAACGACGATACCGGAGATTACAATGGCACCGATAATACTCGTATCAAGTGTTTTAATTCCGGCAATATAGGTAAGTCCGCTCGTCCCACCTACATCAGCGGTGAAATCAACACCTAGTGCAGGCCCCCAAATCTCTAAAATACTGTTAATGTAATAATTGAATACAACATACGAAACGAATGCGGCTAAACAAGCTCTGGCAGCAGCCTTTTTAGCTAAGGAGATAGGCAATCCAATCAAAAAGATGAGCGGCATTTGATTGAAAATAGTCCATCCGCCATTCTCAATTAAGGTCCATACTTGATACCATAAATGATCAGGATCAGCTAACGATCCAAAAATGGCTTCGTTCTTAAATAATGTTGCAAGTCCGACAACGATACCGAAAAAAGGAAATAAAAGTACGGGAACAATCATGGCACTTCCAAAGCGTTGAATGTTCTTCATCATGGAAAAAACACCACCTTTTCTTTTTAGTTGTTAAGACGGTTTAATTGTATATTTGAAAACGCTTTACCGCAATGGCATCAAAGGAAAGAGGGAGTTAAAAGCTAATTCGGGGTATTTTCCCACATGCCGGGAATTTTCCCAGCGGTAGTGATATGATCATATAAGAGTGAAGGGAGACGTTAGAATGATAGAAACTAAAAGGCTCTTGATAAGGCCGTTCGTAAGTGATGACCAGCCAGCTTTATATGCTATCTTTTCGGATAAAGAAACCATGACCTACTACCCGAGTCCTTTTAATGTTGCCAAAACACGAAGCTGGATAGAACGGAATCAACAAAGATATGTGGAAGACGGGTTCGGATTATGGGCTGTGGTATTAAAAGAAACGAATGAGGTGATTGGAGACTGTGGTCTCGTATTACAAACCGTTGGTGGCACTATAGAAGTGGAGATCGGCTACCATATATCCAAGCATTATTGGGGGAAAGGCTACGCTACGGAAGCGGCAACAGCATGTCAACATTACGGGGTTTCGACTTTAAAACTGTCTAGACTCATTAGTATCATCGATCCAGCAAACATTCCTTCTGTTCGGGTAGCTGAAAAGACAGGACTGACATTTGAAAAAGAAGCGTATGTGTTTCAGAAATGGCATCATATTTACGCTGTTCAAGCTCCAGGGTTTACTTGATGGGTGTCAGGTGGCTGAGCTAAGGTCGGATAGAGAATTTGTCTAGGGAAAGCAGAAAAAGATAAAAACTATGGACCTCTGTTTGGTGGATCTTTAAAACGTTCGGCTTTTTTCTGTTGCTTTAATTTGAACTCAAGGCTATCTGTATTGACTATTCGTTTTCATGCTACGTTACGGTATAGTCAAAGTGGCGCTGAAAAGTTAAGTATGGTTTTTATTACTTCTAAATATTTATAAGTAGTTGATAACTATAACCACCGGTACTTTTAATAGGGGTGATGCTAATCGCCCTAATTATCATCTCATTAAAATCAAAAACGTCAAAATCATAGTTTTTTAAACGGCTTTTAACAAAATGTCTAAAAGTCGTTTCTTTTGTATATCGTGTTTAGCATTCTAGGCTTTTGGAATGGCAATTTCCTTTAATTTAGAAATTTCTAAAATAGTTTTAGCCAGACTGTTTATTTATAGTATCAAGAACACGTGACTAGCTCTGTTCTACAAGTCCTGAGAGAAGTTAGTTGGACAAATAACATGGTGTAGTTGCCCTTCATAGCAGTCGTTAAGGGAAGGTGATTAACATGAAGATTCCCCGTATTTTATTAAACAAATAGTCTAACCGAGAGGATATAAGCCGGATAGACAAGAAACGAGAGATAATAACTGTTAGCTTTTAATAAGGCCTTTATGAGGCTAAAAGCGACGTTTGACTTTCTTTTTGACTATGTTAGTATGAACGTGTTCTTTAAATGAACATGTTCATTAAATGATCTTGTTCATAAAAACTTTATGGGAGGTATGTGAACTACATGACTTATTCAAAGGTGGAAAAGTCCATTTTTTGGCCCTCATTATTATTAATCTTAGGTGTCACGGTGCTCCTCGTTATTTTTAGACAAGATGCCGGACCTACCTTAGAATCATGGCTTGAGCAAATTACGTATCGTTTAGATTGGGCGTTCGAACTTTTAACAATTGGGTTATTCATTATTTTATTATGGTTGATGTTAGGAAGATACAGCCGAGTTAAGCTTGGTGGTGTGGATGATCAGCCCGAGTTTTCCAGGTTCAGCTGGGGAGGTATGTTGTTCTCTGCAAGTATGGGAACGAGTATTATGTTCTGGTCCATTGTTGAACCACTCTATTACTACACGTGGCCGCCATTTGGTCTGGAAGCAGAATCACATGCAGCTGCGGAGTATGCAGTCAGTTATGGATTATTTCATTGGGGGATTTCAGCATGGGCGTTATATGCGTTACCAGCTGTCGTTATGGCTTACAGCTTTTATGTGCTAAAAAATCCGTCATTAAAAATCAGTTCTGCCTGCCGAGGTGTGCTTGGAAAACATGCAGATGGCTTTATTGGAAAAGCCATTGATGTTCTCGTCATTTGGAGTATGATAGGTGGATTAGGGACATCACTTGGTTTAGGTGTACCGATGGTGTCTGCTGTTCTCGGAAATTTAGTAGGGGTTGAACCCTCATTAACATTGAATATTGTGATTATTATCATTTGGACGTTTATTTTTAGTACGAGTGCTTATTTTGGGCTCTATAAAGGGATTCGTAAATTAAGCGATTTGAATATTTATATGGCGCTTGGATTAGCTGTTTTTGTCATTATTGCAGGTCCGACGCTCTTTATCCTATCTTATTTTACGAATAGTCTCGGTGTCATGCTCGATAACTTTTTGTTGATGAGTTTGTATACAGATCCGATTAACCAAAGCGGATTTCCACAAGCGTGGACGGTCTTTTATTGGGCTTGGTTTGCGGCTACGGCTCCGTTCATTGGGATTTTCGTAGCGAGAATTTCGAAAGGAAGAACACTACGGGAGCTTGTATTTAACGTGCTCTTATGGGGATCGTTAGGCAGCTGGTTATACTTCGGCGTTTTCGGTGGCTATGCTATGGATTTACAGCTATCAGGTACGTTAGATTTAATAGGCATTCAAGCAGAATCAGGTGATCCGTCCGTCATTGTGGCCGTGTTAAATTCCTTACCAATGCCCGTACTCGTGTCTACGTTCTTTGTAATTCTCGGCTTAATATTTTTAGCTACGTCGCTTGACTCTGCCAGTTATGTTATTGCAAGTGTGGCCACTGAAGAGTTGGGGCCTGATTCTCAGCCAGCGCGCTGGCACCGTCTTATGTGGGGTATTCTGTTATCGGCTTTAGCCATTAGTCTTACGATGACAGGCGGATTAAATGTCGTTCAAACATCTTCTGTTCTTGTGGCGATACCTGTGCTACTTATGTATATTCTTATGACCGTCTCCTTGATAAAATGGTTAAAGAAGAATGAAGATAAACACGTTTATCACAGATAACTGTCCGTAAACCCCTCTGGTTCAAAATAGAGCGGAGAGTGGGATGTAACGGCCGGTAATGTCCTGATTGACTCAACTACCAATCAGTGGAGAAGAGCGAAAACGCCCACTGATTGAAGGTTCGTTCGATGTTAAGGGCGGGAAGTAGGGAGGCCAGACGAAGATGGTAAAGGGGAAAAAGGAAATTCAACGGGCTCGTATGTGGCGGTATTTCCTTGATGCTGCAACGGACGTGATTGAAGAAGAAGGGATTCAAAACGTCACTATTCGTAAAATTGCAGATCGAGCAGGCTATACGAGTTCCACAGCCTACAATTATTTTAAAGATCTCTCTCATTTAAAATTTTTCGCAGCGATGCGCTTTACGACGGATTATTTAAATGAGTTGCCAGATTATATGGCGAAGGGGAAAAATACAGTCGATAAGTGGCTGTATGCATGGGAGTGCTTTTGCAAGCATTCCTTTGAACAGCCAGAGATTTATTCTGTCATATTTATGGGGAATCTCGGTGTAGAACCAGAGGAGCTTCTTGATCATTATTATGATGTTTATAAAGATGATTTAAGCGGGCTACCGGAAACGATTCAAGCTATCATTATGCAGCACAACTTCTCTACGCGCAGCGCCCAATTTATACAAGGGGCTGTGGAGGAAGGCTTTATTAAACAAGAGGATGTCACACTTATTGCTGATATGACGCTGATGATATGGAAAGGTATGATGAATACCTATATGAATCATCGACGGACGGACACGAAACAAGAAGCTGCAGATCGTACTGTCCATTTTGTTCAACAATGTGTGATCCGGTCAATTGAACCGTCGAGGCGTGATGAATTGGCATTTAAACTGTAACAAAATGAAAGGATGACATACGTGGTTTTTAACATTAAAGATTCGCAAAAACGACGGGTGAAAACAGACTACCCCCGAGAGATAGAGAAAAAGGAGCATAGTTGGATTCCTTTGTCAGACGGGAGGAAGCTAGCTGCTACAATATGGTTGCCGGTAGATGCTGATGAGAACCCTGTTCCAGCTATTTTGGAATACATTCCCTACAGAAAAAACGACTTTACCGCTATTCGTGATTCTGTTAGACACCCTTATTTTGCAGGGCACGGCTATGCCAGTATTCGTGTGGATATTGGCGGAACCGGTGATTCAGATGGCTATTTAAAAGATGAATATTTAAAGCAAGAACAAGATGACGCCTTAGAAGTGCTCAGCTGGATTGAACAACAAGCATGGAGTACTGGTGCAGTAGGTATGATCGGAAAATCTTGGGGTGGATTTAATAGTCTACAAGTGGCCGCACGCCAGCACCCGGCCCTTAAAGCGATTATCACCCTTTGTTCAACAGACGATCGTTATGCGGATGATGTCCATTATCGTGGTGGTAATGTCCTTGCTTCAGATATGCTTTGGTGGGCATCCACAATGTTTGCCTATAATGCTCGTCCTCAAGATCCAGAGGTAGTTGGTGAAGCCTGGAAAGAAAATTGGCTCGAACGCTTGGAGAAAACACCACCTTTTGTAGAAGAGTGGTTGCGTCACCAGAGACGGGATGATTATTGGAAACATGGTTCTGTCTGTGAGAACATTGAGGATATTACGATACCGGTCTTCGCTGTGAGTGGCTGGCAAGATGGGTACACAGATGCTGTTTTTCGGCTTCTACAAGATTTACCTGGTGAGAGTAAAGGTTTAGTTGGTCCTTGGGCCCATGAATACCCGGAAGTAGCAACACCAGAACCGGCAATTGGATTTTTGCAGGAGTGTCTTCGTTGGTGGGATCACTGGTTAAAAGGTGAGGGTACTGGCATTATGAAAGAACCTAAGCTTACCTCATGGATTCAAAATAGCGAAAAACCACAAGTCACGTATGAGGAACGGCCAGGGAAATGGGTCGCAGATAATAGTTGGCCTTCTGAACATGTGACTAACCGTGCGTACTGGTTATGGAACGAGAAACTTGGGAAAGCCCCAGTGGGAAAAAATGAAAAGACGCTCATCCCGAGCGTGCAGGAACATGGCTTTTATTCAGGGGTATTTTGTCCATTCGGACAGCCTGGTGATTTACCAGCAGATCAGCGGTTGGAAAATGGGAAAGCTGTGATTTTTACATCTGACCCCTTGGAAGAGACAATAGAGCTGTTAGGCCACCCAAAATTTTATGCGGACCTGTCGTCTGATCAAGAAGATGCTTTCATTGCGGTTCGGTTGATGGATAAAGCGCCAACAGGAGAATCTACGTTAATAAGCTGGGGTATGCTTAATTTGACACATCGCCATTCTCATGAGTATCCGGAAAAATTAGTAAAGGGACAACGTTATAAAGTAGAGGTGAAGCTGGATGCTCTAGGCCAGCAAATACCGAAAGGCCACCGTATTGAAATAGCGGTAGCCCCTACTTATTGGCCGTCGGCGTGGCCATCACCAAAACCAGTGAATTTAACCTTATATAGTGGGGAGGCTACCCGTCTAGAGCTGCCTGTGAGATCACCTCAGCAGCAAGATGAAACAGCCGGCGACTTTGATGCTCCGGAAACGGCTCCTGTTATGGAACGGGAGATTATCCGAAAAGAAAAGCGGACGAGGCAGGTGATCCATGAACCGGTAACAGGAGAATGGACACTTAGTGACTACTCGGATGAAGGCGAACGTCGTTTACCAGAGAGTGGCCTCCAATATGGTAGTGTTAATAAAAATGTATGGTCCATTCGCGAAGGGGACCCTCTGTCTGCACGTAATCGCTGTGAATGGGAACTGACCATCGGCCGCGGACACTGGCAGACGAAGGTGCAAACTTACAGTGACATGTGGAGCGATGAGACGACCTTCTATCTTGTTAATAAGTTAGTAGCTTTTGAAGGAGATAAAGAGATTTTCTCAAAAACATGGGAGACAGAGATTGACAGGGACCATGTTTAAAAAAATAAAAAGGTTTAAAGATATCGTATATCGAGAGAGCAACGATAAGAAAGTTTACTAGTGATAATGCCGTGCGGAATGGATAGAGCAGATAGAACTACCTGAACAATACTAGACGAGGCTGGGACAAAACAGTCTCAAATTAAGTAAAAGACGGTCCGAATTATCGTCATTCGATAAATCGGACCGTTTTTGTGTAGTAAAGATGATTGATGAGATTGTCTGACGGTATACTTCCTCAAGTTCACCGCCATAAGTGCGAACCCTATTTCATTTTGAACCTTGTCTTTACCTCTCACCGACATCCGGGTGAAACGCAAATTAGCCTTCAGAAATCCGAAGACTGGCTCTACATCAACTTTACGTTTGCCGTAGATATCACCTTTTTTCGTTTCCGAAAGCACTTCTCGAATATAGGCTTTCTGGTTCTCCCATTTCTCATTATAATAAACCTTCCGGTTATTTCCCTCTTTGGCCTTTGTGCATTGTGGTCGCAAAGGACACCCGCCACAATCTTCACATTCATACACTTTAAACGTGCGTTGAAAGCCGGCTTTATCTTTTTTCTTGGACCAATACTGAAATGTCACATTCTTACCATTGGGACAGACAAACGTGTCGTTCTCCTGATCATACGGCCAATTACTTAAATTAAAAGCATGTTGCCTGTACGCTTTTTTCTTCTCTTTACGATACATACCGTAGGTGATGAGAGGTGTCCGTTGGCGGTTATTTAAGATGTCGTCATAATTCTGTTCACTACCATAACCGGCATCGGCGACAATATACGAAGGCAACGAAAAGAAGCCTTTTTCAATTCTGTTCAAAAAAGGGATAAAAGTCCGGGTATCAGTAGGGTTTGGGAAGATGTCATAAGCGAGTGTGTACTGGCCTTCAGTCGCAATTTGGAGATTATAGCCGGCTTTCAGTTGCCCATTTTTCATGTAGTCATCTTTCATGCGCATAAACGTCGCGTCATGATCTGTCTTGGAGTAACTGTTTCGCTCTCCCAAGATTGCAAGGTCACGTTTATATTTTTGTTTACGGACCACAAAATCCTTGAACCTTTTACGGTACTGTTTGGGAGTTTTCCGTTCTGATCGGAGTTGTTTTCGCACCTTTGTGTCTTTAGATGCTTCAATCTGGTTATCATATTCTTCAATGCGTTCGTCCAGTTTCTCGACGATCTCATTCAGCTCTTCGGTAGACAGTTCATCCAAGTTATCCTGTTCAATAGCAGGCAAAATATCTTGTTCCAGAAGTTCCTTATAGAGCTGATTGGATTTCTCCACTAAACCGGCGCTGTATCTTTCAACGGATTTTTTCCAGACAAACGTCAATTTATTGGCATTGGCTTCAATCTTTGTACCATCAATAAAAATAGCGTCGTTATCAATCATTTCTTTTTGAACAAGCTGAGATCTGAATTGAATAAAACACTGGCGAAGCAAATCCGCCACATCAGGATCAACTCTGAACCGATTAATGGTCCGATAACTTGGTTCATACCCTTGAGCCAGCCACATCATGCGTATACTGTCTTTTAATAAAGCTTCAATTTTTCTTCCGGAAAACACAGACTGGGTATACGCACACAAAATGATTTTCAACATCATCTTCGGATGATAAGCTGGATAGCCCGTCTTACGATAAAAACAATTAAAAGCTTCATCAGGAATAGACTCCACCAAATCATTCACTGCAAAAGCAATATCATTTTCCTGTAATTTATAGGCTAAATCTATCGGCAAAATGACTTGATTCATGTTATAATCTTTAAACATAAGGATACCTCCGATTCTGTTTGGTTGTGGTGACTTTAACTTTATCAGAAGGTATCCTTTTTGTGTACATAATTATAATTTTTATTTAAACCCGTTGATTGTCAAAAACACGAGACGCCTGCGGGAAAAGTAAGAGCTAATTTATTTGCGACGAGTAATCGCAGGAGCAGAAGATCCATCGGGGGTGATCTTTCCCCGATTAGCTGAAGCCTTGCCCGCGGCAAGCGAGTATATTTTTGACAAGCAACCTTAAATAAAGAAAACATGGAATTTAAAAATGGCTCTCACATAAGTGAGGGCCATTCCTAATCACTGGGTTTTGTCCCAGCCTCGTCTAGTTAATGTTACAAATGATTTTAGACTAGCAAACTTAATCATCTCTCCTCTTTTAATGGTTTCACATCAATTATTAGACGCTCTTCTTGCTTGCGGATAAGCTACGATTAAGGTTATAATTGATAATGATTATCAATTATTGTTGCAACGTCTATGGATCACCCTCGTTTGTTCCTCAGAGTGTAGGTTCTGCCGTTCTTCTATTGGGAGGTTATAAGATTGCTTGCTCGTTTCTTTTCTTATTACAAGCCTTATAAGGGGCTATTTATTTTAGATTTTTCCTGTGCTGTATTCGTTGGATTGCTAGAACTTGCTTTTCCTCTTGCGGTTAACCAAGTCATTGATCGGCTTTTACCTGAGGGAAACTGGCTAATTATATTCTGGGCGTGTGTCGGGTTACTATTTATCTATGCTTTAAATACGGCGATGCATTACGTTGTCACGTATTGGGGACACATGTTAGGCATTAATATTGAGACGGATATGCGGAGGAAGTTGTTTAAACATATGCAAAAGCTGTCTTTCGGTTACTTTGATAATAGTAAGACAGGGCACTCAATTTCTCGACTAACAAAGGATTTAGAGGAAATTGGTGAAGTGGCCCATCATGGTCCTGAAGATGTCTTCGTCGCTGTAATGACGTTAGTCGGCTCATTAGCGATAATGATGACAATAAATTGGAGACTTGCGCTCATTATTTTTACTGTGGTACCGTTAATCGTTATTTTTGCCATCTACTTTAACAAAAAAATGACGCACACATTCCGACGTATGTTCAAGGATGTAGCGGATATTAATGCGAGAGTGGAGGATAGTATCGGTGGTATTCGCGTTGTTAAAGCATTCGCTAATGAAAAGTATGAACAAACACAGTTTGCCAAAAATAATGCGCAATATCGTCAAACGAAGCTCGCTTCCTATAAAATAATGGCTCAAAATGTCACAGCTAACTATATGCTTATGAGGCTTGTTACCTTACTTACATTAATGTTTGGTACGTGGTTTGTTATTGGTGGTAACTTAACATACGGTGAGTTTGTGGCCTATATTTTATTAACAAATATTTTAATTAACCCTATTCAAAAAATTAACGCGGTTATTGAAAGTTATCCTAAAGGTATCGCGGGGTTTAAACGCTATACAGAAGTGATTGACTTACAGCCTGATATTTCGGATGCAGAGGACGCGATAGAGGCTGATTTAAATGGCCATATTACGTATTCGAATGTCACCTTTGGTTATAAAGGCTTGGAGAACGTGCTTAACGGCATTAACTTATCCATTGCAGCCGGTGAAACTGTCGCATTTGTCGGACCTTCAGGAGCAGGAAAAACGACACTGTGTAGTCTTCTTCCTCGCTTTTATGATGTAGATGAAGGGGCTATTACAATTGATGGCATTGATATCCGTAACATTAAGCAAGAGTCATTGCGGAGCCAAATTGGGATTGTTCAACAGGACGTCTTCCTATTTTCAGGAAGTATTAAAGAGAACATTGCTTACGGAAACTTGATGGCAACAGATGGGGAGATCATGGAAGCGGCTCGGAAGGCTCGTCTTGATGACTTTATTGAAAGTCAGCCAGATGGGTTAGAGACGATCATCGGTGAGCGGGGGGTTAAGCTTTCTGGAGGACAAAAGCAACGTTTATCGATCGCTCGAATGTTTTTAAAAAACCCACCTATCCTCATTCTGGATGAGGCAACCTCGGCGTTGGATACAGAAACAGAAATTGCGATTCAAAAGTCATTAACGGAACTATCAAAAGGACGAACGACATTGGTGATCGCTCATCGGCTAGCAACGATTAAACATGCGGACCGCATCGTTGTGGTGACGAAAGAGGGAATTGCTGAACAAGGCCATCATGATGAATTAATACATTCAGATGGCGTTTACAGCCGCTTGCACCACGCCCAATTCAGTTAAATAGATAATGAAAGGCTTTGTTATGCGGGGTGCATAACAAGGTCTTTTTTGTTAAGAATTTAAAGCAAATCACCTAGAGACTGCGGTGGACAAGTTACCATCGATGTTTTTTGCTTCGCCCCCTTATACTAGTCACCACCATGACTTCGATCTCATCAAGGTGAGGGCATTGTAAACGATAGCATAAAGAGTAAGTCGTAATTTGTAGACAGCTTTCAGTTCCTGAATAGCTCCCTATTTTAATCAGTTTCTTACTGCCTTGATATTTCGTCTGTTCGGTTTGTCTGACATCGATAATATCTTTTATAGGAATTTTTATACTTGCCATTTGCCACTGAACGACGAGATTATCGCCCACAGTTTTAACACTTACATTCAACATATTCGCTGCTCCCTCTCACCTTCTTATAGTATTTTACGGCTTTATAAGGTTAAAAGTTCACTAGTTCACACATATCTTTTTAAAAAAGATAAATGTCACGTTTTTATACTATATATTGGTTACAAGTAGTCCTAAATGGGGAATTAGATCGTTAATAGGACTAAATATCTAAATGAACTTAAATGGTGTCGAATTTTGCCGATAGAATTACTGTATTGGGATTGGAGTGTAAAAATAGAAAGGAGCGTTTTTATGAAGAGGAAAAGCAGTATCCAAAAGAAGATACTCATCTTTGTGCCGGTAGTGATTGTTGCCATCGTCACACTATCATTATTCAGTTATTTTTTTGCTGAATCGCAATTACAAGCTCAAATTTCAGAAAAAATGGGCCATTTATCAAGTGAGGTCGTTAATGATATAGATAGACAATTAATTAGTCACCAACGTCTCGGAGAATCGTTAAGTTCTATAGCTGGAGCTAATGGAACAGATTTTTCTCATGACGATTATCGTGCGTTATTTGAACGAATGCTTCCGTTAAATGAGGACACATTTGGGATGGGGGTATGGTTTGAGCCTTACGCCCATGATTCAGATACAGAGTACATGGGTCCATATGCCTATAAAGATGATGAGAACGTCGTTTTTACAGATGAATATGAAACGGCAGAATATGATTATCCAAGCCATGAGTGGTATATATCGGGAGCAGAAGCGGGGGAGGTCTCATGGACTGAGCCTTATTTCGATGAGGCCCTTGATACAACGCTCATTACGACAAGTATTCCATTCTATTCGCATACAGGGTCACTGGCTGGTGTGATATCCAGTGATATTGATATAGGGAACTTACAAACGATTGTTGAAACGATTGATACAGGCACTGAGAGCGGCGAGACATTTTTGCTAGGATCTGGTGAGGAGTTCATTGTTCATCCTGATGGGGGGACACAATTAGAGGTGACAGTGGCTGATGATGGGGAACTTTCTTCTCTTCACGATGCGATGGCAACCCAAGCCTCAGGCGTCCACACCGTTGCCTTAAGCTCTGGTGATGCTCACGTCTATTATGAACATATCCCACGAACAGACTGGACGCTAGGGCTTGTTATTCCAGACGATGAAGCCTATGCGGCGTTAAATCAGTTACTTTTACAAATCATTATCGTCTCAGTTGTCATCATTTTGGTGTTTGTGATGATTGCACTTATAATAGCGAAGAAAATTACGAAACCAGTAAAACAGCTTAATGATGAAGTAAGTAAAGTAGCTTCAGGAGATTTATCAGTGCACCTTGAGCCGTCAACGTCAGATGAAATTGGCGAATTGACGGACAACTTTAACGGGATGGTTAAAAACATTAGAGAACTCGTTACATCTGTTAAAACGTCTATTCATACTGTGGCAGATTCTACAGAACAATTGAGTGCTGTATCGGAAGAAACAACCGCATCAAGTGAGGAAATTAATCGGGCAATGAGCGATGCAGCTAATGGGGCATCAGAAGCGGCGAACCATGCTGAGAGTACTAATGAACAAACGGCATCCTTGTCTGAGCAATTGACTAATTTAGTTAAACAAACGAACCAATTAAAAGGGTTCTCAGGGGATGTGCAATCCCTAAATGAGCAAGGGCTGACCCAAATGGGACTTTTGAAAGAAAAATCTACCGCATCAAAAAATGTGGTCATGTCTGTGGAAACCGTCATTCAAAAGTTATCAGCTAAAATGACGGAAATAGGGACCATTGTCAATACCATCAGTGACATTTCTGAACAAACGAATTTACTGGCGTTAAATGCATCTATTGAGGCAGCCAGAGCAGGAGAACAAGGTAAAGGGTTTGCGGTAGTAGCTGATGAAGTGAGAAAGCTTGCAGAACAAACATCTCAAGCGACAGAAAATATTAGTCACACAATTAAAAAGGTGCAGTCTGAATCGAAGGACGCTGAGAAACAAATCTCATCATCAAGGGAAATGTCAGAAGCTCAAAATAAAGCGGCGGAAGACTCCTCCCAGCTTTTCGAAACGATATCTGAGAAAAATGACCAAATGATTAAGGCAATTGGGGAAATTGGTAAAGATATTGATAACATTGATTCCTATAAAGACAATGTCGTCGAATCCATTAGTCATATTGCAGCTATTTTACAAGAGAGTGCGGCAGCCTCTGAAGAAGTTAGCGCATCTACTGAGGAGCAATTAAAAGCATTACGAACAATCACCACATCAGCGGAAAATCTCCAGGAATCTGGTGAAACCCTTGAAAAACTGATTCAACGATTCTCAACGGAACGTCATGAATCAGTGGAAGATGATGTGGAGGAAACGCCTTAATTAAGGGGTGTATCGAAAATACCAAGTGAAGACATATTACGGTGAAGGAACTTAGAAGAGAAAAGGTGTCTTTAGCAACGATTTGAAAGAGGATATGAGAGTTTTAATGGAAAAGGGCTGATAAAGTGCCCTTTTCCATTTTCTTTAATTATGTGTAGAAAATATAATATCATCTTCTTGCTCAAAATGGAGTGGAGAGCTAACGCCATTTAGGCGGGAGATAGCGGACGCGGATGTCCTGATTCACGCAACTCCCACAGATTAAATGTGTGTTTTATTCCCAATTCGAAAAGGAGAAGTCATATTCTCTATGGATAGAAGTTCAGAAGTATTTAACACTAAGTGAGAAGAAGGTGGAAAAAGTGCTTCATTAGCCAGTTGATAAAAAGATATTGTTCTCCTCCTCTGGGATAGCGAGGATTCGTTTTTATCGGTTGAGAATCAGGTTAAGAACCCGATCAGAAAAATAGCCGGAGAAAATTCTCTTAAATAGCTATTAGCCATAACACTAGCTTAAATAGACGGAGAGATTCCGTTAATGACCCAGAAAATCTGAGAAATAGGTCGTTTTTATTTGCATAACCGGAAAATTTACCCTTATATCCTCCAGAATGAGCTCATTTCTCCATCTAACCGAAAAATATCCGCTTATTTTACTCTCACTAATGACTCAATTATTGACAAGGCTTTTTAATCGTAAAGACATTTAATCTGAGGTTATTAATGACAAGCCCATGGGAAAAGTCCGTCTCCCCAGTCATCATTCGAATTTTGACTGATGGCATTAATTAAAACACACATTGTTTTGAAACTACTTCGGCTATGGGACGGTTGCTTTATTAAATTGACCACGCTATGTTTAAGGTCATAGAGTATTATTTTTTTTACTTATTAATTCATTAAGCAACTCCTATATAATAGAAAGGGTAGCGAGCTTCACTATAAGGGAGGTAAACATTCGTGCAAAAAATACTTATTGTCGAAGATGACCCTAAAATTTCTAACTTACTACAAGCATACATAAAGGATTATGGTTACAGCGTTGTAACGGTGCAGGCTTTTGATCGTGTGTTGGAAGAGTTTCGTGCACATAATCCCGACCTCGTTCTGCTCGACATCAACTTACCTAGCTTTGATGGGTATTACTGGTGTCGGCAAATCCGATTAGAGTCCGTTTGTCCAGTCATTTTTATCTCGGCAAGAACGGGTGAAATGGACCAAGTTATGGCACTTGAAAATGGCGGTGATGATTTCATCACAAAACCATTTCATGCACAGGTGGTTGTAGCAAAAATTCGTAGCCATCTGCGAAGAGCCTATGGGGAGTATGCAGCAAAAGGGCAGGAGCGCAAAATGACGCATAAAGGCCTGACATTTTATCCTGAACGACTTGAATTATTATATGGGACACATAAGGTGACATTGTCAGCTAAGGAAGCGGGTATTATTGAACATTTAATGGAGCGCTTTCCAAGAGTCAGCGGACGGGAGGATTTACTGGAAACACTTTGGGACGATCAAACGTATGTGGACGAAAATACTTTAAATGTGAATATGACGCGCGTTAGGAAAAAGTTTAGTGACCTCGGACTTGATGATATGGTGGAAACGGTAAGAGGAGCGGGATATCGTCTGAATGACATTGGGGAAGAGGATCTGGAGTCATGAAGCTGTTTCTTAAAGAGCACTCACTCCTTATTGTCATTCAAATCATCCAGCTTTCTGGCGTTATTGGCGTCCTCTGGCTTGATAGCTACCGAGATTTTCAATTATCGGTTTACGCTATTTTTTTAGGGTTAGTCGTGTTAACAGGCTATCTTGCGTATCATTACATTAGTCATCGGCACTTTTATGCACGCTTGAGTAAGCCGCTCATGTCACTTGATGATTCATACCAAAAAACAGAAGACATGCCGATGGCTAAAGCACTTGATCAGCTCTTAAAGGCCCAGTATAAGCATTATCATAAGCAAATCAAAACGTTAGAAAAGCAGCAAGAAGAGCATTTAACTTTTATCGATCAATGGGTTCATCAAATGAAAACGCCATTATCTGTCATAGACTTAACGGCAAGAAATGTGGAAGAGCCAGAGTCTTCAGATATTCGAGCCGAAACTGACCGGCTGAAAAATGGATTGAATACCGTGCTCTACATGGCGAGACTAAGGACGATGGAACAAGATTTTCATTTTAAGCCTGTTTCCTTATCGACTCTCGTAAAAGAGGTGAATCATGAAAACAAACGGTTTTATATTCGTCATAATGTTTATCCTGAAGTAAGACAACTATCTCCTCACATCACAGTAGAAACGGATGAAAAATGGCTAATGTTTATCATTGCTCAGCTCGTTAACAATGCGGTTAAATATTCCACTGATATTGCTAATAAAATAACGATTGCCGTCTATGAAGAAAATAAAGAAGTCATTCTTGAAGTGACCGACTTCGGGGTAGGGATTCCGACACAAGATATAAAAAGAGTGTTTAACGCCTTTTACACGGGTGAAAATGGAAGAATGTTTAGGGAGTCGACGGGAATGGGACTTTATCTTGTCAAAGAAGTGCTTGATCAACTCGGCCATCGCATTGAGTTAGAATCAAAAGAAGGGGAAGGAAGCACATTCAGCATTATTTTCTCTTCTGCGCAAAACCTTACAAGCGTGTAAGGGAAATGAAAGATGAATCGATAGTGATTTAGTCAGTATGAACGGTAAACTGATCACAGATCAAATAGGGAAAGGAGATCTTGTGATGTTAAATGTTAAACAAGTAAGTAAAATTTACGAAGGTAAAATACCTTATAAAGCGTTAACGAATGTTGACTTTACAGTGGAAGAAGGAGAATTTGTCGGGATTATGGGGCCTTCTGGAAGTGGTAAGACGACGTTGCTCAATTTAATTGCGACGATTGATGAGCCTACTACAGGTGAAGTAGTTATTGGAGGTCACAATCCTCATTTATTAAAAAAGGGGAAGCTTGCAAAATTCCGTCGAAATGAGTTAGGGTTTATCTTTCAAGATTTCAATTTATTACACACACTAACAGTGGAAGAGAATATTGTTCTTCCTCTTACACTGGATGGGAAAAAAGTCGATTATATGAAACAACGGGCGGCAGACGTGGCAGCGAAGTTGGGGATTAGTGACATATTAGGGAAACGTACGTATGAAATATCAGGTGGGCAAGCTCAGCGCACGGCAGTGGCACGGGCTATGGTTCATACACCTAAACTCCTTCTTGCCGATGAACCGACTGGTAACCTTGATTCCAAGTCCTCCAAAGATGTCATGACTCTTTTAGAAACGATTAATACTGAAGAGAAAGCGACAATGCTACTCGTGACACACGATCCGCAAGCCGCCAGCTATTGCAATCGAGTTATTTTCATTCGCGATGGCAAGCTCTTCTCAGAAATTCATCGAGGTGACCATCGCCAGACCTTCTATCAAAAGATTATTGATACACTGTCACTGCTAGGAGGGAATGATAATGACTTTCCGTCAGTTCGCGTTTAACAATGTCATTCGCAATAAGCGCTTATATATCGCTTATTTCCTCAGCAGCTTATTCATGGTCATGGTGTTCTTTACATTTAATATTTTCGCTCATCATCCGGTGTTAAGCGGTGGCATCATGGAATCGGGGATAGGACAAGACGCGAGCCTTGGGATGGATGTGGCCGCTGTTATCATTTATATTTTCTCTTTCTTCTTTGTTCTCTACTCTATGGGGGCGTTTCTAAAGTCTCGGAAGAAGGAATTCGGGTTATTGATGCTCCAAGGTATTTCAACATGGCAGATTCGGCTGTTGGTTTTTTTAGAAAATATCATTATTGGTTTTCTTGCAACAATAGGTGGAATCTTAGTTGGGCTCTTATTTGCGAAGGTGATTCTGTTAATAGCTGAGAATATAATTGTTATTGAAGATTCATTGTATTTCTATATTCCTTGGCAAGCGGTTGTTATGACATTTATCTCGTTTGCGGCCTTGTTTCTTTTTATCTCCTTTTTTATATCAATAGTGGTCAAAAGCCATAAGCTAATCGACCTCATTAAAGGAGATAAAAAATCAAAAGGGGAACCAAAAGCCTCAAAATTTTTAACAGCTGTGGCTGTTATTTTACTTGGTAGCGGGTATATAACAGCTTTTATTGTTGAAGGTGAAGCTGTCATCATAGCGATGCTCCCTGTTATTATCGTCGTTGTCATAGGGACATATTTTTTATTTACACAGTTGAGTGTCTTTATTATTCGTAAGCTCAAAAGCAAGCAATCTTTGTTTTGGAAAAAAACGAATATGCTCTTATTTTCCGATTTGGCTTATCGGATGAAAGACAATGCTCGAACCTTCTTTATGGTCGCGATCATTTCAACGGTGGCATTTAGTGCTATCGGTACATTGTTCGGATTTAACAATTTTATTACACATGGCCTAAGGGATGCGTATTCCTTTACGTACACACCTCACGCAGACACAACTGACGAAGAAATAGAGGAAACACTGGCATATGTAGAGACTGTATTAACAGAAGGGCAAATTGAAACGATTAATAAACAACCATTACTTCATTTTTATGAATTTAAGGAAATGGACAACAGATCTTCTATCCTCATAACACCAGAATCGCAGTATAATGACATGGCACAGCTTCTCGGTTACGATACAGTGAGGATAGCCAAGGATGAGGTCTTGTTAGCCACATTAGATGTGGCTATGGGTGGTTACGACCTCCCTGATATGGACGAGATTCCTCTAGAAACAGGAGAAGAACTTACTGTTACTGACACGCTTCAATCAGGCGTTTTTCCTGACATTGTCTATTATATCGTGCCAGATGAGGCCTTCGACAAATTACCTGAACCTATCTCTCAGGAGACATTTTATGTTTGGCACGCAGTGGATGCTGATCATGACACACTCGTTGAAGCAGGGCAAATTATGAGGAGTCATTTAGACACGTATGAATTACAACCAAATGATTTTACAATCTATGAAGTGAGTGCCATGTACAGTCCAATCCTGTTTATAGGTCTGTTTATCGGTATCGTCTTCTTTGTCTCAGCAGGAAGCTTCCTATATTTCCGACTTTATTCCGATTTAGAGGAAGACAAACAAAAGTTCCGAGCTATTACAAAGTTAGGGTTGAGTGAAAAAGAACTGAAGAAGATACTTACAAGACAAACGGCAATTCTCTTCTTCACCCCGATTGCTGTGGCGCTCATACATGGTGCTGTTGCTCTAAACGCGCTATCGAATGCTTTTCAACATGATCTCTTTCTTCTCTCTGCCACTATTCTAGGTATTTTCTTTACTATTCAAGTCATTTATTTCATTATCGTACGGTATTTTTACATTAAACAAATTAAACAGGCAGTGTTTTAAATGCCTCTTTTAGAAGGTACTGTTCCCCTAAAGTTAGACTTGAAAATCTAACTTTAGGGGCTTTTTGTTTAGAGAAATCTAACTTTTTTTCTAGAAAAATCTCGTAAATTAGCTTTTTATGTCACCTAAGAGTACTCGCGTGGGTGGAACGTCTCATTTTTAATAAGGAAAGCCTATTTATCTCTTACTCTATGATATAATTACTACGTTATGAAAACGTTTTCTTATTTTAGGTAGGGGGTGATAAACTTGGAGTAAGGAGGTTTTATGGCCAATTTGTGCAAACGATTGCTTCGATTAAAACATTGGGAGTGAGAAAAGGATGTATAGAACGGTAACCTTCTTCATGCTAAGTATTGTAATTCTTTTATCAACCTTCGTACCTCATAGTGTTAAAGCAGATAAAGACACGATAGATGTGACAGGAACAGAGAACGAGACTTTTTCTTGGGAAAACGCCACCGTATATTTTGCCATGACAGATCGCTTTCTTGATGGTGATCCGACAAATAATAACTCATATGGGCGTCCGCAGGAAGATGCGTGGGGGCAAAATATCGGGACCTTCCATGGAGGTGATTTCCAAGGGTTGACAGATAAACTTAATGACGGTTATTTCGCTGATCTCGGGATTAATTCCATCTGGATTTCGGCGCCTTATGAACAAGTGCATGGCTGGGTTGGGGGCGGACCAGACGGTGATTTTGCTCATTACGCTTTCCATGGTTATTACGCCCTTGATTACACGATGACCGATCAAAATTGGGGAACAGTAGAAGATATGAGAGAGTTTGTAGATACCGCTCATGAAAATGGGATTCGAGTGGTTTTGGATGTGGTAATGAATCATCCAGGATATAACACGTTGCAGGATATGCATGAATACGGATTTGGCAACCCAAGAGTGTCAGCTGACTGGACACCTTCACGGGGCCAATCGTGGCACGATGTGCATGACTATATTAACTATAATGACGCTAATGCATGGCGTTCGTGGTGGGGAGAGTGGGTAAGAGCAGGCATTGCCGGTTATCCATCATGTGGAAATAATGACCGCACACAATGTTTAGCAGGCTTACCGGATTTCCGAACAGAATTAACAAACAGTATTGGGTTACCGCCTTTACTAGAAACAAAGTGGGAAATGGAACGTAGTGGAAGCTATGACGATTGGATCGTCCCTGCGGCAGAAGAATTAAGAGCAGATCTAAATATAGCTCCTGCTGATTATATTATTGAGTGGCTATCGGCTTGGGTAGCAGAATTTGGTATTGATGGTTTTCGAGTAGATACGGCTAAACATGTGCAGTTAGAGCGCTGGGATCAATTAAAAGAATCGGCCAATGACGCTTTATGGACGTGGCGTGAAGAAAACCCGGATGCACCAGGAGCTGATTGGACAGATGATTTTTGGATGACAGCGGAAGTGTGGGGCCATGGTGTCGGAAGAAGTGAGTACTTTGATCACGGCTTTGATTCTGTGATTAATTTTACCTTCCAAGGAGAAAACGGCAATGGACCGGCTTATAACTTGGCAACAATGGAATCAACGTTTTCTCGCTATGCCAATGCGGTTAATAGTGACCCTGGATTCAATGTGTTAAGTTATCTTTCGCAGCATGATACTCACCTGTTTCCGAGAGATAATCTGATTGATGGTGGGACGTATTTAATGCTTTTGCCTGGTGGTGTGCAAGTGTTTTATGGAGATGAAACAGCACGCCCGTATGGACCGACCGGTTCAGACCCAGACCAAGGGACACGTTCCCCAATGAATTGGGATCAGGTTAATGAGTCGGTATTACATCATTGGCAGATCATGGGCCAGTTTCGAAACAACCATATTGCCATTGGTGCTGGGGAACATGAGCAGATAGGAAGCAGTCCCTATACCTTTAGTAGAACCTATCAAGATGACGATCTAGAGGATAGCGTTGTAGTGGCAATAGGAGCGTCAGGGGCAACAACTATCGATGTGTCATCCGTTTTCTCTGATGGACAAACTGTACGTGATTTTTACACGAAAGAAACAGCCGTTGTGAGTAATGGAGAAGTGACTTTTCATGCTCATGATTATGGAGTCATTCTTCTTGAACGGGCAGGGGAAGCTTCTCCTACAGTTACGGCCTCACCTGCAGGTGGAGAGTTTGATGAAGATACGATTGACGTTACTTTGCATGTTAGTGGCGCAGAATCGGGGATGTATACATTGGATGGCTCAAACCCTGCTGATGGCGGTATGGTCTATGAGGATGGTGACGTCATAACGATAGGTGAGGACCTCGCCGTTGACGAGTCCGTGACGTTACACTTATATGCGGAAAATGATGCAGGAGAAGGAGAAGGAGAAGCAGATTACACATTTACAAAAACACCTCCCTATCCATCACTAGCAGCCGATCCCCCTGGAGGAACTTTTACAGGTGACGGCGTAGAAGTGACGTTATCAGCAAGAAATGTAGAAGAGGCAAGTTACGTTCTTAATGACAATGAAGCCGTCGTTTATGAAAACGGTGATACACTCCTTCTAGGTGAAGGGGCAGACATGGGTGACGTTATCACGCTCACTCTAACTGGCGAGAACGAGTACGGGACAGCTGAAGAAACGTATGAATTTACAAAGGCAGAAGGGTTAACCCTTTATTACCGTACCGATTGGAGTGAACCCCATATTCACTATGCCATTGATGATGGTTCTTGGACTGATTCCCCAGGAGTGGCGATGGAACCTTCACCGTTTGAGGGCTATGCGATGATAACTCTTGATATAGATGAACAAAGTAGGGTCACCGCAGCATTTAACAATGGTTCTGGTCAATGGGATAACAACCAAGGACAAGATTATCACATCACCTCAGGCGTTTTCACGCTGGAAGATGGTCAAATTCGGGAAGGGGATCCTGAATCACCGGCAACCGTGACCCTCTATTATTATACGAACTGGACAACCCCCCATATTCATTATGCAATTGGCAGTGGAAATTGGACGACCTTACCTGGGAAAGCATTAACAGCCTCTAGTAAGTATCCAGACTATTACGAAGTGACCATTCCTTTAGAAGACGCCGATACACTCACTGCCGCCTTTAATAACGGGGGAGGCTCGTGGGATAACAACCAAGGCCGTGACTACACCTTTACACCAGGCATTCACACAGTAAGAAACGGTCGAATCACAGCAGGAGTACCTCGCCAATAAGAAGAAAGGCGTCCGAAATGGGCGCCTTTTCTTTGGTAGATGAGACGGATGGGAAAGAGGGGAGATTGTCGGGAAAAAGGGGATTCCATCAAAAAAAAGAGAGAGTTGCGTAAAAACGGGAGGTTGATGCAGAAAAATGGAAGAGTGATGATGAAAAAGAGAGATTTAATGCTGAAAAAGCAGTGATTGCTGCTGAAATACCATTAATAGAGTAAACTAGTTGCCCAAAAAGGCATTAGAAAGAAAACAATCAGTCTAGATTTGTATGAAAATTTCATTGGATATCCCCCAAACTTAAAAATGAACGAGAGACGTTAAAGTAGTCCACGTCCCAACAAATAGCCAAAAAAGGGTGTGGAAAATAAAATATGACTTGTGTTGTTTTACTTTACAGACGAATGATAAATGAGCGTCCCTAACGAAAATGGCTTCGAACTTTTCTTTAGAAAAGAACGGATAGCAAACATAGACAATAAAAGTGAGTACAAAAACAGTCAGTAGTGTATCAATGTTAAGAAAAGTTCGTTTAATAAGTGCCTCTGCCAAGCTAGTTAGAAATGCTGCCCATAAAGGTATAATAACAAAGGCTAATAATCTATTCTTAAAAGTCAGCATATGAATGTCCCTTTTCAATAGATTTCAATAACTGAGTGTTGTAGGTTTAGTAGGGAGGTACGGAAACACCCACTGATTGAAGGTTTATTTTATAAATGAACGAGAGACGCTAAAGTAGATGCTGTGCCAACAAAGAGCCAAAGGAGGCTGTGAACAATAAAATATGATTTATATCGCCTTATTTTATGAAGGAATGATAAATTAGAATCTTTAATAAAAATAGCGTCGTACTTTTCCCTGTTATAGAACGGATAGGCAATATAAACTGTTAGGGCTAAAGCAATAATCGAAGGGAATCTATCTAAATCTGGCCATGTCCAAAGAATGAGTGATTCTGAAAAAATCGTTAAAAAAACCGCCCAACAAGGCATGATGACGAACGCTATTAGTCTATTTTTTAAAGTGAGCATATAAATGTTCCTTTTTACTAAGATATACCTACGAAGAAACGTAGGGGGGTTAATTAGTGAATCCCATAATTGTTGCCACCACTATCCAAATGATCGTATGAAAAATAAAATACCCTCTGTGTACTGAAAGTTTTTCGGCCAATGAGGTCGCACGGCTAGTAAGAAATACGTCCGAAAACTCTTTTTTATAGAAATGAGAATATAAAAAGTAAAAACCAAAGCAAAAAAGAATATAAATAAGGAACTCGTCTAAACTTAACCATGAGCGATTAATTAAGGATTGTGTTAGTAAGCCTATTATAATGGCCCAACAAGGCATAAAAAAGAAAGCAACCAGTCTAGATTTGTATGAAAGTTTGTTTTCCTTCATTGGATATCCTCCAAGTTAAAATAGAATGACGGCCTCTATGCCAGTCCACGTCCCAACAAACAGCCATAGGAGGGTTTGCTCAATAAAAAACGATTTATGTCGTCTTATTTTACAGTCGAATGATAAGTGAGAGTCTCTAACGAAAATGGCTTCGAATTTTTCTTCAGAAAAGAACGGATAGCAAACATAGACAATAAGAGCGAGTATAAAAATCGTTATCATTGTATCAACGTTAAGTAAAGTTCGTTTAATAAGAGACTCTGCCAAGCTAGTTAGAAATGCCGCCCATAAAGGCATGATGACGAACGCTATTAGTCTGTTTTTAAATGTTAATTTGCGCTTCTCCATAATGACTTCCCCTTTAGTTGTAAAAATCAAATTTATTAAGCCACTTTTTAAAAGCATTATCAGCTTTATCTTCATAATCAATCGGTTTGACACCGCCATATTTGTCAACGGTAATGTAAACACGGCTGTACCACGTCTCACCATCATCCTTACTTAGCCACACGAGTACCTCTTGATCGCCTTTTTCAGGTATCGGTGTGCCTACAATAGCGATTGAGGCGATAAAACCGTCTATAAAGTAATTCTTTGGACTCCACGTGTTAGAGGGGTTTTTATATTTGTCAAAGTATTTTAAAGCTAAATAGTATTTTATACTATTTAGGGTAATTTTGGAAGGTGAATAGTTTATCGCTGTCTGCTTGGTCCCAGTTGTGATTTAGCAACACCGAGACGACGGTACGCACCCCAGATTCCGAGTAAATCCGGGGGTAGTGTATAACGGTTATTTTTTCAATAGTAAGTAGACGAAATACGGCGCCCCGATTAGGGATACGACAATTCCTGCAGGCAACCCATCTGGGTCAGTCAAATTTCTTCCGATCGTATCGGCAAGGAGTAACAGCCATCCCCCAATTAAAATAGCAAGAGGAATCATCCGTTGGTGGACGGGCCCGACGAGAGCTCGGGCAATATGGGGCGCCATCAGTCCTACAAAGGCGATTCCACCAGTGACTGAGACGGCAGAGGCGGCCAGTGCGACCGCTGTTAATAATAGTGTGATCTGCTCCCGCTTTATTGCGACACCACGGCCGATAGCTGTCGCTTCACCTAACCCAAGAAGATTTAAGCGATTCGCTTTAAAAAGGCTATAAGGAATGAGAATAATCAGCCACGGAAGTAGTGCATATATAAATGGCCAATCTGTTCCCCATATATTACCGGCCAGCCAAGTGGCAATGAAGTCTACTCGTGCTCTGTCTGCTGACGAAACGAGAACGACCATCACACCTGATAAGGCTAATGAAAACCCGACACCTGTTAGTATAAAGCGGACAGGGTTTAGACCTAGACCGGATTGACGTTCATAGGAAAACGCGTAAATCGTGCCAGCTGTTACTAAAGCACCAATGAATGCAGCTAGCGGCAGCATATAAATAAAGGTGCCTGCTTCAATTGGAAAATATAGAAAGAAAATGGCCACGGCTACGCCTGCACCTGAGTTAATCCCAACAATCCCAGGGTCTGCTAAGTCATTGCGTGTGAGTCCTTGAAGAATGGCTCCTGACAACGCCAATGCCATACCGGCTAAAAAAGTGATGATCATACGCGGTAATCGAATGGAAAATAAAACAAACTCCTCTTGAAATGTTCCTTGACCTAATAAAACAGGTATGAGTCTGTCAAAGGATAAAGTGGCGTAGCCAATGCCTATACTGAGCATACTTGTTACTGTAATTAACAATATACAAGTGATCATAATAACGCGTTGTTTTTTAATTTGTGCTGGATGTCTCATTAAAATCCTTTCCCTCCTTTTCTAACGACCCATAAAAAGAAGGGCAGGCCGATAATAGCAAGGATAGCTGCTACCGGTGCCTCATAAGGAGCACTAATCGTTCTAGCAAGCGTATCTGCCATCAGCATAAAGGAGGCACCTATAATGGCTGACATTGGGATGATAAAGCGATAATCTGTACCAACGAATGAACGGACAATGTGGGGGACCATCAAGCCGACAAAGGCTAGATTTCCGGCTAATGCTACTGACGCTCCAGCTAAAAGGATGATAACGATAAAGAGTAACGCTTTAATGAGCTCAGTTTTTTGACCAAGTCCTGTAGCCACATCGTCGTTTAAGCTTAGGATTGTCACCTGTCGTGATAGGAGGACGGCAATTAATAAGCCGAATAAAATCACGGGGATGACGATTTGAAGCTGTCCCCAGCTTGCGCCGAGTAACCCACCGGAGGTCCATAGAGAGACCTCTCGTGATATTTTAAAACTAAGACCGATGCCTTCTGCGATAGCGTGCAAAAAAGCGGAAACAGCAGCACCGGCTAAGACCAGTCGAAAGGGGGACATGCCACCTCTTTTAACACGCCCAATGCTAAATACGAGTCCGGCTCCAACGGCAGCTCCAATAAAGCACGCTATCATGATACCGACATAGTTTGTCGTTATGAGTGCGATTGTAACAGCCAATGCGGCGTTGGCTCCAGCTGTTAAACCAAGTAGCCCTGGATCGGCTAATGGGTTTCTCGTCATACCTTGCATTACAGCGCCAGCTACTGATAAGGCAGCTCCTAAGAAAATAGCGGCTACCCCACGTGGAAGCCGAATTTCTCTTATCATGGTGAGGGAGTCCCCCGCTTCGTTCGTCATTAAAGCGAACCAAACGTCACGCATGGGCACTTGAGCGGCACCTAGCATTAAAGATAGCGCAAACATTATCAAAAGGATGACACATCCAATAAAAAAAGTAATGGGAAAGGATAAACGTGTTTGCAACATTTTTGGCATAAAAATCCTCTTCTTTACTGAGTTTTGAATCGACTAGTAGGGCAAGGCTCCGATAGCCTAGCCTGCATCGTCTCCTTAAAAGCATTGATTTTAGAAAAAGTATGTATCTCTATGTTTAGTTTAACAGATGAATGAGTTTATGACAGATAACGGTCCGTAAAACGCCTTTCAAATAGAGAGGGGAGCTAACTCTATTTAGGAAGATGATAACGGACGCTAATGTCCTAATTCACGCAACTACCAAGAACGGACCCCCACTGATTGATGGTTCGTTGTTTTATGAAGTGCATATTATCAAACAGAAAAAGAAGGTGCTTTTAGTTTTAAGCACCTTCCCTCCGCACCTAACATTTAGTGATCCAAAAAGTGATCTTGAAAAAATTCCAGTTGATAATCGAGTGAGATTGGATCATTGAAATAGACCGCCTTAGCATTAGCTTCAAACACGCGGCCATTTTGGACGGCAGGGATGTTTTGATACGTTTCTGTCTCTGTAAAAGAGTTATCTGTATCGTCATCTTTACTAAAAATCATATAGTCACCTGCAAAATCAGGAAGCACTTCAGGTGAAAGGGCATAATAACCGTCTTCTAGTGCCATCTCTTCAACTTTTTCAGGCATCTCAAGTTCCATCGCTTGATAAAGAACTTCAGTGCCCCGCCCCCAATTATCGCCGTAAATATACAATTGTTTATTAAAGTTTTCAAAAACGGATACGGTTGCGTCTTCACCGATATGAGCTTTAATGTCTTCTCCAGCTGCCTCTGCTCTTTTTTCGAAGTCATCAACCCATGCTTGTGCTTCTTCTTCTTTGTTCAGCAATTTTCCAATCTCAATATGCTGAGTTAAATAATCGACCTGTCCATAAGTAAACGTCACGGTTGGCGCGATTTCTTCCAATCTATCTACATTATTAATATTATTAAGTCCTATAATTAAGTCTGGTTCTAGTTCAATGAGCTTTTCTAAACTTTCATCGCTCACTGTTTCCACACCTTCCAGTTCTTCTTCAAAGAGGGGACTGCCTTTTGACCAATCATCGACCCCTACTAGATTAACATCTAAAGCGATAACATTTCCGGTGAATGTGGATAGAACAGCTACACGCTGTGGATCAGCAGGCACATCCACAGGACCGTTCTCCGATTCATACGTTATCGTCTCGCTGCTATTTTCAGATGAGTTATTAGCATTGTTGCCCGTATTTTCTTCACTGTCGGCATTTTCTGCTGCACCACATGCATTAAGAATGAGCAGCGACAGTGCGAATGGAATGAACATTTTCTTCATGCTGTTGAGTCTCTCCTTTAAGTAAGTGATAGGTCATACACATCGGTTTGTGGGTTCGAGGATCACGGCCGATCACGGCGTCAATATGAAATACTTTTCTAAGGACGTCGGCACAAATCACATCTTCGCAGTGACCGGAAGATAAAATATGCCCGTCTTTCATTGCGATAATATGGTCAGCGAACCTGGCTGCTTGGTTTAAATCATGAAGTACCATAATAATCGTCCGCTTTTCTGAGCGATTTAATTCTTCTAGCAATTCTAAGACTTCTAATTGGTGCGCCATATCTAAGTAGGTTGTTGGTTCATCAAGAAAGATCATTTCTGTCTCTTGCGCAAGAGCCATGGCGATCCATACACGTTGACGCTGGCCGCCAGATAAAGCATCCACAGGACGGTACTTGAATTCCTCAGTTCTCGTAACCTCAAGAGCCCAATCAATCACGTCACGGTCATGTTTCGTAAGGCGCCCCATTCCACGCTGATAAGGGAATCTGCCATAAGAAACGAGCTCACCAACTGTAAGGCCACTTGCACTTTCAGGCGTTTGCGGAAGAATGGCCATTTTTTTCGCTAAATTTTTGGTATTCTCTTTAGAAATGTGCTGGCCATCAAGGATAATGGACCCTGAAGCATGGGGAATGATACGCGTAAGTGCTTTCAGCAATGTTGATTTCCCACAACCATTTGGGCCTATAATAGTCGTGATCTTCTCATCTGGTATGTACATATTTAAATCTTTAATAATCGGTTCTTCTCCATATCCCACAGTGATGCTGTCCGCAAATAGACGGTTCATTCCTCTCCACCCTTTCGTCATGATCGTTTCTCATGCGCAATCGTCCTAACGACGCCATGTTATTTAATAACATCTTCAAACGAGATGTCACGTTAGATTATTAAAAAAACGTTGATAATGATTCTCAATGCCATCTACAATAAGCATAAGTGTTACGGTTTTTAAAGTCAATGGAAATTTTCAAAAGATCGCAAAGGGGTGTTTTAGTTATGACGTTAGATGTTTTCGATGTGACGATTATTGGCGGGGGGCCTGCTGGATTATATTCAGCATTTTATAGTGGATTGAGAGAAATGAAAACGAAACTAATTGAGTATCAAGCTGAACTGGGTGGCAAAGTAAGGCTTTATCCAGAAAAAATGATTTGGGATGTTGGGGGACTGCCACCTACAACGGGCGACACATTTATCAATCAACTAATTAATCAGGGCCTCACTTTTAAGCCATCCGTGCATCTGAATACGAAGGTCACACATATTAGTAAACACGAGGACGGCATTTTCTATATAACGACTAATAACGGAGATTGGCATGCCTCCAAAACAATCGTTATAGCGGTAGGAGGAGGAATCATTACACCTCAGAAACTTGCCATTGAAGGGGCCGAACGATTTGAACTGACGAATCTCCATTACACGATTCAATCTTTAGCACGATTTAAAGGGAAAAAAGTGCTCATCTCTGGCGGGGGGAATGCTGCTATTGACTGGGCAAATGAACTTGAACCTGTCGCTGAAAAAGTGTACTTGACGTACCGCAAAGAGGCGCTAAAGGGTCACGAAGCTGAAGTAAGTCGTTTGTTGAACAGTTCTGTTACGTGTTACTTCAATACATCCGTGACAAAGCTTATTGCTAAAAGGTCGGAGGAAGCGATAGACCGTGTGGAACTCTTACGGGGGAATGCGGGAGAAACGACAGAGCTAGAAGTGGATGAGGTAGTCATTAATCATGGGTATGAACAGGATACGTCGTTATTAAAAAATACAGGCTTGCCAATAGAACTACAAGACGAGCACTTTATCGCAGGAGGGCCAAACAGTAGCTCCTCCGTACCAGGGATATTTGCGGCTGGAGATATTTTGAGGCATGAAGGAAAACTTCATTTAATAGCCGGGGCTTTTCAGGATGCTGCTAATGCTATTAACCAAGCGAAACGATTTATTGAACCTAAAGCAGAGAAATCAGGTCGTGTTTCCTCACACAATGACGTTTTTAAGGAATGGAATGCTGAGCTAAAAAAAGAGAGGCAAAACGCACGGTAGGAAACGGAATGTTCAATATTTTATAACACGCTTAGTTTTAATGATAATGGCTGACAGTAATGTGAAGATGCAGTACCATGTGAATTGCTACTTTGTAATGACATTGCTAACAAGGAAACGGTACGAACACTTCTTAATTATGATTTATCAAATGGCACCGATCATTAAATGTAACTGATCGGTGCCATTTGTCTGTTCTTTAGCTAGTTGAATTTTCTTCGATCAAGCTAGTGACAGGCACATCGAATTCATTTTCTGGTTGAGTAAGTGAGAAAATGCGAGCTGTATTAGTCACGTCATCAACATGCTGAATATATATGGGGGTGTCATTGTAAGTCACATGCTTCATGTCTGGAGAGTGAGCAATTTCCTCTGCCCTTTGTTTGTCCATATGTTTACCTCCGTCCTTTTTAAATGCTTATATTAAGGCCCTTCTTCAACAAGGCCGTCAATATCCACTTCTTGCAGGTGATCCATTTCATCTAGCGGAAAGACGACGGCTGTGCGGCTACTGTCATCAAGTGATTCAATGTAGACCGGAACGCCTTTAAAACTTACATTAATCATGGTAGGTGCTTCGATAATTTCTTTTACACGCTGTGTCTCCATCGTAACCTCCTCGTTATCTGTCGCTCAGTATTTTACACCTTACTTTAAAAAAATATGACTGGAGCCATTTTCCAGATGACGTTACTCTTTAAAGGAATGAAATTGAACAGAGTAGGACGCGGTTACGTCACTATGACAAGGACACGTTGTGTCAGCTGTCTGTTTTTTATTAACAATAGACATTCACATTTAAAAGTTGAAATCTCCATGATATTAACTGTCACCCAATCAGCATGTCGTCTAAACTGATGCATGTCAAAATGCATGGTATTCCGATTGATAAATAATGTTTAATAACAAAAAATTCAAAAATTAAGTCTTCTTTGTGAATAAATGGCCATTTTCGACAAATGATTCTCATTCTCAATTAAACTGAATTCAAAAATCATTGTTTGAAATGGGAGGAAAAAGGGTGGTTAAAGAAAACTTATGCACCGTTAATCCATCGGTAAAATGCAAAATAGTAAGTATTCCTGACTTACCGATGTTGGCGTGTCTTGGTGTTCATATAGGGACAGAGCTGACTGTCGTGGTTAAAAATTGCTGGAGAGGACCGGTCGTTATAAAGCTAGCTGGGAAACGTGAGATAGCGATCGACTTTCACGTGGCATCACAAATCATTGTGGAAGAGGTGGGGCTACGTGAGCTGTCATTCTGAACATCATATAACTAATCACTCATCTTCTCGTAAAAGAGTACTGTTAATGGGGAATCCGAATGTCGGGAAGAGTGTAATCTTTTCTACTTTGACGAAAAAAAGAGTGATGACAGCTAATTATTCAGGGACGACTGTCTCTGCTATGGAGGGAAATTTGATTCATCTGAAAGAATCGACTGTTCTTATAGATGTGCCTGGTATTTATTCATTAACAGCTTTATCTGAAGCAGAAAAGGCAGCCGTCAACATACTAAATGACGGGGCAGATCTCATTTTATACGTGCTTGATGCTACAAACCTTGAACGCAATTTACAATTAGCTTTAATGTTAAAGCAACAAAAAATACCTGTTATTTTTATGCTGAATATGATGGATGTTGCTGAACGTAAGGGGATTCACATAGAAGTCAAATTATTAGAAAGACTGTTAGGAGCTCCAGTTATACCGACTGTAGCTGTTAGGAGAAGCGGGTTTACGCGGTTGATGACAGAAATTAATCGTACGTTACGCAAAGGACCTTCAATAGATGGTGATTTTGATCCTAATTTAACACCTGCAAGCATTGTGAGCAATGTACAGTCGATCAAAGATTATCGATCAACGAGGCTTGATTTGTTGGAAAAGTGGACGATCCAGCCTCACACAGGAATTCCTTTAGCAATCATGATTGTTCTTCTTGCTATGGTGTTTGTAGTAGGCGTAGGTAAGGCTGTAAGAAGTGTTATTTTTTTGCCTTTATTAAATAACTATTATATTCCATTCGTTGATTGGCTCGTATCGTTATTGGTTAATCAAGATACCGTTATCCATTCAGTACTAGTAGGGGAATTTGGCGTACTGATTAAAGGTGTGGAATGGCCTTTAACATTAATTTTACCGTATGTTTTTTTATTTTATATTGTCCTCTCTTTTTTAGAAGACAGCGGGTATTTACCACGCTTAGGTATTTTGATCGACGGATTACTTCGACGTTTTGGCCTTCAGGGACATAGTATTATTCCTATATCGATGGGGTATGGTTGTGCCGTACCTGCTATTGTCGGTACAAGAACAGCAACAAGCTTAAAAGAACGACTTATTATGTCTTCCTTGGTAAGTCTGGCTGTTCCTTGTATAGCTCAGACAGGGGCATTTATTGCGCTGTTAGGGGACCACTCATTTCTTTTATTGTTAGCTGTTTTTCTAGTGTCATTTATTATTATGTTTATAAGCGGTTCGATCCTTAATCAATTGTTGAAGGGAACGCTCGATCCTGTACTTATCGAGGTACCTAACCTGCTTGTGCCTGACTCACATACGATGTGGAATAAAGTCAAGCTACGGACAAAACACTTCATGATTGAAGCAGAAATTCCGATGGTCATTGGTATATTAATTGCGGCATTAACAATTGAAACAGGCGCCTTGTCATACGTGAGTTTTCTTATTGAACCTCTCGTTGTCAATTGGCTAGGGCTGCCTGCTGAAGCGAGTGTTGCCTTAATTCTTGGAGTTGTAAGGAGAGAGCTGGCAGTTCTTCCGCTTTTAGGGATGGGTTTAACGTTAGGACAAATGTTTGTCGGCGCAGTAGTTGCTCTCCTCTATATCCCATGCATGAGTGTCTTTTTTGTTTTAGTGAAAGAATTTAAGTTGAAATGGGCGCTGTCTATTTCAGGAGCGACAATCTTACTGGCATTTTTAGTAGGAGGTATGATGAATTTCCTCATAACAGCAGCAGAATGGTTTTTGGCAGGAGGAGGCTACTAACTATGTCAATTATAACGTATTGTACGAAATTATGTGAGCAAGCGTGTTGTACGATACCGCCGTGTGCGTCTGTTGTTGCTTGGTACTATCAGTCTGTCATTGAGAAAGAAATCGCGCTTTGCCAAATGACTGCACATGATCGTGTATTGTGTATTGGTGGAGGCGCAACCCCTTTTTCTGCTTGTTTATTTGCTGCTAAAACAGGCGCACAGGTTACTGTTATAGATAAAGAGCATGCAGTCATTTCTCAAGCAACTAAGTTTGTAAAGCTAATGGGCCTTGAGGATCATGTAACAGTTTTACATCAAAACGGCTTAGACGTGTGCCCAAGGCATTTTTCAGTGATTCATTTAGCTATGCAAGTTGCTCCGCTAGATAGGATAAAGGACTATCTGCATGGTTCTATGGCTAGTACAGCAAGACTCATTGTTCGACAGCCCAAGACGCGTGTCAAACACCATTACTCAGTTCTTGAAGAAAGTGAGTACGCAAGGGCGACAGCTGCCGTTGCCCACTCAGGAAAAATGATTGCTGCTTCAATCCTTTTTGTGAAGCACATCCAACATGAGTATTTAGCGTGAAACGAATTTTAGCTATCGCTATCATCATTGGGATATGTTTATATATTTTTTCTTCTTTTGCATGGAGTAATTGGTGGGAAGCGCTTCGTCATGTGTCTGTAGCGGGGTTACTATGTCTTGTGTTTCTTCAATTTTTAAGTTTCTGTTTAATGGCATGGCAATGGAAGCGCCTTTTAAAACCACAGTGTGAAACAACACTTAAAGAACTTTTTAAGCTATTGCTAATGTGTGCTTTTATAGAAGGGATTACGCCTTCGGCTAAATTGGGAAGTGAAGCCTTCAAAGGTGCTTACTTCAAACAACACTATGGGGTATCTTTTACAAAAGCAATGGTCCTTATTACTTTGCAAAAGAGTATTAGCTTCGTCGCATTTTGTCCATTAATTTTTCTGTCTGTGTATATGGTATTTGCTCAATTAAATCAGTATTTTAAAAACATGACATTGTCTGTTATGAATGGGGTTTTCATCTGTTTAATTAGCTTGGCAGGTTTAACAGGGGTGGGAATACTGTTATGGAAGGGTGTACTAAAAACGCGATTAAAAGAGTCTATTCTAAAAGAATTAACCATAATAGAAACGAAAGAAATAGTCATACAAGGAGGACTCTCCATCGTTATTTGGCTTCTTTTTCCGTTAAAGGGAGCCATCTTGGCAGCTACGTTACCCTTTGATTTGTCTTTTATTAATATTATTGCGGTTGTGGTTATTTCGTATGGAGTGGCACTACTCCCTCTTACGCCGGGAGGTATTGGAACATTTGAGGTGACAATGGTGACATTTATGACCGGCTTAGGGATTCCTCTGGAAGTAGCAGGGACATTTGCTATTCTCTTTCGTTTTATTACTTTCTGGATCGGCGTTGGAGCTGGAGCAATTGTTAGCGTCTATTCAATGAAACCATTACTTAAACAAACTATAAAAAAAGAGAAGACTGGATAGGTGGATAAGTCAATAAACCTGTGTTTAAACGATATATAGGATCATAAGAACAATAATTATTTACTTTAATGAGTGAAAGTCATAAGTCAAAATAAGATGTCAACATTCGAGTAATGCCAATGACTTTCACTTTAGACGGACTTTTCCCCGAGAGCTTGTCTTCAGCTAACTTTTGCTCAATAAAACTGCGTAAAAGCGGATCTTCAGACTGCGTTCTTATCCTAAAATTTACTTCTTAATTATTCGTACCGGATAGCGGTCGGATTGAAAGTAGCCAAGAAAATGGTGGACAAAGGACAGAAAAAATCGCCTATCTCATCACTTGCATTGTAAGAGAAAGATAGGCGACTTAGCGCTTTTACCTCTCAATAGGTGAGAGATTACCCAATTTGGGACCAGTTGTATCGTTTTGAGAGCGGTAGTAAGAATCTTAGCGTTCAAGAACAACCCATAAACCATAACCCCGTTCTAAGCGAGAGGCCTAACTAGCTTCAAAATAAAGGTGGACATGGTCTTTTAGTGGTTTTAGGTCGGGTTCGTTATCGATGTCGGTTTTTTCGGCTATTTTTAAAATTTGGATGAATGCCAGCGCAATTTCCTCATGACCTGATGTGATCCCCTCGTTAAATTCAGTAATAACAGTTAAAGGATGGGAGTCATTGTTAATGGCATCAATATGAGGTTCAATAGCCTCAACTGTTTTCAGATGCTGGGAGACCCCTTGAAGGTAATACCGCTTTACAAACTTCATTTCAGGCGTTTTACATTCTAATTGTTTAACGTTACTTGAGATCCTTAATGCTGACGTTAAATAGCGATCATAATGATGGGAGATCGTCATTTGAACATCGATGGCATTTTCTAATTGGTTTAGATAAAAAAAATAGCCTTCTTCTTTTTCTGCTGCAATTGCATGTAAAAAAGCAGATAAATCTTGTTCTAGTAATGTGTCATCGGAGCTGACTGACAATCCCACTTCTGCCCAAGTACTATCATTGTTATGCGATGGCGTTCCCGTTTCCTCAGAGTGCTTCGGTTCTTCGCTGAGAGTATTTGTGACATCATTGTCTTGGTTGCAGCCTATTATCACACTTGTTAAAAAAATAAGTATTATAAAAAATAAAAAAGGTCTTACCAAAGTCTTTCTTCCTTTCTCAGCTACGTTCCTGATCTAATCGTCTTAGTTTTAATCTAGTAAACAGTATCTACCTGCAAAAAACAAGCCATTTCTAAAAAAGAGGATGGGAGTCATGCCTTTTTTTAGCGGTATCTAAAAGAAGTGGAAATGATGTCGGATAATGTCGTAAAAACGCTACTAAAGGTTCATAGAGAGGAGACGTCTCTGTTTACTATAGCATGGGTATTTAATGAAAAACAGCTATATATATGGGTTTGTATATTTACCTATAATTAGTATTTTAATAGTCTTAATACCTAATAGGGAGAATTTATTACTGGAAATTAGATGATTAATTTAAAATACCCATGACTAAAGGCTTGGTGTGGGTGTTGTCATGATACGCTTATGAACTATACACGATGTTTAAAAAATTGAAAGGAATAAAAAAAGGAGCATAATGACTGGGTGCATTAAGATTGATCTAGCTTATTGTGACACTATAAAACACTTTCGAAACGATGTACGTATTAATTGATATTTGGAGGTGTTATGGGCATGGACAAAGGTGTCCATGCAAATAAGCGAGATGTTAAAGAAAAGGTAGAGGATCAGTTTACAGTTTGAAGATATGGTCGTCTTACTAGTCGAGTTGTTTAGCGGCAATATTTCCGACAATAGGAAACTTATAAATTTCCCCTTTATAGGCTCTAAACATCCCTAGAATCCAAAAAATAAGCATCAACATTCCTGTCAAGAAACTGAAGAGTAGTCCGGCGAAAGGTATTAAGCCGCCGAAGGCTGTAACAATATATAACGGGACGAATGTCATGATAGACTGCATAGCATGAAAGCGAATAAATTTATTTTCCTTTTCAATGACAATAAAAATAATACCTGTTATGAAAGTGAGGGAGTAGGCAAGTAAGCCACCGATATTATTTGTAAGCCCTGTAGAAGAATATGACTGTTGTTCTGACATTGTGTCAACCCCTTTTCGATTCGATAGACAGAATGGATTATACCATAGTATTGAACATTATTGACGATATTTGTAGAAAATTGCAAACTTTTTTTGGAAAACATAGAATTAAACACTATTTAAGACTGTCTATACTTTGACTCATGAGGGGAAAGGGCATCGAGATATAGACTATGACTTTATACATAAGACTATTGATTTGGAGAACTTATGTCTAGGAGTTTATGCTTAATTTCATAAAAATGTAACCGTACATCACTCCTGTTTTGTCTTTTTCATCTTTTTTACTTCTTGTTGAAGCGATACCATTAGAGGGGTTAGTAAAGGTGATTTATGATAATAGGAGGATAAACGAATGAACCAGGACTTGCAGCTTATTAGTCGGACTAGAAAAGAACGTATTACGTCAGCACGAGAAATAGCGAAGAAAAAAAGAAAGTTCAAGCGGAATGGTCGTGTACTTGCTGGCACAATGGCGGCTGGCGTGTTGTTAAGTGGTATAAAAGGGGCGGAAGTGACAGCAACTGAACGGACTTATAACGTCCAGCAGGGAGACACGCTTTACAGTCTTGCGCAAAGGTACCAAGTGACGGTAGAGCAATTGAAAAATATAAATGGCCTTACATCAGATTTAATATATACAGGTTCACTATTAACGGTCCCAGGAGAGCACGTTACAAGAGGGAAAGCTATTAATATTAAAAGAGGGGATACATTATACAGCATCGCGCGTCGTTATGGTTTAACTGTCGAGGACTTACAATTAGCTAATAGCCTTAAGTCAGATCGTATTAACGAGGGACAAAAACTGATTGTACCAGGCAAAAGCAGCTCTGGATCAACGACGTGGGTGACAGAATACACAATCTCACGAGGCGATACATTGTTTTCGCTTGCCAAAAAGTATGATACAACTGTCAATGAACTTAAAAAAAATAATGGCTTATCCTCTGATAGTATTTATGTAGGACAAACTATTTTTGTGCCGGGAAGTGCAGAGCCAGATCGTGAAGAATCGGTCCCTAAAAAACCGGAGGCACCGAAGGAAACGACTGTACATATTGTCCAAACCGGTGATACATTATTCAGTCTAGCGAAAAGATATGGGATGACAGTTGACGAGATTAAGCAGCTCAATTATTTGGCATCTCATAATATTTATGTAGGACAAAAGTTGACGTTAACAGGCACTCATGAAGTAGAAACCCCATCGGAACAAGTGACGAAAGCGATATATACGATTGCACCAGGGGAAACACTATGGAGCGTGGCTCAAAGACTAAATTTAACAGTCGATGAAATTAAAGCTTGGAATAGTATGAAAGATGATTATGTTATTATTGGACAGGAAATTGTTATAGAAAGCTCAGACCTTGTGAAGGCAACCGCGATTGTAACGGGAGCTGCCGATAAATCGTCAGTAGAATTTGAGGTAAATGGGGAGACGAAAGTCCTGACAGTTCCATTTAATACGGCTGACATGTTTGAACAAATTGCTGGGCAAGAAGTTACAATTATTTATCAAGAGAAGCGTCGACCAGCACTTGTATCAATTGAGAACTAACTGAACTAAAAAGCGGGAGTCAGGTCCTTCTAGGAGGGGGAAATGATATGCAGATATGGCGCTCATTATTTATACTCTTTCTGAATGTTGTCATAGGGGGCATGTTAGTTGGCTGTTCTCAGTCAGTAGATACACATGAGAATAATGATAATGATGTTCTACTAGAAATTAACGATGACCTAATAAAACGTCAAGAACAGCATGAAGAAGGCAATATATGGCTTATGGAGTATGCTCATGAGGTTGGATTCTCTCTGGATACCCCTGTAATAGAAGGAACTGAAGTTAATACTACTTTGGAGATTAAAGGAAGTATTGAAGAGGCAGATAAATTAATTGATGATCATATTTATTTGCAAATTGCTTATGAAGGTGAGTTTGAAGACAATATTCCGAATGTGTTTTATTATTTTATCCCATTAGAAGAGGGACATTTTTCCGGTGAAGTGGCACTTCATCATGGGGAAGGGGAATATAATGTCCGTCTTCATGTACCTAGTTATGAGAAAAGCGAGAGAGAGTCCTACTACGCAGTTACGTCATTTAATGTTGTAAATAAGGATAAAGAGATTGCTAGGGAAATAGAGTATACACGATTCGGAACGAAACAAGGAATAGAGCTAGCTTTTCCTGAGGTAGGTTTAAGTGACGAGGCTGGCTCTATCTATGTCTCTGGAGAAGTGCCTAAAGATTACACCGGTGATATGGTTTTTGTCCACGTGGAACAAGGTTCTCAAAACGAGCGAGTTATCCTTCCTGTTAAAGAACGGCAATTTTCCGGCGATATTCCGCTCTACTTCGGTGAGGGCGTGCACTTAATTAAAGTACAGACGATGGCTGAGGAAGATGAACTCTATTATGATGCCGCTACATTCTATGTGACTAATCAAACAGCTGTTGAGTATACTCGTACGACGCATTTCAATCAGTATGTGGAACGGGGAGTGACAATAGACAAACCGGCACTGACTACCGAATTAGCGCATAGTGGGCTAACCTACTCTATTAGTGGAGAGATTGATGAAACAGTTCCTGGTGCAGATGAGATTTCTCATATTATTGTTACTACACTAAAAGAGGAAGATGGGGAGGAATTAGAAGCGGGCTATGTCCTCCCTGTCGAGGATTACAGCTTTGCTGGCGATATCTTTTTTCGATTTGGTGAAGGTTCATACGACGTAATTTTAAATGTGCCTGAACGTGATCAACAAGATCAATCAATGTTTTACTATAGTGGTGTCATGAAAGTGACTCATGAGGTTAACGATGTAGACGATAAGCGTAGTACCCTGCCTTCGAGAGGAATTGAGTCGGATGACCCGTTGATTATAGAAAAAGCCAATGCTATTACAGACGGCATTGAGGATGAACGGGAAATAGCGAAAGCTGTCTATGAATTCGTGGCCACCCATGTGGACTATGATGTAGAGAAAATGGAGCAAGATACTTTCAATATTAGTGATAGTGCAGTCAAAACGTTAAAAGCGGGAACTGGTGTATGCCAAGATTACGCTTTTCTAACGGTTGCGTTACTAAGATCGATTGGCATGGAAGCCAACTATATTGAGGGGGATGCAGGTCTGAGACATGCATGGGTCGAAGTGAAGGTGGATGGGGAATGGCTGACTATGGATCCTACATGGGGAGCTGGTTATGTCGTCGATGGCGAATTTATTGAACATTACCGGATAGATTACTTTGACCCTGATCCTGATGTGTTTGCTGAAACGCATACACGGAAAGGCGTTTTATATTAGAGAAGAGTAAGGTTGGCTGATTGAAAAAAATGAGATGCTTTTATTTATCATAGATAAGCATCCGTAAACCTTCCGACTCAAAATAGAGAAGAGAGGTAACTCTATTTAGGCGGGAGATAACGGACGCTAATGTCCTGATTAAGGTTCGTTTTATAATCAATAGACCTTATATGTAATTATTTACAACTTAACATAAGTAGGACTGCATCAAAGCAATTCATCATGAGTTGCTTTGATTTTTTATTTTAGAGTCATGGATGAATGTTAGTTTAACTCAACATAACACATGAACGGCAAAATGGAGTTGAGTAGTTATCTTTCAGTTGCCTTTGATATACTATTAAAAAGTGCTTGTTTAATATGTGGAGATAGATTGGTTAGAGGCGGGGGAGATAGAGTGTTAAAAAAAGTATTTACGACTGCCTGTCTTTTAGGCACAACTCTTACTATAAGTGGCTGTCATGTGGATGAAGGAAAAGAAGAAATTTATGTTTTAACAGCGGCAAGTATGACTGAGGCCATGGAAGAAATAAAGCAGCTTTATGAAAAAGAACATGAAGGTGTGACACTTGTTCCATCTTACGGAAGTTCAGGTCAATTAAAGGATCAGATAATTCACGGGGCTCCGGCACATCTATTCTTACCAGCTGCACTCACTTGGATGGAAGAGTTAGATCAAGAAAGTGTTGTGCTAGAGTATGCCCCTTTACTAGAAAATGAGCTAGTTTTGATCACAGGCAATCATATAGAAACGGACATGACCACGCTAGAAGAGCTGGTGACTGATGATATTGCTAGTGTGGCAATGGGTCATCCTGATTTAGTTCCTGCTGGAAATTACGCCATGCAAGCGCTGGAAGAGCGAGAACTATATGATGCTCTCTCAGACAAAATCATTTATGCTTCAAATGTGAGAGAAGTGCTGACATACATTGAAACTGGAAACGCAGATGCCGGACTCGTGTATAAGACAGAGGCACATTCATCGGATAATGTAAACATCGTGACAACAGCGGATGGACATGATTCGATTTTATACCCAGTAGGCCTACTTGTGGATGCTGCCGAAGTAACAGAAGCGCGGGATTTCTATAAGTGGCTTCAAACTGAAGAAGCACTCACTATATTTGAGTCATATGGATTTGGTGTACGTTAGATGTCTATGCAACAGTTTCTAACACCGGTTGTTATATCAGGACAGGTCATTTTAGTCGCAAGTACTCTCTCTTTTGTTTCAGCATTATTAGCAGCATGGTTCATGAAGGGCAAATCTTTTCGAGGGCGTAGTCTCATTGAAACAGGGATGATGCTTCCGCTTGTACTACCGCCAACGGTAGTCGGTTTTGGATTGCTAGTGATCTTTGGAGGACAAAGTTGGATAGGACAAGCGTTTGAATGGTTATTTTCGACGCGGATCGTTTTTTCGTATTGGGCTGCTGTGATTGCTGCGGCTGTAGTGGCCTTTCCATTAATCTACCAAACGTTAATTAATGCTTTTGAAAATGTTGATGCAGAATTAGAGCAGGCTGCAAGACAAATGGGAGCTAATGAAAAACAACTTTTCATGTACGTCACCTTTCCTCTTGCATGGCGGTCAGTTGTCACAGCTTATATGCTGGGTTTTGCGAGAGGCTTAGGGGAATTTGGAGCTACTATCATGTTTGCCGGCAATATACCTGGCCAAACTCAGACGATGCCAACGGCCATTTATTCGGCAGTACAAGCTGGTCAGACGGAGCTCGCTTATTATTGGGTAGTAGCACTCATTCTATTTTCATTTGGATTACTTAGTCTAGTGTTACGTTTAAGAGCAAAAGAATGACGTTTAAAATAGAGTTACCAGGGTATCACTCATACTAACCGTTTTTAAGGAGGTTCAAAGGTATGAGTGAGCACGATAAGCGTGAAGAGAAGATAGAGAAGAAGGAGGAGCCAGGACGAGTGGGGGCCACTTTCATTAAGTACGCCTTTATCACTGTTATTATATTAATTGTCCTCTACTTCATAGCAAATTATATACTTCCAATGTTCCCTGGGGGTGAAAACACAGGTCACTATTAAGTGGCAAAATGAACATGGAGGTGTGTGTAAGCAATAGAGAAAGAAGCCTGCTGGACAGGGAAGTCAGCAGGCTTTTCAGTATATCCCATTATGACGAATAATAAGTGCATCACACATATTCATATCAACCGGCAAAAAACAATGACGTAGTGCGAATCCTATATTAGAATTACTACCTTAAAATGTCGTAACTAACGTATAGGTTGAATGTTAACTAATAGGGGTATCCCAAGGTTTTAATTCTGATAAAATTGTCGCGAGCTCTTTACTTTGCTTCCTTCTTTCTTTTCGACGCTGAATTCTGGCAGGCGCAGTTTCGTGTAAATAAATTTCTTCTTTTGTTTGTGGTACAACTTTTGGAACCTCCGCAGGTGTACCTTTGTTATTTAAAGCTACAAATGTTAAGAAACTAGTTGCAGCTAATGTACGTTTACCAGTTAGAAGATCTTCAGCAACGACTTTAACAAAGACCTCCATGGAGCTTGTCCCTGTCCACGTTACATGAGATTCGAGACAAACAGAGTCAGTTGGTCGAATAGGAGACAGAAAGTCCACAGAATCTGTAGAAGCTGTCACACATTCTGTTCGGGAATGGCGTGCAGCGGATATAGAAGCTACATCATCAATATCCCTCATTAATTTACCGCCAAAAAGTGTATTGTGATTGTTCGTATCCTGGGGGAATACCCTTCCGGTTTTAATTACCTTTGAATCGCGACATGCTTTTTCTTTCATGCTGTAGTTACCTCCGTTTAAAATGAGTGTCAATTTTAAAAAGTATACCATTCATTGATAAATAATCAAAAAAGATGTGCGACGTTTAATGACTCTATACAATGAAATGAAAGGGCGTTTTTTCTCGCCCTTTATTGTTATTCCTTTAAGTGGGAAGGAAAAAGCACAGAAATGACTGTTTATGAGGTGGTCTGCGTCACCTTTATTTTGACTATGCCTTCAGCATACGTCTAACATTTAAGATAGGCTGCTTACAGCAGTAGTATGAAAAGTGAGTTGTGGAGGGATAAGGAAGTGACATATAGTCAGAGAGTGAAGGGAAATATGATAGATCACGAGACACGATGTGTTCATTATCATACAGAGAGAGATAGAGTAGCGATCAAATTCAAATGTTGTATGACATATTATCCTTGTATCGAATGTCACCGTGAAATGGCCGGTCATCCAGTAATCCGTTGGGAGCAGGAAGAATTTATGGAAGTAGCTATATTATGTGGAGGTTGTTGGAAAGAATTAACTATTGGACAGTATGTATATGGACATGATCATTGTCCTTTTTGTAAAGCGCCATTTAATTCACGATGTTCACGTCATTACCATTATTATTTTGCTCTGACACGCCCTGAGTCTAAGTGTAAAGAGAAGGATAATTGATATATTTTTAGAGAGGTCCTTAACACCCTTGTTGTGGAAAAAGAGTGTATAATGTAGGAAGTATGTTCACATAGAAAGGGGGGGATGATACTTGCATTGGACTGATATTTATCCGTATTACTTGCTTCTTATGGGATTTTTTTCGTTCATGCTTGCCATCTTGACATTAAGATATCCCCGAACTCCTGGTAGATTTTATTTTGCATCGTTATTATTCTTATCATTTTTGCTCGTTACATTAACTGCCGCTGAGCTTTATCACTCATCGTATACAGTCATGTTATGGCTTAGAAATAGTCAGCAGATTCCTATTTTTTTAAGCGCCATATTACTCCTCGCTTTAGTCAGAAGTTACTTAGGGAAGCCAGAAAAAACGACAGCTCGCATTGTCATTGTCCTTTCCTTACCGGTCATTGTGTATTTTTCACTTATAATCACCGATCATCATCATCATGTTATGAGAACATGGGTTGATATCACCGAAATAGGCTCTTTAACTGAAATAAACGTTAACCCTACTTTTATAAATTTAATGTTTATTGCATACTATCAGTTTGTGGCTATGTCGGCGGTCGTTGTTCTTCTATTAAATATTAGAATGTTTTCTGAGAAATTAAGAAGAAAATTTGTGTTTATGTTTACAGGAATTAGTATTCCAGTTTGGCTGCCTGCCTTAAGCATGATTCTCCCAATTAAAATCCCTGGGACGATGTCTGTCTCCTATACGTTGGCAGGTTTGTTTGTTTTTATAGCATTTTTTCGCTATCAAATTATGTCGGTTTGGCCGATTGCGAAAGAGAGAATTTTTGAACAAATGAGTGATGGGATTGTGCTTTCTGATAGCTATAACAGAATTGTGGATATTAACCCAGCAGGAGAAACAGTGTTACACTTAATTAATCCTGATAAAACAACTCATTCTTGGATAGGTGAATATTTGCCTTCCCTTTTGGCGAATTACCCAACTCTTATTAATAATTATATTAATAATAAAGATTTGGCTGATGAGATAGAAATTGTGGGAGAATCGACAAAGACATTTTACTTAGTACGATTCCACCCCATTCGTCATTCAGGGAAGGAAGAGGAAGCGATACTCACCATATTCACAGATGTTACAACTAAAAAAATGTTTGAGAATGAATTGTTAGAAAAGGCGACGACAGATTATTTAACGGGGCTTCATAATCGACGTCATTTTGTAGATTTGTTTGAGTGTTTTAATAAAGTTAAAGGAAAGGGGAGCGGAAAAAGTAAAGTAGCGTTATTGTTACTTGACATTGATGATTTTAAAATTATTAATGATACATATGGCCATCAAATGGGTGATGACGTACTCGTTGCTTTTTCAGAAAGGCTAAGAGACTTCTTTTCGAATGGTGCTGCAATCGGAAGAATCGGAGGAGAAGAGTTTGCTGTTTGTCTTATTGACAAAGAAGATGACGAGATAATCATTCTTGCACAAATGTTTAGAGATGATTTAGTAAACACGCCACTCCACCTAAAGGGACATGAGGAGTTGCCGGTGCGGGTTAGTATAGGAATGGTCACAGCGTATAAGGGCAGCAAGACATTTGAGTGGATGCATAAAGCAGCTGATGAAGCGCTATATAAAGCAAAAAATAGTGGGAAAAATCAAGTCATACCGTACATGGAAAAGGAAACAATTTATTAGTAAACGAATCTTTATCACAGATAAGCGTCCGCAAACCTCCCGGCTCAAAATAGAGAGGAGAGGTAACTCTATTTAGTCAGGAACTAAACGGACGCTAATGTCCTGATTAGCCCAACTACCATTCGGTGGGGGGAGAAGAACAAAAATGCATACTGATTCAAGGTCCGTTTAATAAATAAGCATTAAATGAGGTGCACATCTATGACATTATTGTATGTTACCGCAAACCCGAAACGTGAGGAAGACTCGTATAGTTTACAACTTGGAAAGTATTTTCTGGATGTGTTTAAAAACAACTGTTCAGAGACAGACATAACTAAGCTTGATCTTTTTGAAGTCAACATACCGCCATTAGAGAAAGAGGCGTTAGCTGCTTGGGAAAGGGTTGGAACAAATGGTCGTGATAAAACGGTTACAAATCCATTTGTAGAACAGTTTTTACAGGCGGAAATGGTGGTTTTTGTCACTCCTTTATGGAATATGAGCTCTCCACCTCAAGTAAAGGCATATATCGACCAATTAATTATTCCTGAAAAAACATTCCGTTTTACTGAGGAGGGTATTAAAGGGTTGGCATCCGATAAAACGATTGTTCATATACAATCTTGCGGAGGCGTTTACTCTGAAGGGCCGTTGGCCTCTTTGGAGCATGGCAATGCGTATCTCAAAACCATCTTTAGCCTCATCGGGGTTAAGAACTATCATCACGTCAGTATTGAAGGGACGAGTACCTTTCCTCAAGAGGTGGAAGAAAGGTTTGCAAAAGCAAGACAAGAGGCACGTCAGTTAGCAGAAATATTAAGTTATAATAGATAAAAACGACCACTTCGTTAAGCTGTAGCTGCGAATAAGAATGCCCCTCACTTTTTATCCCAGATAAGTGTCCGTAAAGCTCCGTTCAAAATAGAAAGGAGAGCAACTCTATTTAGGCGTGAGCTAACGGACGCTAATGACCTGGAAAATCTGAAAAAGGGGTCGTTCGCTTTACACAATCGGAAAATTTCCTTTTATATTTCCAAAATGAGTGATCTCCTGCATCTAACCGAAAAATCTCCGCTTATTTTTACTCTCACTAATGACTCAATTATTGAGAAGGCGTCTTATCTACAGGGAAGACATTTAAACCGAGGTTTCTGTTAATGTCAAGCCGACCACTATTAGGGTTCCTTAACGTTATGTTATGCAATAATGCATCTAAATACACTAATATTAGTACTTGTTCGACGCTAGATCATTCATTCCAACATTTAAATGTTCAAGCACATTTAAATTGTATATGGATATCGGGCCAGTCTTCGGATTTTTAAAAACTTATTCCCATTTCACGAGAACGTCGGTGAAAGGCAAAATTCATAATGCAATAGGGGGTGTTGGGCTCAATTATGACAAAACGCTTCCGACTATCAAAAATGGTAGTCGGAAGCGTTTTAGAGACTGCTATGCCCAAGCATCTTCGTTTTGTGCTACTTAATAATTAGGTTGACGTTCACCTGACTCAATTTCTTCTATATAGTGGCAGGCAGCTTGATGCCCTTCAGCCATATTAATATCAGTTGTTCGTAACTCAGGAATTTCTTCTTTACATTTATCGGTTGCAAAAGGACAGCGCGTATGGAAACGACAGCCTGAAGGCGGATTAATTGGTGAAGGGACATCCCCTTTAAGAATAATTTGGTCCTTCTTTTTACTTGGATCAGGAACCGGGATGGCCGACAACAATGTTTTAGTGTATGGGTGCTTAGGGTTGTCAAAAAGTGACTTTTTATCAGCAATCTCCACGATTTTTCCGAGATACATAACGAGTACTCGGTCTGAGATATGTCTAACGACACCTAAATCATGGGCGATGAACAGATAAGTTAGGTTGAGTTCTTTCTGCAACTTCTTCAGCAAATTAAGTACTTGAGCTTGAATAGAAACATCAAGGGCCGAAACAGATTCATCACAGATAATCAATTTCGGATCAACAGCCAGCGCTCGTGCGATACCAATACGCTGTCTTTGACCACCACTGAATTCATGTGGAAAACGGTCTAATTGGTGAGAACCAAGGCCAACAGTTTCCATTAGTTCAAGCATTCGAGCTTCACGGTCTTTTCTAGGAAGAACATTTTGGATCTCCATAGCTTCACTTAGTACTTGTCGTACGGTTTGTCGAGGATTAATCGAAGCATAAGGATCTTGGAAAATAATTTGTAGATCTTTACGCATTTTCCGCATTTGTGACTTGTTTAAAGATAGTAAATCCTGTCCCTGAAACGACACCTCACCTGATGTTGGTTCATCAAGGCGCAAGATCGCTCGCCCAGTCGTGGATTTTCCACAGCCAGATTCGCCAACGATACTTAACGTTTCACCGGCCTTTACTGAAAAAGTGACATCATCAACAGCTTTGACATCATTAATTTTCCTGCCAAAGATCCCGCCTTTAATAGGAAAATATTGTTTAAGATTTTTGACTTTGAGCAGTTCCGTAGTCATCTTTCACGTTCACCTCCGGGCCGTCCCATTCGTCGGTATGAATCCAACAGCGGACTTGGTTTTTGTCATCGATATTTTCAAGTGAAGGAAGCTTCTCTTCACATAACTTTGTAGCGAAGGGACACCGAGGTGCGAATCTACAGCCTTCAGGCAGCTCATCAGGTCTTGGGACCATCCCTTTAATAACTTCCAACTCATCTTGATCAATATCGTGTCTTGGTAATGATTTTAACAACCCAACTGTGTATGGGTGTTTAGGTGCATTGAACAGGGTATGAACATCTGCATATTCTACAATGTTACCTGCATACATAACCGCGACATAATCACAGGTTTCAGCTACGACACCAAGATCATGTGTGATTAAGATCATTGACATGCCAAGTTCATCCTGTAAGCGATTAATGAGACGAAGAATTTGTGCCTGAATTGTCACGTCTAATGCGGTTGTTGGTTCATCGGCGATAAGCAACTCTGGATTACAGGCAAGTGCAATTGCAATCATCGCCCTTTGACGCATTCCTCCTGACAATTCATAAGGATAGGCTTTTAACCGGTCCTTAGGGGATGGAATCCCAACAAGCTCAAGCATGCTTAACGCTTTTTTCAGTGCTTCTTTTTTCGATAGTTTTTCATGAATCATGTATGATTCGGCAATTTGATCGCCAATTGTAAACACAGGATTTAAAGACGTCATCGGCTCTTGGAAAATCATTGAAATTTGATTGCCGCGAATATGTCGCATTTCTGCTTCGCTCTTAGCTAGGAGATCTTCACCGTTAAAGGTGATAGAACCCCCTTTAACTTTTCCGGGAGATTCAATCAAGCGCATGATCGAAAGGGAGGTAATACTTTTTCCGGACCCAGATTCTCCAACGATACCAAGTGTTTTACCACTAGGTACATCAAAGCTGACGCCATCCACTGCTTTCACTTCGCCCTTACTAGTATAAAACGAGGTTTGTAACTCGCTAACATCTATAATTGTTTTAGGGTTATCCAACATATGTCACACCTTTCTGTACTGACCTTCATTAATCTAACTCAACTCGCTTGTTTAAGAAGCGGTAAGAGATATCAACGAGAAAGTTTACTAGAACAAAGAGAAGTGATAGAACGAGCACAGTTCCTTGTACAATTGGGAAATCCCTTGCGTTAATCGCATCGACAACAAGGCGTCCTAGTCCGTTAATTGCAAAGACGGTTTCAGTTAAGACAGCTCCGCCTAGCAACGCACCAAATTGAAGTCCTACCACTGTTACAACAGGGATTAAAGCATTTCTTAATGCGTGCTTATAAATAACTAAACGTTCTTTAACTCCTTTAGCACGAGCTGTTCGAATGTAATCTTGATTAATAATCTCAAGCATACTTGACCGCGTCATGCGGGCGATAATCGCTGCCCCTGCAGTACCTAACGTTATAACAGGTAGTAAAATGTGTTGAGGCGTTCCCCAGCCAGAAACGGGAATAGCTTCAAAATTAAGAGAAATATATTGAATAAGCATAAGACCTAACCAGAAGTTTGGCATGGACAAACCAAATAAAGCAAAAATCATAATAAACATGTCTGATATTGAATTTCGTCTTGTAGCTGACACAATACCGGCGATGAGGCCTAAGAAAATACTCAATACCGTACTGTAAAAGGCTAATTCGACTGTCACCCAGATCCTTGAGCTGATCTCACCTGACACAGAGCGTCCACTTCGAATCGAATTTCCGAAGTCACCTTGAACGGCGTTCGTAATGAAATTCCCGTATTGAACATAGTAAGGATCGTTTAAACCGAGCCGTTCTCTCATCTGCTCTACTTGTTCTTCATTTGCTTGCTCGCCAGCAATAATCTGAGCTGGATCCCCTGGAATTAAATGCATCATAAAAAACACAACGAGCGATACACCAATGAGGACGGGGATGGTCTGAAGAATACGTCTAATAGTATATACCAACATGGAGGTTCACCTCTCTTACGATTTAATTTTTGGATCCAGTGCGTCGCGCATACCGTCTCCAAATACGTTAAATGCTAACACAACAACGACGATGGCGAGTCCTGGGAAAAGTGCCACATGAGGGTGTTCCCACATGTAGTTTCTTCCAGCGGCAAGCATAGCTCCCCACTCTGGTGTTGGTGGCTGAGCGCCTAAACCAAGAAATGAAAGTCCACTTGCAGCGAGGACTGTTGTAGCGATACTTAATGTTGCTTGTACAATAATCGGTGACGTAATGTTTGGTAAAATGTGTTTAAAGATAATTCGGAAATCTGAAGCACCTAATGCACGAACGGCATCTACGTACTCTAATTTTCTTACTGATAGTGTTGAACCTCTCACGATCCTAGCAAATGTAGGTACGGAAAAAATGGCAACAGCGTAAATAACATTTTCAAGGCTAGCGCCCAATACGGCAATAATTCCAAGCGCTAGTAGAATACTAGGGAATGCTAATAAAACATCCATAATCCTCATTAACACAGTGTCTATCCATTTGCCGTAATACCCGGCAATGATCCCAATAAGGACACCAGCTATTAATCCAAGTGCCACAGCTGAAAAGCCAATATAGAAAGTAAGTGACATGCCGTGAATTAATCGCGTAAAAATATCTCTTCCTTGGTGGTCTGTCCCAAACCAATGTTCAGCAGAAGGTCCTTGAAGCCGACTGCTTACATCAGGTAGTAACGGATCATGCACCGTAAAGTAAGGTCCGATAAATGATACGATTAAAAGGAAGATAATCATGAATCCCCCGGCCATAGCTAGCCGGTTAGCACGAAGCTTTCTCCACATGATTTTAAGATTTTCTACCTGTGGATTAATTTTTTTAGCTTCTGTCGTCGACGCAGTAACTGTAGTAGGTGTATCTGCCATTCGTTAAACCTCTCTTTCATATATTCTTTTAATAGTCTCATAAATAATGAGTAAAGGATGTGTTTTCTAAGAGTAGCCTTAATAATAGTAGAGAATTACATCAAATTATTAACCTATTAGTACAAAGCTTTCTCAGCTATTTTAAGGGGACAGTCACGTTAATGGGCTAAGAAGGTAAGGTTATCTACCATTATCTTTTTGCCTAATTAGAAAACGCCTTAAAATTCAGACAAATAAGCTTCATTACGTCAGAAAAGAACAGGTAACTGATACGTAAAAAAGCTTATCCGGAAAAATTATATCATTTCTCAACTTTTTCACAAGGTGTTCCCCAAAATTCGTGATGTTATTTTTATGCAATAGTATTTTTCAAATTATACTGGATATTGTCGAAACAGTCAAAGGATAAAAGAGGAAGAGGTACTGCATCACTTTAAACCGTTAATGGACTACGAATAAACATACGTTATAGGTTATGGTTAACCCTATATTTGAAAAATTTTATTTTTTAGATTTTTACATCTTGTTTTTTTTAGGTGTATAGTGTAAGTTATATCTTGTCAGACTATTACAAAATTAAGACGACATGAAGGGGGAAATACAATGTTTAAGAGCAAGACGTTAAAAGCTGCGCTTTTATCGGTCTCAATGGTAGTTGCTTTAAGTGCTTGTGCCAGTGAGCCGGATAATAACGCAGGAAATGACGCAGCCCCAGCAGATAATGGGAATGCTAATAACGCTGAAGGTGGGGACGCTACAGACGCTGATGTAGATACGGATAACCTTGTTATCGGCACACTATCAGATGCGGAAGCGATGGATCCACACGGTTCCAATGATAATCCTTCAAGTAATGTTCAAACAAATATTTTCGAGACGTTGCTTACCCAAACGGCAGATATGGAGCTTGAGCCGTTACTAGCTACGGAATGGGAAGCGACAGCTGACGATGTTTGGGAATTCACACTTCGTGACGATGTCACATTCCACGACGGTTCAGAATTTAACGCTGACGTCGTAAAGGCGAATATCGATCGTATTCTTGATGAAGATGTGGCATCACCACGTTCTTTCTTATATAACATGGTAGAGGAAGTTGTCGTCGTTGATGACTATACAGTAGAATTTCATACGGAGTACCCTTTTGCACCACTTCCATCTCACTTAGCCCATAATGGTGGCGGGATGATCTCATTAGAAGCGATTGAAGCTGACTACGAGGCGATGGAAGATGGCGGTCAACCTGGTGACTACATTAATGAAAACCCTATAGGATCAGGCTTTTTCAAATTTGAAGAGTGGCAAACCGGAGATCGTGTTGAACTTGTCCGTAACGACGATTATTGGGGTGAACCAGCACAAGTTCAGTCCGTTACGTTCAAAGTTGTACCAGAAGACTTAACACGTATCGGTGAGCTTGAAACAGGTGCAGCGCATATTATTTATCCTGTAAGCCCGAGTGATAAAGCGCGTGTTGAAAACACAGACGGTATTGATGTTGATGAAATAGAAAGCTTAAGCCTTGCTTATATTGGTTTTAACTTACAAAAAGAGCCATTTGATGACCCGCTTGTACGACAAGCTCTGTCAATGGCGATTAATAAAGACGACATTATTGAAGGTGTTCTTGAAGGAATAGGTACACCGGCTGTTGGGCCTATCGGTGAGCAAGTATTCGGTTTCAGTGATGAAGTTGAGGCATTACCTTACGACCCAGAGCGTGCCCAAGAGCTTCTAGCTGAAGCAGGCTACGAGGATGGTTTTGAAACAACAATTTGGACGAACGATAACCGTGAACGTATGGATATGGCTGAGCTTGTCCAAGCCCAATTAGCTGTTATCGGCGTTGACGTTGAAATTGAAGTACTTGAATGGGGGGCATTCCTTGATAACACAGCTCAAGGCGAGCACGATATGTTTATCCTTGGCTGGGTAACGGTAACAGGGGACGCTGACTACGGTATGCACGCGTTATTCCACTCTGACCACCATGGTGAAGCAGGTAACCGTTCATTTATCGCGAATGATGAGCTTGATAACCTCCTTGACCAAGCGCGTGAAGAAACAGACGAATCAACACGTGAAGGGCTATATAAAGAAGCGATGGAAATTCTTGTGGACGAGGCGCCAATGCTTTACCTTTATCACCAAACTTACCTAGTTGGTGTACGTGATGAAGTACAAGGCTTCTGGAAGCATCCAAATGGTTTATACCAATTACATGACGTTTCTATTGAAAACTAATTTGCTATAGCTGTTTAACGTCTGAAAGCTTCGGCTTTCAGACGTTTTTTGATGAATTAACTTAGTGTGATGCACATTCAATTAAAACGTCCAGGTGTTAAGCGATGAAATAATTCAGAATTTAATTTTTTCTAGTATCTTGCCGAATAGGTTTTAATCTAGTATACTTATTTTACATTTCTTCTATAGGAGAACATTTGTATTCACTGAGAGGACACTACTACTTTGATAATAAGAAGGAGTTTGCGGAAGATGAAGGTCGTAAAATTTGGTGGAAGCTCACTTGCGAGCGGTGCACAATTTAATAAAGTAGCAAACATTATTTTATCTGATTCAGAACGAAAAATTGTGGTTGTGTCAGCTCCAGGGAAGCGCTATTCTGAGGACATAAAAACAACGGATTTATTAGTTGCACTGGCTCAAGCTATTCATGAAGAAGGAGAGCAAGAGAAAGCTTTAGAAGCAGTGATTCAACGTTTTGCAGATATCGTATCAGATTTAACTCTAGATAAAACGTTACTGACCAATATAGACCGTGAACTCAGGAAGTTAATATCGCAGTATGAAAATGATGCTCCGAGACTTATGGACGCTCTCATGGCAAGTGGAGAAAACCAAAATGCCAAGCTCATGGCTGCTTATTTATCAAAACGGGGGAAGGAAGCGACTTATGTGTCGCCAGAGAAAGCTGGTCTACTTGTAACTGATGATCCTGGAAATGCTCGTATTTTGCCTGAGGCTTATGAGAAATTGAGGAATCTTAAACAGATGAACGGTATTTTGGTTATTCCGGGGTTTTTCGGTGTTTCAAAGCAGGGACATATTGTGACATTTCCGCGAGGGGGCTCCGATATTACCGGTTCGATTGTAGCTGCAGGTGTGGAAGCGGAAGTATATGAAAATTTCACTGATGTTGATTCCGTTTATTCCGTTAATCCGCAACTTGTTAATTCCCCTAAAGAAATGAGAGAAATTACGTACCGTGAAATGCGAGAGCTTGCTTATTCTGGCTTTTCTGTTTTTCATGATGAAGCATTACAGCCTGTCGTAACAAAGAAGATACCAGTCTGTGTTAAAAATACGAATCACCCTGAAGCAGAGGGGACTAGGATTGTGGCTGAACGTTCACAAAATGGTTGCCCAGTTGTAGGAATTGCCAGTGATAAAGGCTTTCTTAGTATTAATATTACTAAGTATTTAATGAACAAAGAAGTGGGTTTTGGCCGTCATCTATTAGAAATATTAGAAGATGAATGTATTTCCTTCGAGCATACGCCTTCAGGAATAGATAATATATCGATTATTTTACGGGACCATCAGCTTCGTAATGGTAAAGAAGAGAGAATCCTTGAACGAATCCGTACCGAGCTTAAGGTTGAAGATGTCCAAGTAGAACGAGATCTCGCCATGGTGATGGTGGTAGGAGAAGGTATGTGTCGTACTGTAGGGATTGCCTCAAAAGCAACGGAAGCTCTCGCTGAGGCAGGTGTGAATATTAAGATGATTAACCAAGGATCTTCCGAGGTGAGTATGATGTTCGGTGTGGATGCGAAGCATGCCGACTTGGCAGTTCAGAGCTTATACTATAAATATTTTACCCCTGTTAATCACATGTAATATTAGGAAATCCTTCTGAGAAAAATGGGGGGATTTTCTCATTCACACGTTTGGAAGCAGTCCTACACCTCATGGTGAAAGACTGCTTCTTTTAGTATACGAATCTATTTTTTACCGAAATAAAATAGCCCGAACAGTAACCAAAACAATGTCATGATAGCCGAAAAAATAAGAATAGCAGTGGGACCAAATTGGAATATAAGCGGTAAGGAAGCAGCTGTGAAAAGGCCTCCACCAACAAATGGTTCAAATAAAATTTGCTTATAGCCAAACCCTTCTAATGCAGGTGTTTTATTTTCAGGATCTGCGACTTTCATAAGTAATAACCCTGTAGCGGTAATACCAGTTGCTTGCCCAAAATCGCCAATTCCTCGTTCAAACCAATAGGATGGGATCATCTTTGGAGCGAGAAAAAGAAAGGCAAAAATGTTCCAAATGATTCCAACTAGAGCTAAACTGATGAAGGCGATAATGTTTTCGCCGATAACGGATAGTGAGATGGTAGCGAGAGCGCTAATAATAAGGATATCTAATGAAAAACCACCAATACGATTAATCATTTTTCTGTCAATTACTCTAAATTTATCAAATCTATCTGAAAATGCTTGCGTAATAATACCCCCTGCCATAGCTAAAGGGAATAACGGCACATAAATCATTAAGTATACATCTGTCCATGCGCCCCATGTATAAGCTTCAAGGAGAATAAGTCCTTCTAACAGTACCCATCCCACAAAAATAGCGATCCCCACATAAGCAAGGTGTAAGGATAAAGGTTCAATCGATTCAGGACGTGTTGTCATATCTGCTCCTGAATCTCGATTGTCTAGCTCTACAATACCATTTCTTCCTGTGCTCGATAGTTTTTGCGCCCCTCCAACATACTGCCCGTGTCCTTTTCGAGCACCCCAGTTAATGAGGATAATACCGACGATAACCCCTGTTAAAATTCCGACGGTAGCAAGGCCTATTGCTAAATCTTGTCCTTCTGCAAAACCAAGCTCTGCAAACGTGTTTCCAAGCCCTGCTGCAGTACCGTGTCCACCGACAAAACTAATTTCAATTAAAGCACCAGCTAACGGATTAACTCCGAAAAAAGGCGTTAAAATGAGCAGTACTAACAGGAGGCCAATAACATATTGTCCCCAAGAAACCATTTGCCCCATAGCGACTTGGGGCCCACCTATATGCCAAACTTTATTTAAACTTGGCAGCGATTTTCCGAGAAATAGCGTAGCGAATACAATGTTGATGAATAGACCCGGTAATGCTTCCCAGACGTCAAGTGTAGCGAGATTAATGATGCCTTGGGATAATAAATGATCTTCTGAAGTTAAAGTTGTCATTAAGCGGCCTAACACTTCAGGGCCCACTAATAAAGCGATGAGGCCAGCGATAATAGAAGAGGGTAGGAAGAGTTGTTGGAGTAGTGGTGTGTAGACTCTTACCCATTTTCCAATCACGATGAAGAGTCCTAATAGTATAAAAGCAAATCCAATTTGTTCAGCTGACATAAGCGTCCCTCCTTCATGGAGCTAATACCCAGAAAAAGGAGGGATAAGACGTCAATTTTTATTTTTACACACAATTTCAACTTTTTTGTGCCTCAATGTTTAGTCCTGGCCGTCGCTAAATTGCTGCAATTGTGAGGGAGGGCTTTTCATTCCCAGACATAGGGTGTTTCCTGATACACATAGTAATTCAGCCAATTAGAAAATAGTAAATGGGCATGTGAACGCCACCTATTTAATGGCTTCTCATTCGGGTCGTTATTAGGAAAGTAGTGTACAGGGAGGTGAGCACTTAATCCTCGATTTAAATCTCGCTCATATTCTTCTTTTAAAGTGTCAGTATCATATTCTAAATGCCCTGTTGCCATAATGTGTTTTCCGTCCTGAGACATAATAAGAAATGGTCCTGCTTCTTGAGAGGAGGCAACTAATTTAAGCTCAGGATGTTGAATAAGCTCTTCTTCAGATATGTTTGTGTATCTAGAATGAGGAGCGATAAATTCATCGTCAAACCCACGTAATAGCTTAATAGGGTTTTCCCCATGATAAATACGGTGGTGAAAAATCCCCGAACATTTCTCTTGGAGAGGAAATTTAGTTATGCCGTAATGATGGTATAACGCTGCTTGAGCGCCCCAACAAATATGCATAATGGAGGTGACATGTTTCTCAGCCCAATCCATTATTTCTGTTATCTCTTTCCAATAGTGAACATTCTCAAAATCAAGATGCTCAATAGGTGCTCCTGTAATGATCATACCGTCAAATCGTTTATGGCGAATATTAGAAAACTCAGTGTAAAATTCTCTCATATGAGAGGCGCTCACATTTTTTGCCTCGTACGTCGCTGTTTTTAAGAATGTAATATTGACTTGTAAGGGAGTGTTCCCTAAAAGCCTCAGAAGATGGGCTTCTGTTTTTTGCTTTTCAGGCATGAGGTTTAGAATGACTATATTTAATGGGCGTATATCTTGCGTAATTGCCCGTTCGTCATCCATGACAAATATATTCTCTCTTTCTAATATCTGAGCTGCCGGTAGGTGCCGAGGAATTCTAATAGGCATGACGAACATCCCCCTAAACTAATTTCGAATGGTTTAGAATTTTCCGATAAACATTATTATAACAGCTGACAGAAAATCTACAATGGAATTTGCGTGAGGGAATTAAAAAACATAGAACAAAATCAGCGAGAATGTCTGACTAATTCTAGTCATTTGTCGAGAATGAGAAATTATCTATAAAATAGTCCTATAAGGGAATTAGATAAAATTATTGGTGATAGATACAAAAGGTGCAATGAGACGGAGCACGCCCATAGGAGTGAGAGAGTCATCACAGAAGGTGTAAGGCATAAGGCAAGCTATGGATAGGTTATTTCTCTTTTAGTACTAAATGTGTATAAAAAAGGGTTCTTCTTGATCTTGCTGGACCCTATTGCTTATGGAAGAAGTATTCGCTTATAATAAAACCATTGTATTTAATTAAGAATAGTAGGTGGCGTATAAATGAAGAATAGAAAACTGTTTTTTTTCGATATTGATGGCACTTTATTAGACCATGACAAACAATTACCAGCATCGACGGAAGCGGCCGTAAAACAATTGATAGAAAAAGGTCATTTTGTGGCTATTGCGACGGGAAGAGCGCCGTTTATGTTTAAGGAACTTCGTGAAAATCTTGGGATTACCTCCTATTTAAGCTTTAATGGGCAATATGGGGTATTTGAAGGAGAGCCGATAATAAAAAAGCCTCTGGATAAGGAAGAATTAGCCCGTCTAACTGTTGAAGCAACTAAGCGAGATCATCCACTCGTTTACATGAATGAACGTGATATGAAAGCGAACATTCCTTATCATCCTCAAATTGAAACCAGCATTGGTACACTTCATTTTGAGCACCCTGATTATGATCCTGCCTTTCTTGAAGGACGAGATATTTATCAATCACTCATCTTCTTTGCAGAAGAGGAAGACGAACTTTACATAGATAACTATGAAAAATTTGATTTTGTCAGATGGCATGAATATTCATCAGATGTGGTTCCCGCTGGAGGCTCGAAAGCCAATGGTGTAGAAACGATGATGAACAAGCTCGGTATGACAAAAGAGGATGTTTACGTTTTTGGTGATGGTCCGAATGATGTAGAGATGATAAATTTCACCCCTAATAGTGTGGCGATGGGGAATGGGGTAGAGCCAGTAAAAAAAGCTGCTTCTTTTGTAACAAAGGATGTTAGCGACGATGGAATTGTTTATGCGTTAAAACATTTAGGAATATTATAATAAAAAAAGCATCTCACATTGTTAGATACCATTAACAATGTGAGATGCTTTAGTTTGTTAGCTTTTTTACAAAAGTGTGGATGAAGCTTATCTATTTTTTGCTATTAATGGGCGTGACGAATGATATAGGTTGCTGTCAGAAGGTGGCTTATGAATAATTGTTTCAGCAAGAAGTTTTGCAAGAATCATACTATAGACGGTTCCATTGTCACCAAAAGCAAATAGAAAATAACAATGAGGGTAATCAGAGTACTCACCAATAATAGGAAGACCATCACGGGTGCCACCATAAAAGGCAGCTGATGCAAAGTCTGGCTCCACGTGAAGGTGAGGAAATAGCTTGTTGAACTCTTTAATAAGCTTATTCCGTTTATTAATCAGTTTGCTATCTCTAACCTCAGGAAAGTTGGTTGAATCGTCAAGGCCTCCGATAATGACGCGATTGTCAGCTGTCGTCCGAATATACGTATAGGGGCGAGCTGTTTCCCAAATGAGCGAACGTTCATACCAGTCATTAAAACGCTGTAACGGTTTTGTTGTCACTGTGTATGTGCTGACAAAGGAGGTATTTGGTTCTTTTCGTATATCTGTTCCTTCGTATCCTGATGCAATGATTATTTTTTTGGCTTTGATAATATGCCCATTGCGAGTTCGAGCCTTCACGCGGTCGTGTTGAAATGTCATTCCACTTACTGATGTATTTTCGTAAATAGAGACATTCTTACTAGTAGCATACTCCAGTAAGGCATGGGTAAACTTAAAAGGGTTAATTTCACCATCCTGTTGAAAGAGAATAGCCCCAGCCTTGCTAAATGAATAGTGCGAAGAAATGGTTGTCTCATTCCACATATCAATGGGACAGCCATGTTTGTGGAGGAAGTCCGCTTCCTGTTTTAGTTTTATTAAATCATCATCCGTACTAGCGAAATATAAACTTTTTTTTCGCCTAAACTCAAAAGGTGTTGAGCAGATAGTTTGTGCTTCTTCTATGTCGTTAATCGCTTGATTACATAAGTGAATATGACGAATAATAGGGTCTTCACCAAAGCTGTTAATTAAATCCGTAAACATTTTTTCGCCAGCATATTGGATCAGTGCCGTGTTAGCCGCTGTACTGCCTAATCCAATAAGATTCTTTTCAACGACAACAACATCGAGATGATGGTTAGCGAGATAATAAGCACACTGTGCCCCTGAAGAGCCTCCCCCGATGATTAGAACATCACAGTTTAAATCTTCTGTGAGCTGAGGGTAGGTCGGGGGAGGTGTCATTGTAGTGGGCCAATAATATGTGCCAGACTGTATATCCAAAGAAAGCACCTCCTTCTAAAGCTTTTTAGTTTAATATGCCCCAATTTTGGATAGGTGCATCATCCATTTTAAGGAGAATAACTAAATCCTTTAACATCTGGTACTTTTCTTATATAATATGGATTGGATTAACTTATGTTGGCCCCGTAGCTCAGTGGATAGAGCGTAGGTTTCCTAAACCTTGCGTCGCAGGTTCGATTCCTGCCGGGGCCGCCAACCCTGTGATGGATGAGCGAAAATACTTACATACCATCTAACGGTCACATAGTCGGACATAAGGTCATATATAACCCCTTCCGTATATTGCGGAAGGGGGATTTTTCCCATCTGGTTGAAAAGGTAGGTCAGATGTCGAATTGACCCTTGAAAGATTGAGGAAATATTAGAAACGTAGAAGGCTCTACAATTCAACTGATAGTCACTATTTTAGCTAGAGTGTCTGATCGTTTTTGAACCACTTAATATGGCTATCAATGACTTGATAAGATTTAGTTGGCTGCCATTCCATAAAACACCCGCTAAAGCATCATAGGACGTCTTAGCGGATGTTATCTTTTGTCTATCTTCTTAAAGGTTGGATGGGACAGCTTCTAGGGTAACATTAACACCTTCAGCATCAACTTTAAGTAAGTCAATTTGATGATCAGGAAAATTACTCTTTACTTGTGATTGAACATCTTTACCTTTCCCTTTTGGCGCGAAGAAAAGAACGATAGGGCCTGCTCCACTTAATGTCACGCCATATATAGGTAGTTCATTAGCCATTTCAACAGCTTTTTGCCATTCTGAAATATGGGGCATTCGGTAAGGAAGATGAAATAAATCTCTCATCATCATGCGGCCTACTAATTGCCAATTGTTTTGTAAGATGGCGGCTACTAAAACATTGCTAATGCTGCTAACTTGAACAGCCTCTTTATAAGGTAAAGTTTCAGGTAATGTATCTCGTGACTCCCGGGTGCTTAATTCATAGTCAGGAATAAGTGCAATTACATCAATATCTGGTGTACCTGCCAAAACAATGTTAGTGTCGTCTTCTCGGTGACTACCGATAATAAGACCGCCGTAAATAGAAGGAGCTACGTTATCGGGGTGGCCCTCATAAATGCTCCCCCAACGTGTTTTTTCCTCAGGGGAAAGTGTTAGCCCTAATAGTTGGTTAGCGAGTTCGATACCAGCAACTATAGCAGTAGCACTACTACCAAAGCCTCGGGAGAGAGGGATCTCACTCTCCATCACCACTTCAGCCGATGGAAGCTCTTTCTTGTATTCGTCAGCGATCCACGCAGCGATCTTGTATATAAGGTTTTCCTTTCCTTCAGGTATACCATCAAGGTTAGCGGTACGTCCTTTAAACGCCCACCTGTCGCTAGGGGTGACATACAATGTTAAATAGCGGTTCAACGCCATGCCTATTGAATCAAATCCTGGTCCTAAGTTAGCGGTGCTCGCCGGTACTCGAATGGAAAAGTTGGCGAAGTTAGTCATTGGTTGACACGGCCTAACATATGATCAATGACCACAGACTCATCATTTGGGAGAGCCACTGGTTTAACAGGTGCTGTATCAATCGCTGTATTAGGATCTTTCAAACCATTACCTGTTAAAACGGAGACTACACGAGACCCCTTTTTAATCTCACCTGAATCTAATTGTTTTTTTAAGCCTGCTAGAGAAGCTGCAGACGCCGGCTCTGCAAATATGCCTTCTTCACGAGCAAGGAGTTTATATGCTTCCACAATCTCATCATCCGTGACGAAGTCAATTTTACCAGAAGATTCCTCTGTTGCTTTCACTGCTTTGTCCCAGCTAGCAGGGTTACCGATACGAATGGCAGTAGCCAATGTTTCAGGGTTGTCGATAACACGGTTTTTCACAATCGCTGCTGCACCTTCCGCTTCGAAGCCGCGCATTTGCGGTAAGCCGGTTCCTTTCTTAGCGTTATATTCTTGAAATCCTTTCCAATAAGCTGTGATATTACCAGCATTACCTACAGGGATTGTTAAAATATCTGGAGCAGACCCGAGCACATCACAGATTTCAAAGGCAGCTGTTTTCTGACCTTCGATTCGGAACGGATTTACTGAGTTTACAAGAGTAATAGGGGATTGTTCAGCAAGATTTCTCACCATTTGAAGGGCATTGTCAAAGTTGCCTTCAATACTAAAGATTTCAGCCCCATAAACGACAGCTTGAGCCAGTTTTCCCATGGCAATCTTTCCTTCTGGAATGACGATCAAACAGCGTAGTTTCGCTTGAGCCGCATAGGCTGCAGCGGCGGCTGACGTGTTTCCGGTAGAGGCGCACATAATCGCTTCACTGCCTGCTTCCTTCGCTTTAGCTACGGCCATGACCATCCCTCGATCTTTGAATGACCCAGTTGGGTTGGCACCGTCGTATTTCACATGAAGGTCGATCCCCCATTTTTCTGATAAATGCTTTAATGGTAGAAGAGGTGTATTCCCCTCTTGTAGAGAGAGCATCGGTGTTTTATCATTGACTGGTAAATATGCTTTATACTCTTCAAGTAATCCTCGCCACATCATGTTATTCTCCTTCCACACGGTAGCTGCTCTTAACGTCTACGACGACATCCGTGTCCTTCAATTTAGTTAAAACCGTTTCATAGTTCTTTTTAGAAACGGCGTGTGTTACTAAGATGATTTCAGCTAGCTTACCATCGTTCAGCGGCACTTGCAAAATCTTTTCAAGACTAACACCATGCTTATCAAACAAAGAGGTGAGAGCAGAGAAGGTCCCAGGGACATCTTTCGCATGAATGCGCATAAAGAATTTAGAGAAAATATCGTCGTCCGTTTTAAGTTTTTTGTCGAATTGAGGAATAACGACACTGTTACCATTAACGCCAAGGCGTTTATTTTTTAAAACTTCCACAAGGTCTGACACCACAGCTGTTGCCGTAGGAAGCTGTCCAGCTCCAGCCCCATAGTACATTGTTTCGCCAACGGCTTCCCCATAGACGTATACGGCGTTAAATTCATCATCCACGGACGATAAAGGATGATCATGAGGAACCAGTGTTGGCTGTACACTAACTTCCACTTTGTCCCCAGATCGGTTAGCGATCCCCACAAGCTTCATCGTATAGCCTAGTTGGTCGCCATATGAAAGATCTTCACTCGTGATATTGGAAATCCCTTTCACTGAAACATCATCTAACTCAAGGTTCATAGAAAAGCCGAGTGTTCCTAAAATAGCGATCTTTCTGGCCGCATCCAGGCCCTCAACGTCAGAAGTAGGGTCAGATTCGGCATAACCAAGGGCTTGTGCTTCTTTTAGCACCTCGTTATAGACACGTCCTTCCTTTGACATTTTTGTTAAAATATAATTAGTTGTGCCATTGACGATTCCCATCATTTTTGTAATTCGGTCTGAAGCTAACCCTTCAACGAGTGTTCTTAGAATAGGGATGCCCCCGGCAACACTAGCTTCATAAAATAAATCACAGCCCTGTTTATTAGCTAGTTGTAGTAATTCACTGCCGTGAAGAGCCATAAGGTCTTTATTAGCCGTAATAACATGCTTTCCGTTCTCTAGAGCGTGGCGGATGTAACGTCGCGCCTCATCAATACCGCCCATCACTTCAACGATGACATCGATCTGGTTATCATTGAGAATATCCTCAGCACTCGTGGTTAATTGTTCTTGATTCACCTCAACCGAGCGTTGTTTGTGAAGGTTACTTACTAGAATTTTTTTAACGGTAACGGAACAGCCTAACTGATGCTTGAGTTTATCTTGATGATTTTGGATAATTTGTAAAACGCCTGTTCCTACTGTTCCAAAGCCGAGTAATCCTATATTCATATTTTTAGTCATAATACTATCCACTCCTGAAAACGTCTCTATTTAAAGTACATTTGTATTTGTATAAAGGACATTATAGAGAGATTTAGTTAATAAAACAACCGTTTTTAAGAAAAAACACAAAAATTCAGTCAATGTCCTAAATGGTATATGGCTAATGTAGTGTGAAAGCATGTCATTTCATATGTAAATGTCATCATACAATTCACTAGGTTCACATCTGAAATGTTTTAATAGGATATGCTATTATGAGGAGGACTAGTCATTCAACTCATACATAATAAAGGAGAATACTGTGAGTCAACATTATACGATTCATCGCCATTGTTATCACTTTACTTGGGATAATGCTCTTCAACCCGTACACACCATTACACCGGGTGAGAGATTAAATTTTGAAGTCACAGATGCTTCTGCAGGGCAACTGACTCCCGCTTCAACGACGAAGGAACTCGATAGGGTGGATTTCCAACGAGTAAACCCAGTGAATGGCCCTGTGTATATTAAAGGAGCCATGCCTGGAGATACACTAGAAGTGGAAATTGAAAGCTTTGGTCCGCAAAACTGGGGATGGACGGCGGTTACACCAGGCTTTGGCCTGTTACAAGAGCACTTTAAGAACCCTTACCTTAAAATATGGGATTTAAAGTCCGATAAAGCTGAGTTCCTACCGGGAATTGAAATACCGATCGCTCCATTCCCTGGAACAATTGGTGTGGCGCTTCCTGAGCCTGGGCCTCATAATATTGTACCCCCTCGCAAAAACGGAGGGAATATGGATATTAAACATTTAACAAGAGGTGCCAAGCTTTACTTACCAGTATGGGTGGAGGGAGCATTGTTTTCTGTAGGAGATACGCATGCTGCACAAGGAGATGGGGAAGTGTGTGGGACAGCTATAGAAGCACCGATGGACATTCAACTTCGGTTTAAGCTACATAAGCAAAAACAAATTCATGAACCACAATTTACGACACCGGGACCTCTTAATACAGGGATTGAAGGAAAAGGGTATTTTGCGACAACTGGTTACGGAGAAGATTTATTAACGGCCACAAAAAAAGCGATTAGTTTTATGATTGAACACCTTATAGGTTATTATGGATTATCTGATGTTGAGGCCTATGCGTTATGCAGTGTGGCGGTGGACTTAAAGCAAAGTGCGGTGGTTGATCTGCCTCACTATCTCGTCTCTGCCTACTTGCCGTTAGCCATTTTTAAATAAACAAAGAAAGAAGGAAGAATAGATGATTAGATACGGTGTCATTGGGACAAATTTTATAACAGATTGGTTTGTGGAAGCGGGCCAAGCGACGAACGATTTCAAATTAACAGCCGTTTATTCACGGACAGAAGAGAGAGCGAAGGAATTTGCTCAAAAGCATGGTGCCAAGCATACCTTTACACAACTTGAAGACATGGCTGCAAGTGACGAAATAGATGCAGTTTATATAGCGAGTCCTACTGCATTACATGCTGAACAAGCAATTCTTTGTATGCAGCAGGGCAAACATGTTTTGTGTGAAAAGCCTATAGCCTCACACGATAAAGAGGTTGTTGAGATGATTCAAACAGCTGAAAAATATGGCGTTGTATTAATGGAAGCAGTGAAAAATACAGCGCTTCCTAATTTTAAAAATCTCCGTGATGCGATCGCGAAAATCGCGCCAATTCGCCGCGTTGTCACTAACTATTGCCAATATTCTTCACGGTATGATGCTTATAAAGAAGGGAATGTCCTCAATGCATTTAAACCGGAATTGTCAAATGGCTCAATAATGGATATCGGGCTATATTGCCTCTATCCCATTATAGATTTATTCGGCAAACCTGAAAAAGTTCAAGCTAACGGTGTGATGCTTGAATCAGGTGTAGACGGTGAAGGGACGGTTCTATTAACTTACCCTGAAATGGAAGGGGTGGCAATGTACTCTAAAATTACGAATTCTCGCTTGCCATCTGAAATTCAGGGAGAAAACGGGACGATCGTGATCGATCACATTCAGACGCTATCTGATATACGTATTTACTATCGAGACGGGTCAGAAGAAATCATATCAGAAGATCAAACGAAGCCGATGATGACATATGAAATTGAAGCGTTTCATAATAAAATTAGCGGTCAATTAACAGATGACGAAATAAATTCTTTATCCACGTCCCTATCGACGTCCCAAGTCATGACAGATGCGCGAGATCAACTAAAGGTTCGCTTTCCTGCGGATCAAAGCAGACAATAAACGTGCGATGAATTTTTAGAGGGTCATAGTATAATCAGAATCCCACGATGTACTTAAAAAATATGAACGGTCAGCTCATGTAAGTAAAATGGTAGGGGCAGAAAGTGTGGAGAGATATTCTTTCCGCACTTTTTGACTTGTGCAGATGTGGCAAATGATGAACAGGCGTATAAACCCCTCTTTTTTAATTGTTTTTAACATATTAACCAAAATTATGAATAAACCCCCTCATGATGATAGCTCCCAAAACAACGACTAAAGACACTGAAAAAGGTGAAAAAATCACCTCACTAAAGCCATGGCAAAGTGCGTTAGGAGTGAAAACACTAAGAAGAACGCCGAAAGAACTAGTAAAACTACCAAAATGGTAAAAAGATAGTAGAGCTAATGGATTTGTCAAAGCATGTCGTCTTCTAATTTATAGAACGCCATTTAGCTTCTTCTGTCGTTGTGTTAAAAGGGTTCGTAGGTGATGAAGAAGTAAAGGACACAAAGGTAAATATGACAATTTAATAAAAAACAAATAAGTAGAGCCGTGTTAAAAATTCAGGGAGGAATACCCACCCATACCCTGTCAACCCTCAGTTCTAATGGCCTGTACATCTAATACTTTTCTTGGTAAATTAAGAAAAAGTGTCGTTTTTTGTTAAGAGGGGTTGTATAATTGCGATAATTCAAATAACAGCTTAGTGATCCTCTAACAAGGTGGGATGAATGTGAAAAAGTACCAAGAGATGATGTATAGCCGAATGCAAAAAACGATCGATAGTTGGCATTGTAAAAAAAGTGTACATGAATACGACATACGTCATTTTTTGAATAACATTCAAAGAACGGCTGATGCAATTGAGATGAAGGAGCTATCTGAGGAAGTCATGGCTCTGCTAAAAGAATTAGATACTCAATCAGAAAAATGGTGGAATAAATCCGAATGGGTACCAATTGTAGAGCGTATTGAAAGGGTGTGTCAACCTGACTTTTTAAATGACGAGGAATCAAGAGATCGATCTCTTTTTGATGGGATAAGGCAGAACGAGGTTCCCTTCATTCTTGTTATTGACCATGACTTGAAGTTCATAAGGGGAATTAAAACATTTCTTGAAAATGGGGGCTTCAAAGTCGTAACTGCTTTATCAGGTAAAAAAGGTTTTAACCTCTTTTCTCAAGTGAAACCGAGTTTAATTATCTTAGGTCACGAACTACAAGATATTAATGGCATTGCATTCCTTGAACGAATTGCTGTAGACGCACAAAAAGAGATGACTTCAATTGTTATGGTCAGTTCTTCTTGCTGCGAGGAAAATCGTGTCAAAGCCTATGAACTAGGAGCGACAGATTTTATTACTAAGCCATTGAATTTGAATGTCCTTTTACCGTTTCTACAGAATCGTATTCGTCATCGTCGGCATATAATCAAGCAATTTGGTGAAGATGAACTAACGGGAGCGTTCAATAGAAAATATTTAGAGTGTGAGTTGACTTACCAACTAACCATGTTGACACATGCTGAAAAAAACAAGTTATTTTCATTCGTAATAGTTGATTTAGATCGTTTTAAAATGGTGAACGACCAATTTGGTCATGTGAAAGGCGATGACGTGTTAAAAACATTTGTTAACATGTTTATGCTTATTAAAGAACCAGCGGATACGATTAGTCGCTATGGCGGTGAGGAATTTGCAATTGTGATGCCGGATACCGATCAGGAAGAGGCACTAAAGCGCATTAAAGCTTTGCGAGATGTATTTAGCAAGAAGACTTTTATGGCAGGAAAGACATCGTTTAAGGTGACGTTTTCTGCAGGAATTAAAGAAGTGAGAAAAAAAGATGAACAAATGAAACATCTGATAGAGAAGGCAGATAAAGCTTTACATTTTGCGAAAAAAATGGGTAGGAATAGAAGTGAATGTTATAAAGAAACACTAGAATACGTTGACTTTAAGGATTTTGTTACCGTCATTATTGTGGACGATGACGAGATAGTAAGGCAGGTAATGACTTATCACTTCCATAAACGAGGGGAAGTTGCAGGACGTCGTGTGAAAGTTCGCACATACTCAGATGGCATCTCGCTGTTAGAAGGGGCATGGTACCAACCTGACAAGCAATATATGATTCTATTAGATGGGAGAATGCCAAAAATGGATGGGATAGAAGTGTTGCAAAAACTAAGGGAGACTTACGGAACTAAAAATATTGTTATCTCTATGCTAACTGAAAAAGGCGAAATAGACGTAGCAAGAGCATTAAATATGGCGGCCGATGATTATATGTTTAAACCGTTTAATGTGAATGAAGTGGCCGTTCGAGTCGATAGGCTGATTGAAAGAGTGCTTAATTGATGATTACTAATATTTTACTCTTAGTGGGTGTCTTACTTGTTATACAATTAAGTCTGCTCATATACTTATATATAGTAAAAAAATGGACTATTAAAAAAAATCATAGAGCTGACAGGTTATTTCAACAGCTTTTCCCTAAGTACCTTCCATATTTAACAGGTGATTCCAATACAGAGCCATGCCTTCCTCAAAATCTTAAATTAAAGCAGATAGTGTTGGAAAAGATTCTCACTGGCTATGCTCATGTTGTAACCGATTCCATAGGGGAACAACGGGTAAAGGAAGTGGCAGAAGACCATTTGTTAGAATGCTATCGTAAAACACTTAAAAAAGGGGATTGGTCTGAACGACTAAATGCTCTTTATTTAATAGAAGAATTCATGATGGATGCATTACGAGAAGACATTAAAGAACACTTAAACTCGGTTGAGGTGATGGATGAGGAATATAGGCAAACATTACGAACACTGGCGTCTTTTCAGGAAGAAAGTTTGCTTCATTATATAATGAGTCATCCCCATATGTCTCAACGGCTGATTAAAGAAATGCTGCGAAGATTGCCTGTGAATATTTTAATAGATTTAATGCGTATTATTAAAGAGAAAGGTGAAGAGACCCCTGAGGCCGTTAAATATGCGTTTATCGATTATTGTGGAGAAGCCGGTTATTATGAATTATTGCCATTTGTTGAATCCCTGCTTGGCGAAACCTCTAAGGAAACCCGTATTAAAGCACTGAAAAGTCTCTATCACTATCAATATTGCACGAATCCAGAGTTGATCATCCCATTTTTTACCTCTGTACATTGGGAAGAGCGTTTATATGCCGTGAAATTGACAGGGGAGATGAAACTAACTGAGTTTAGTAACTATCTCATGTTACTTGCGGGTGACAGAGTGTGGTGGGTAAGATTTCAGGCATGCGAAGCAATAAAACAAATGTCTGATGGGAAGATCTTACTAGCTTATTTAACTGAACGCCATGAAGATGTATACGCACAGGATATGGCGAAGCAGGCGCTAACAATGAGAGTGGGTGGACATGCATGATAGACAAAGAGTGGCTTTCACTCCTCACATTAATACTTGCGGTTGTCGCTATCATATATATGGTTACAGTAGGACTCATTTATTTAATCTTATTTTTGATCGCAAGCCCGCGTATCAAAAAGGAACGTTTTCTAAATCAGGAAGAGTATGTAGAGGAGCTCGTGTTTAATAAAGATACGTTTCCAGTGTCTGTTCTCATACCAGCTTATAATGAAGAAGTTGGTATTTATACCACCATTCGCTCCATGCTTGGATTAAATTATCCACAATATGAAATCATCGTTATTGATGATGGTTCAAAAGACAATACGAGTAGAAAAGTTATTAAAGAATTTAAAATGACAGAAATCGATGTAGCTTTACGGAAATATTTTGACACGAAGGATGTCACGAAAGCATACCAATCGACAGTGCATCCGAATATTTTTCTGTTAAGAAAAGAAAACGGAGGCAAGGCAGATGCTTTAAATGCAGGGATTAATTTCTCTCGTTATCCTTACTTTGCAGCAGTAGATGGTGATTGTATTCTTGATCATGATGCTCTCCTTAAGGTAATGAAACCTATCATTGACTCAAACGGCTTAGTCACAGCTACGGGAGGAACCGTTCGTATTGCCAATGGGTCTACTATTACGAAAAGCCAAGTGGAAAAAATAGCTCTTCCTAAAGGGCCGATAGTACTCATGCAAATTATCGAATATTTTCGTGCCTTCCTAATAGGGCGGCTTGGGTTAAGTCGATTGAATATATTATTAATTATTTCCGGGGCTTTTGGTGTCTTTGAAAAAAAGAGAGTTGTTCAAGTTGGTGGTTATAACACTAAGACCGTTGGTGAGGATATGGAACTCATTGTCCGTATGCATCGTTCGATTAAGGATGAAAAATCGAACCAAAAAGTGGAGTATATACAAGATCCCGTATGTTGGACAGAAGCTCCTGACAGTGCGGCAGTCCTTCGTTCTCAGCGGAAGCGGTGGCAACGAGGTTTGGCAGAAACGATCTGGCTTCATAAAAAAATGTTGTTTAACCCAAAGTATAAAGGAATTGGGCTCTTTTCGATGCCTTATTATTTACTTGTGGAATTGTTAAGCGCCGTCTTTGAGGTAATTGGTTATGTTGTGATTATTAGTGGGCTCTTGTTCTCATTCATATCACTGGATATGGTGCTTGTCATGTTTATAGTGACAGTTTTTTATGGCTCCCTGTTATCGTCATTGGCCGTATTATTAGAAGAATGGACGTACCATAAATACCCCGATACCAAAAGCTTACTTATCCTTTTTTTCTGGGCATTAACAGAATCCTTTTGGTATCGTCCACTCATGGTATGGTGGCGCTTTTCTGGATTGTGTCAATCATTAACAAAGAAAGCGGATTGGGGCAATATGAAACGAAAAGGCATATCTACTGATTAATGAGAGTGAGAAAAAATGAGTCACATAGCTCAAGGGAAATGCTTCCTCTTCTTTTTTGACTACGATATCATAACGAGTGGTTTGCTAGACGGAAAATTGTTAACTATATATTAACGAAACTGATACAAATTTCCTTTTTAATCATACACTAAAAAATCAATAGGTATTTAAACCCCATTTACAGCTAGTAAGTGGGGTTATAGTACTAATGTCCTAAAAACGCTATACTTTTTGTTTAGAAGGCATGTATAATGACTTTAATATAGGCCATAAAGTCACAAGCTTAAGGATCCTTTAACAAGGTGTGATAGATGTGAAAAAATATCAACAAATGATGTACGATCGGATCAAAAAAACGGTCGGAAATTGGCGAAATAAAGGAAACGTTCATGAATATGAAGTTTACCACTTATTGCATAGTATTAAAGGGACAGCTGGTACGATTGGGATGGATAAGCTCTCAGAAGAAGCGGAAGCTTTACTTGATTATACTGATGTCGAATCAGAGAAGCTATGGGGAAAGGCAGAATGGTTACCGTTTGTTGAACGAATTGAAAGGGCGTTTGAACCGTCCTTATTTCATGACAAAACAGATGAAATAAAACAAACAATAAATTTTGAAACACCAGTGAGCCAGCCAGATGTACCGTTTATTCTAATTGTTGATGACGATGTGGAGTTTGTTACCCATGCTAAAACCTTCGTTGAAAGAGAAGGATTTCAAGTGGTAATTGCTTTAACTGGGGAAAAAGGCTTAGAGCTGTTTTATCAAGTGAAACCGAGTTTGATTATATTAGACCAAAATCTTCCAGATATTGATGGTATAGAACTTCTTAAACAAATCTTCGTAAAAGCTCAAAAAGATGTGGTGCCGATCGTGATGGTGGGTACATCTGATTGTGAGGGAAGTCGCATTAAAGCCTATGAAATGGGGGCGACAGATTATATTGCTAAACCCTTAAATATGAAGGTTCTTATCCCTTTCCTTCATAACCGTATTCGACATCGAAAACATATGCTGAAACAGATAGGTGAAGATGAATTAACGGGAGCGTATAATCGTAAATATCTAGAACGCGAACTTTCTTCTCAGTTGGTAATGTTGAAGAGGGATGATAGAATGGCGGTTCTATCGTTCATTATTGTGGATATTGATCATTTTAAATCTGTTAATGATCGCTTCGGTCACCCTAAGGGGGATGAAGTGTTAAAAGAATTTGTCCATACGTTTACGAAGATTAAAGCGCCCATGGATACAATTAGTCGTTATGGTGGGGAAGAGTTTGCCATTGTGATGCCCGATACTTCCAAAACGGAAGCATTTGAGCGTATTAAGGCGTGGCGTGAGTCATTTAGTAACGTCACATTTACTGCCGATGATAACACGTTCAATGTTATGTTTTCAGCAGGTATAAAGGAAGTGACGGTCAATGATGATCACTTAAATCGGATTATTGAGCAGGCTGATAAAGCTTTATATCATGCGAAAGAGACGGGAAGAAATAAAACTCAGTTTTACGAAGAAGCCCTGGAGTATACGGAATTAAAAGATTTTGTGACGATTATTATTGTGGATGATGATGAGGTAGTAAGGCAAATGATGACGCATCATTTTAATAAAAGAGGAGAAGTAGCTGGCCGCCCTGTTAAAGTAAGAACATATCCAGATGGAGTGGCGTTCTTGGAAGGATCTTGGTATCAAACTGACCAGCAATTTATGATTCTTTTAGATGGGAGAATGCCAAAGATGGATGGTATTGAAGTCTTGCAAAAGCTGAGAGAAACTTATGGCAATAAAAACATTGTCATTTCCATGCTCACAGCGAGAAAGGGAGAGGTTGAAGTGGCTAGAGCTCTTAACCTTGGAGCGGATGATTACATGGTAAAGCCTTTTAATGCAAATGAGGTGGCTGCCCGTATCGATAGACTACTTGAAAGAATGTTTAATTAATGCTTGAACTCATTTTATTTCTAACAGTTGGTCTTTTCTTTTGTCAATTGCTTTTGCTTATTTACTTATATACGTCGAAAACGTGGGCAATTAAAAAAGATAACGAAGCTAATCGCTTGTACCATGATCTGTTCCCTAATTACCTCTCATATTTAACAGGAGATTCTGATATAGAACCTAAGCTTCCTAAAAATAATGAGTTAAAACAAAAAGTACTTGAAAGAATCCTCTCAGGGTTTACTAATATTATGACTGACTCAGCAGGGAGAGCACGTATCCAACAATCAGCTGAAACACACTTAGCTACGATTTATCGTAAAAAACTAAAATCTAGTAATTGGTCTAAAAGAATGAATGCTCTCTATTTAATAGAAGATTTTATGATGCTCTCATTAAGAGAAGATGTCAAAGAACACCTTCATTCCATTACAATTATTGATGAAGAATATCGGCAAACGTTGCGAATATTAGCGTCGTTTCAAGAAGAAAGTTTGCTTGAATACATGTTTAGCCGTCCCAATATGTCTGTAGGGTTAATTAAAGAAATATTACGCAGATTGCCTCTGAGCTTCTTAACAGACATTATGGTTGTGCTTAAAAAGGATGCGGATGACGTTCCTTACGCGATTAGACAAGCATTTATAGATTACTGTGGAGAGTCTGGTTATTATGAATTTCTTCCTTTTATAGAACATATGCTTACCCACCACTCTAAAGAAACTAGAATTAAGGCGTTAAAGAGCCTACATCAATATCAATATTGTTCTAATCCCGCTCTTATTGTTCCGTTTTTTACGTCAGAACATTGGGAAGAGAGACTACATGCAGCTAAGTTAACGGGAATGATGAAGCTGACAGAATTTAGCGAGTATCTTATTCTCCTTGCAGGTGATCGTGTTTGGTGGGTGAGATTTCAAGCATGTGAGGCCTTGAAAAAGATGACTGATGGGGAAATCCTGCTTGCCTATTTAAGCGAGCAACATGAAGATATGTATGCTAAAGATATGGCGAATCAAACGCTTACGATGAGAGCAGGTGGACAAGTATGACCGGCGAAGAATGGCTAGCATTAATAGTCAACATAATAGCTGTTGGGGTCATCCTTTATATGGGGGTAGTTGGGCTCACCTATTTGGTCTTATTCCTAATTGCTGGCCCGAGGATCAAAAAGGAGCGTTTCTTAAATCAGCAAGATTATGTAGAAGAAATGGTATTTAATAAAGATACTTTTCCAGTGTCTGTACTTGTTCCGGCTTACAATGAAGAAGTCGGTGTATCCACTACGGTCCGGTCGATGCTGAGTCTGAGTTATCCACAATTTGAAATCATTGTCATAGATGATGGTTCAAAAGATAATACAAGTGGTAAAGTGATTGAACAATTTAAAATGAAGGAAATAAATTTAGCTCTACGTCGGTATTTTGATACGAAGAAAGTGACGAAAGCCTATCAGTCCACATTATATCCTAACCTTTTTCTATTGAGAAAAGATAATGGGGGAAAAGCAGATGCCTTAAATGCTGGTATTAATTTCTCTCGCTATCCTTACTTTGCAGCAGTAGACGGGGATTGTATTCTTGACAGTGATGCTCTCTTAAAAATAATGAAACCAATTATTGATTCAAACGGCTTAGTGACAGCTACTGGTGGGACGGTTCGTATTGCAAACGGTTCAACGATTACAAAAAGCCAAGTAGAGAAAATTGCCCTTCCAAAAGGCCCGATTGAATTGATGCAAATTATTGAATATTTTCGAGCTTTTCTTATCGGCAGACTAGGATTAAGTAGAATGAATATCCTGCTGATTATTTCGGGAGCCTTCGGTGTTTTTGAAAAAAATAGAGTCGTTAAAGTTGGCGGATACAACGCGAAAACGGTAGGGGAAGATATGGAATTAATCGTGCGGATGCATCGTTCGATTAAAGAAGAAAAATCTAAACAAAGAATCGAGTATATACAAGATCCTGTTTGTTGGACAGAGGCTCCAGATAGCGCCGCCGTCCTTCGCTCGCAAAGGAAACGATGGCAACGGGGGTTGGCTGAGACATTATGGCTTCATAAAAAAATGCTGTTTAACCCAAAGTATAAAGGGATAGGGCTCTTTTCTATGCCTTATTATTTATTAGTGGAATTGTTAAGTGCTGTTTTTGAACTCATCGGTTATTTTGTCATTTTATTTGGTCTTATATTCTCTTTTGTATTAGTGGATGTAGCGATTGTGATGTTTTTGATGACCGTGCTGTATGGATCACTTTTATCCTCATTAGCAGTGTTACTTGAGGAATGGACGTACCATAAATACCCTGATACAAAAAGTTTGCTTGTGCTATTTTTTTGGGCGTTAACAGAATCTTTTTGGTATCGTCCTTTAATGGTGTGGTGGCGTTGTAGTGGCTTGATTCAAACATTTACTAAGAAAGCCGATTGGGGAAACATGAAGCGAAAAGGAATTTCATCTGATAGCTAATGGTTGGAGGTAGAAAATGAGTAAAATTCTTGTTGCAGATGATAGTGATATTTTAAGAATGTTAATTGTCGATACATTGGAAGAAGAGGGAGAATGGGTTGTTGAAGAAGCTGAAGATGGGAAAGAGGCGCTAACCAAATTAGAGACAGGCGGCTATGATTTAGCTTTACTTGACTATATGATGCCAGAAATGACAGGTATCGAGGTGTGTGAAAAAGTCTCCCCAGCTGTAAAAGAACAGACGAAGCTTGTGATGCTTACGGCGAAAGCGCAAGAGAAAGATCGACAAGAGGCGAAAGAAGCAGGGGTTGCTTATTTCATCCCGAAGCCATTCAGTCCTGAGGAACTAGTGGAAATTATTAAGGAGCTTCTCTCATGAAAAGAAGCTACATGTGGAAACGAAAAGGCATAAGAGCTTATTTTTTACGAACATCCCTTCTTCTTTTAACTGTTATCCTTTTCATTATAGGGGCGTTAAGTGTTTACACGTACCATGAGCAGAGTCAATTAGCTGAAAAAAAACAAGAGTTAAGAGACAAAGCAGAGCTTACGGAAAGCATTAATAGTACATTAAATAACCTTGTCTTTCGTGGAAGGACCTATTTAGCATTTCAAAGTGAAGAAGACTTGGAACGGGTCTTTATCCATTTATCTGGACTGGATCTTTTACTTAGTCAAATGAATGCTTACACCTTGTCGGCAGATGAAGAAGTTCTTTATCGACAGCTTGAAGAATTCATTGTTGATTATGAATTTTCTTTAATGCCCCAAGCCATATCGTTTGTAGAAAATGATGATTATGAAGGGCTGCGAGATTTTTGGAGTGAAGGAACAAATGAGTCTGTGATGACCTATCTTTCTCGAACAGCCGCAATGGAAAATAAATTATCTTCTCAAGTGACGAACCTCTATGACGAAACAGTTGACGCAGCTAATTTTCAAAGTCTTTTAGGTTTAATTTTAATGGGTGCGACGATGTTACTTTATATCATAGCTCTTTCCGGGGTGTTAACCCGATTAGTTAAGCCTCTTGAAAGCTTGACTGAAGCAGCCGATGATCTGGCAGCAGGTAGGGAGGTCACATTAGAAATTGTTGATCGGCAAGACGAGCTCGGCTCTTTGTCGAATGCCTTCCATAACATGGCTAGAAGTATTAGTGAAAAGGAAGAAGAGTTAACTGCACAATATGAAGAATTGCAATGCCAACAGATAGAATTACAGCAATACCTTACGTCTATGAAGACGTCCAATGAAAAACTTGAACTATTTAATCAGCTAAACCATGCTATGTCCCTTAGTTTGAATAAAGAAGCTTTTATCACGTCTATTTTTAATTACATTAATAAGCTTTATTCATTTGATAAAAGTATTTTTGCGCTCACTTCTGAGCGAATCTATCAAGCGATGGGAGCCTCAGAAAAAACGGTGGATCGCTTTATTCAGTCGGATAAAAGTGATTTAATCATTCGTTTGCAGCAGGACCGTCATGTGGTGATAAAGCGAAAATCGGAAAATGCTGAACAAGGAATGGCTGATAACCCGATTGAGGTGTACGATCTTTATTCAGGTGTTATGGACGCCGGAAAGAAAGTTATGGCGATTTTTTCTGCAACACGAATTGGTCAACCATTTTCAGATGAAGAGATAAGTGAAATAGACGGTATTATGAATAGGGCATCACTTGCACTAGAGCGCACGGTAATTTATGAAGAAATGGAAACATCACGTAAGCTGAGTCAGGATATTATTGATAACATTAATGAAGGAATCATGTTTGTCTCAGTTAAGGGCGAGGTACTGCAATATAATGAGGCTGTTTGCCAGATGGTCAGGTTTGAGGGGGCGGCAAGCGAGGACACCGTGGATCTATATGAATGGTTAGATAAGTTTACTAGGTATGTTCAAGATCCTGACGGTTTAGCAAATTTTATTAGAAAGTTTATTAATGACGATATTCATGGCACGATGAACTATCAATATGAAGTAGAAACAGATCAGGAAGTTCAAGTCATAAATGTCTATGGCACGAGTGTGTATCATAATCAGGAGAGAGTTGGCACCATCTTTGTGCATCGGAATATTACGAAAGAATATGAGTTAGACAAAATGAAATCTGAACTCGTAAGTACTGTAAGTCATGAACTGCGAACCCCTTTATCAAGTGTACTTGGTTTTACAGAGTTATTGCTAACTAAAAGCTTGAAACCAGAAAGACAAAAGAAGTATTTAGATACGATTTATAAGGAAGCGCAGAGGCTCACGAACTTAATTAATAATTTTCTCGATTTACAAAGGATGGAAGCTGGTACACAAGCATATACTATGGAATCAAAACGAATGGACAAGGTCGTTATGGACGTCATGAACAACTTTAAACACGAAAAACAACACTATTTAAAATTTGTTGATGAAAGCTTAGATGCTAGGGTGAAAATGGATGAAGGTAGAATTCAGCAAGTACTTACAAACCTTCTGAGTAATGCGATTAAGTTTTCTCCAGATGGCGGAGACATTACAGTGACACTAAGAAATCAAGATAGTATGTTGCTGGTCACCGTGGAAGACGAGGGGCTTGGAATTCCGGAAGAGCACATGGGTATGCTTTTCAGTAAATTCCAACGAATTGACCAACACGATCGGAAAAAAATCGGTGGCACTGGGCTTGGATTGGCTATCTCTAGGGAAATCATAGAAAATCATGAAGGAAGTATATGGGTTGAATCTGAATTAGGAAAAGGAACGATTTTCTCCTTTAACTTACCACTTATGCGTCACGTGATTACGACGACAGATCAAGAAGGAGCTCCTATTTCACAAAAGGGTTCTGTAATGATTGTTGAAGATGACGCCAGTTTAGCGCTCTTACTTTCTGAAGAACTTAAAACAAACAGATTTCGTGTTATTCACCATTTTGATCCAGTGAGTGCTTACCAAGATAGTGTTCATCAATCATTTTCAGCTATTGTTGTCGATTTAATGCTCGGAGAAGAGATGGATGGCTGGGACTTAATTAAGAAACTAAAAGAAACACCTGAAACACAAACAATTCCCATTATTATCTCCTCTGCTCTTGATAAAGCTGAAGATAAGATGAGGGAATTTGGTATTAAAGATTATTTGACAAAGCCTTATCCACCTGATGAATTGTCAAAAACACTGTTACAATTCGTTAGCTCCAACGAAAGGAAAGAAGGAGAAGTACTGTTCCCTGGTGACTCTCCACCTTCTGTTTCATAAGGCTATATTTATTAAGAGAAGAGGTGTCCTACTAGCGTATGAGCTTTTGGGGGCACCTCTCTTCGTTTTATAATCATGTTTAAGGAGTGAAATAAAAAGACTCGCCTTACAGCGGGGCTAAGTAACAAAAATGTTTTATTATAATCTGTATAGTTTTATCTTTAACTAAGAAGTCTTGTCAATAATTGAGTCATTAATGAGAGTGAAATAAGCGGAGATTTTTCGGTTAGATGCAGGAGAGGGCTCATTTTGGGAATATAAGAGGAAATGTTCCGATTATCCAAAGCGAAACGACCCGTCTCTCAGATTATCAGGGTCATTAGCGGAGTCTCTCCGCCTAATTAAGCTATTGTCAAGGCTAGTAACAATTTAAGAGAATTTTTCCGTCTATTTCTTTAATCGGATTCTTAACCTGTTCCCCAATCGGTAAAAGCGGACCCTCACGACGGCAGAGGCGGGAATAAGCATCTTTTTATAAAGCACCTCTTTTTCTCCTAAGAATAGACTCGTCTGGTCCGGGTCCCCCGAGCTAACGGCCGGTCATTCACTTGCTGAATTTCTTTCATATGAAAAACGGATCACGATCAAATTGAATACAAACTAGCCGTTATTAAAAGGCTTCATTGTGGAACCCCGTGTTTATTTGGTTTCAAAAGGTTGAAGGGAAATCCATTCCAATAATTATTATGAATGCTAGTGAGTTCTAACATATCAAATTGAGTAAAATTTTCTTTATTTGGTAAATTTCTTTGATACGAATGGAAGTGCCTCTTCCTATGTAGTGTTGAGTTAACATAGAAAGAGGCGGTTACATTTTTAATAAAATCAGGTTGAGTACATAATAAAGGCTGTCATCTCTTGAAGGCTGCTAACTAAGTCGTTACGTTACTTAATCAATTGATTCGAAAAATTGCTGCATCATACGATAAGATTGCTTTAACCTTTCCTCATACTGTGGAAGCTGCCAATTTACCCACGTGTAACGGGTACTTTGTTTGTCACTAAAGTGATCTATTGTGAGGTTATTATTTGTCACGATAGCAGTTACGTCTAACCCATCAATCGTCATAGAGGCTTCAATACCTTCTTCCCACATATTCCCGATAAATTCTTTCTGACTTGGATCACGAGTGTTTAACAACATCCAAGGAATCCGGATTTCTAAAATGCCTGTTTCCTCTGAGTAATAATAATCCGCTAACGAATCATAATCTGGATCTTGAGGGTCACCCACACCAAAGCGAAGCTCACCAGTTTCATAGTCTTCAAAGGGAATGGTTTCTCCTGTGTCAGGCCTAGTGAGCTCTTTATTTAACGCAAGACGAATAGGGTGAAATGTGTTACGTTTATTTTTCATATCATTCTCTGTGTAGTCAATCATGTCCAATCGCCCAGCATAGTCATAAAAGAACGAATCATAATCACCGGCGATTTCAAGTGCTGCTTCTGTGTCTCCTTTTATGGTTAGACGAAAATCAGCTAAAAATGGGCGGTCATCGTGTTCATCATGAGTTTGAATCGGAATGCCTTGTTCTTCCCGGACACTCAAATAGATCTCATACTGATGGTCTTTCCAAAAGGCGTCATCTAACGAATCAAACTGTGTTTTAATGTACACATACCGTTCGTCGTGATCCATCATCATCTCCCGCATGTGGCCATCATGTTTCTCAAAAAGACGATAACCATCCGTCCAATCATCTTTGCCATTCACTTTCACTTTCAATCGATCAAAGCTTAAGAGACCAAATTGTTGTTCATTCGTTTGTGCATTTGACCAAAACGGGCGTCTGTCAGGGTTATCATAATCCATCGTGTTCCAAGTGCGCTTAAACCATTCATCCTGCCAGGTAAACACAAGTCCACCTAACATCTCCTCTGCCAGAATATCGTCGAACAATCGAATGAGGATATCTCCTTGCTCTGATTCCGATATAAATCCTTGATCCCAACCGAATGGGTTACGATGTGTTTGCCCGCGTGAGGCAGGGATACCAAACTCGGCAATTAATATGGGCATTTCATGGGCGGCATGGAGGTCGTGTAAGTAGCCTGCATAGTTATTTGGCTCCCCTCGATGATCAATAAATTCTGTGTATTTTTCTTCTAAATTTAAAAAATCAGGATAATAGGGGTATACGTGATAAGAGGCAAACATGCCAGCTGCTGCAATGTCACTTTTTACTTTAATTGTATTTGGGTCTACAGACGCCATATCCTCTTGGTCGCTGGGTTCTGCCGGTTGATCAAGGTTGTCTGTCGTCACCCAGTTTGTGTAACTGAGCGGTCTCATACTGGCGTACTCCTCAATTTCATAACGGGTTAAGACATCGAATTGTTCAGCGAGCCAAATTTCCATTGGAGCAGCCTCTTCTGTATAAATATAATCTCCTTCATAATCAGGCAAGCCGTCATAATCAGTCGCCATTTGATCCACCATAAATGGATACCACTCTATCCCGATAATCCATCCGATCACATACGGAGAAATGTCTGTGTTATAGGTCCCTGAAGCATGGCCTGGTTCAGGTGGGACGATAGCATTCCCGTGTATGACATCCACCACCTTCTTCATTTCAGCTTGAAAGGTTGCCACAATGTCTTCGTTAAAGGCATCTAATGTTTCTTCTAGTGGTTCCTCATCAATCCAAATGCCATGAAACAAATAAATAGGTTCCTCGGCCGTCGTATTGTAATCATATAAGGCTTCATAAAAAGCAGGGGGATGAAGAGTGTAAATACGGATCGCATTTGCATTCATCTCCCCGATGAGCGTGAGCCAACGGTCATACTCATCACGAACAATGCCAGCTTCACCAGGGAATGTTCCAGGCTTTCCCATGCCAAGGTTGACGCCTTTTAATGTGAGCGTCTCCCATTCGCCGTCTTTAAACACTTCGTACATATTCTCGTATATTCGGGCGGGATAGGAGATATTATGATGTTTCGCTTGATTCACACTAGTCACTTCCTCCTTTGTCAAAGCATCATTCACTAGATCAGGCTGTGCCATGTCAAAAATGCGCGTCATCATCGGGCTATAAGTGTTCCAAAAGAAGCTTGTCTCAACAGAAAACTGCTCTGAAGCTAGAAGCCCTTTTAACTGCTGAACCCCTTTTGCTTGATAAAAAGATGGAATGGCAGTCATATTAGCATAATCACCGGCAAAATAAAAAACATTCGCGTCATTTACATGATGGTGAAGAATAGCCGGGAAGGAAGCTGGAATTCCTATGTCAGCTAATGTTTGTTTTGTGTGATCTGCCAAGTCCCACTCATATGAGGCGAGGATGTGTTCTTCAGATTCAGGTTCAAGGATGTCAAACCAATTTTGATAAGGCTGACTCACAGTTAAATCAAACATGTCTTTCCCTCTGTCAGTGAAAGATAAACGAATATCAGAGGTGTTTACATCGCCATTTTCCTGTGAAAGGACGACCACATCGTTTGTAAATTCATTAATAAGAATGAATCCCTCACCATGATAATCCCAATTGTTTTCTTCGCCTTCGTAAAGAGATATGAGCCATTGGGGAACCTCACCTGTTTCTGTGGACAGATCAATGGCATACCGCCCTATCCAACCTGACCAATCAACCTGCAAAAAACTCGTCACACTTTCCCTAACGTCGGCACTCGTTGGAGATGCAAACGAATTAAATTCCATAACGAGATTTGTCCCGTGTTGTTCAACGGCATTTTTAATTAACTTCCACTCATCAAGTTGTAAGCCGCCGCTTATGAGAGTAGGAGGGGCGGCATCGTTTTCTGCCTCCTCTTCGTACCACGGCACCTCATCTTGATAAACTCCGTACGTATCCGCCACATAGATCAAATCTTTTTCATTTAAATTTCCAGGGAAGGGCGTAACCTCAAAGGTCTCTTCCTCTTCATTTGGCTTCAATCCGATGTAGTCTTCGGCAATTGTGTAACGTTGGCCGTTTGAGTGTGTAAAACGGTGATGGTTCAAAAGCCAGCTAATACTTTGGTGCTCTCGATAGCTTTCATCAGGAACAGTTTTATTAATAATCGCTACATCAAGAGGTCGCTCGCTTGACAACGACCAAATAAAAACAGGTGATAAACAGATCATGACAATGATGATAATAGTACTTAAAATAAGTTTAATCATGTAATCTCCTTCGCGGCTAGTAGGAGTATTTTAACGCCAGCTTAACCACACAAATAATTAATTATATATCCTCATTATAAGACTAATGGCCTACCTGAGACAGAGGCTTTTACGCTCCCTTAAATTGACATATGGTAAGAAAGATTTTACGCATGCATGGCTGAGATTGTCACAAATCATGCTTTGACTTTTTCTAGAAAATCAACGATAATAAGTTTGGTTGATAGACGTTTTAATACTAACGGTTGCACACGCGTAACTGTTTTGATCATAATTAAAGGAGGTGAATACAGATGATGGTAGAATTTTATCAAGATTTTCTTCCTGTCCTCATTACCGTTAGTTTATATATGACTTTTGCTGGGGCCCATATGATTCGTTTCATGGCTCATGATTCAGCTGCCGCTGGTCGGTTTATCATGCAAAAAAAGTTACCGTCATGGCATACACAGCTGCTTCCAGAAAAAATGCTGGAAGATCGGCGCGGTGCCCGCCTGTCATGGTTGACGAAAATGACTGGCCGGAAGGAAGGCCCTGAAGATGATTCCGACTATCTATCCTCGAAGAAAAGCCGATTACTAACACTTCGAGGAGGATTTACGTGGGAAAAATATCTGTATTCACTCGTCATAAAAAGGCCATTGTCCTCATTGCAGCAGCCGTATTAATGATGCTGACGCTGAGTGGCTGTCAAGCAAGCACTGAGCCTATCGATTCTGAAACAGCAGGATTCTTTAATCATTTTGTTGTCTTTCCATTCTCATTTGCGATTAAATTTCTCGCTGGTATTTTTAATGGGAGCTACGGCTTATCGATTATTTTTATGACGTTTATTATTCGGTTGTGCCTGTTGCCGCTTATGATGAAGCAATATAATAATCAATTGACAATGCGGGAAAAAATGGCTGTGCTGAAGCCAGAAATGGACGAGGTGCAAAAAAAATATAAAGATAAGAAAAACAGGGAAGACCAACAAAAAATGCAGCAGGAAATGATGGCTCTATACCAAAAGCATAACTTTAACCCTTTAACTTCAATGGGATGTTTGCCGATGCTGATTCAATTTCCGATTCTTATCGGGTTTTACTGGGCGATTATGAGAACACCTGAAATAGCACAGCAAACCTTCTTATGGTTTAACCTAGGGGAAACGGATATGATTCTACCGTTTATTGCAGCTGGGGTTTATCTCATACAGTTTAAAGTGTCGCAAAAAGGCATGGATCCAGCTCAACAAAAACAAATGGCGATACTAGGTTATATCACACCAGTTATGATGGGCATGTTTTCATTCAATGTGGCTGCGGCTCTACCTTTATATTGGTCTGTGGGTGGACTTTTCCTCATCATGCAGACACTATTATTCAAATGGCTTTATCGTGAAAAGAACGAAGCATTAAAAGCAATTGTTGCACCTAAATAACTATAGAAAAGCCCGCTATCTCCTTGTATAAGGATGCAGCGGGCTTTACATATTATAGAGGCAAACGAGAGAGTGGCGTATAGTAGCCCAGTCTCTTGTAGTATTGATAAACATTATAAGAACTTACCTATGATCAATCGTTTCAGGATAGAGATCATGCTGAAGCAAGCGTTGCTCTGCAAAAGCTTCCCATTTTGAATCGGGTTTCCCATAATTAACGTAAGGGTCGATGGAAATACCGCCACGAGGGGTGAACTTACCCCATACTTCAATATAGCGAGGGTCCATTAATGACACGAGGTCATCAAGAATCGTATTCATGCAATCCTCATGAAAATCCCCATGATTTCTAAAGCTAAATAAATAAAGCTTTAATGATTTACTTTCCACCATTTTTTTATCAGGGATGTAACTGATATAAATTGTGGCAAAGTCAGGTTGTCCCGTTTTTGGGCAGAGACTTGTAAATTCAGGACAATTGAATTTTACAAAATAGTTGCGGTGCGGATGTCGGTTTTCAAAAGCTTCCAAAATCTCTGGTGCGTAGTCAGTTTTATATTCCACCTGTGTGTTACCTAATAATTGAACTTCTTCTTCCCGGCTGTGAGCCATTGCAATTCCTCCTTAATTGAAAAATATGATGTTATGAAGCGGTGGCGCTTTCCTTTATTTTAAGGTTTATACCTTTGTGAAAATACGAGTTACTCAACAATTTACTGTAGCATAACCGGGAGAAAAAAGTAAGTAAGAACGAATTAATCCAAATGATTGAACGGTTATAGCCTTATCTCAACATGTAGTGTAGGTGGGAATTTTTAATCAGGCGGCGCTGAGACACCATCTGATTCCTCAATGCTTTGGCTTGCTGAAACAAGTTTACTGTCACCGTTCCTTCCTTTTACTGAAAAAGTTTTGTATGATAGACGTTGATGAACGGAGGGACATACGAATGGAAACAACCATTAAAATAAACATGCGTTTTTCAAAGAAATATCGATCTGGCTATCCACTATTACTTAAAGAAGCAGTTGTTAATCCAGAAAAGCTTGTAGAAGAGGGGCAAATACTGACTGTTATCGATGAAGAAGGGACATTTATTGGGAAAGGTTATTATGGTCTCCAAAATAAAGGGCTTGGCTGGATTGTCACCGATAAGAAAGATGAAGCTGTTGATGACGGGTTATTCCGACGTAAATTGATCAAGGCATTTGGAAGAAGGCGTCCGTTTTTTGAAGACGAGCCTACTACTGCTTTTCGCTTATTTAACGGAGAAGGGGATGGCATTGGCGGCTTAACAATCGATTATTTTGACGGCTTCTATTTGATAAATTGGTACAGTGAGGGGATTTATCGCTTTAAAAAGAAGATTGTTGAGGTTCTCGCGTCTCATATGGCTTATCGGGGTATCTATGAGAAAAAAAGATTTGCCACCGAGGGGAAATATGTAGAAGATGATGATTTTATTATGGGGGAAAGAGGAGAGTTCCCACTTGTTGTGAAAGAGAACGATGTGAACATTGCTGTTTATTTAAATGAAGGTGCAATGGTCGGGGTGTTCATGGATCAACGACACGTTCGTGAAGCGTTACTTAATACGTATGCAAAAGGTCGAACAGTCCTTAACACATTCTCATATACAGGTGCCTTCTCAGTATTTGCGGCGTTAGGAGGGGCTGAAAAAACAACAAGTGTCGATTTAGCAAACCGAAGTCGAGAGAAAACGGCTGAACAATTTAATCTTAATAATGTGGACCCTTCCACCCAGGGTATTATTGTTGAGGATGTGTTCGCCTTTTTCAAACGGGCAGAGAAGAGGGGTGATCGTTATGGACTGGTTGTTTTAGACCCGCCTAGCTTTGCAAGATCTAAAAAATATACATTTAGCGCTGCAAAAGACTATTTAGGATTATTGCAGCAAGCTATTCGTCTCACTGAAGAGGATGGTATTATAGTTGCCTCTATGAACCATGCTGGTGTGAGTCGAAAAAAATTTCGTAGAGTTATCGACCAGTCATTTAGAGAAGAAGGGATTGGCTATAAAATTTTAGAATCACATAGTCTTCCAGAAGATTATCGAATAAATCAAAACTATCCAGAGGGGAATTATCTAAAAGTCGCTATCATTAAACGACTTGGTTACTGGGAGGAAGAATAAGTCTTATGCGGGTTTGACAGCATGACGTTAATATGAGTTTAGCCACCAAAAAACCTAGCTGAGGCGACTTTGCCCGTGCTAGGTTTTTTAAGGTTTTCAATGCTATCATTTGTTCTCTGTATTGAACTTTTGAACCGAATGTTGTAATTGTTCGGCCATTTTAGACAATGATTCAGAGGCACTAGCCACTTCTTCCATAATAGCAGTTTGTTCTTCGCTCGTTGCAGAAACGCTTTGAATACTACTGGAAACATTGTTGGATATTTCTGTTAATTCAGAAATGGTTTTAACGTTCACGGAAATAGCTTCGTCCATCATGGCCAATGCTTCTTTAATGCTATTAACTCTGGTAGAGGAATCGATCGCTGTTTTTTCAATTCTTTCAAACGATTCATTAGCTTGATTAACAGCTTCAGTACCTTCCTTCACAGCTTGATACCCTTCAGTCATAGTTTCAACAGAAGCGATAGCTTGATTTTGTACTTGTTCGATTTTTTCTTTAATCTGATTAGCGGCAGTTCCAGATTCTTCAGCTAATTTTCGTACTTCATCAGCTACGACAGCAAAGCCTTTCCCATTTTCTCCTGCTCGAGCTGCTTCAATTGAGGCGTTGAGAGCTAAGAGGTTCGTCTGGTCGGCAATACTAGTAATGATCGTTACAATTTCACCAATGGCACGTGACTCTTCTTGCAGCTTTGAGACAACATCTGCAGATTGGCTAACATGCTCGTTAATCGCCGTCATATGGGTTATCGCTTGATCGATAGAAGTAGCGCCTTCTTTAGCAGCATGAGCCGTTTCTTCTGACATTTGAGCTGTGGTTGCCGCTTCATTGGCTACTTCGCCCATCTCAATGGACAAAGCTTTACAATAATCATTTAAGCCTTCCATACGTTCTTGTTGATCCCCTGATGAGGATGCGATCATTTGAATCGTTTCACTTACATGAGAGACGGATTCACTCGTCTGTTCGGAACTTGCAGAAAGCTCTTCCGATGTGGCAGCCACTTGGGTAGCTTTATCCCCCACTTGGGAAATCATCATACGTAAATCACGAACCATTTTATTAAAATGCTCCGATAGCTGGCCTAACTCGTCTTTAGACGTGACTTGAATATCTTCAATGTTTAAGTTACCTTGTGCTACTTTTTCTGCATGATCTGCCAGTGCTGTAACAGGTAGGCTGATTTTACGAGTAATGATAATAGAAATCACGATAGATGCGATAATCATACCGCCAGCTAGGATGAGAGATATGATAATTCCACGGGTACTAGCTGCACTCACAAATGAGGCATCACGATCTAATCCAAAAATGGCCTCCGTTCCTTCAACTGGTGAGAAATAAGATTTAAATGTTCCGAATTCATCTTCATAGATCTCACTTATAGCATTTGTTCCTCCCATAGCTGTGCGCATATCATCGGAGAAAGTGTAAGCCTCCATCGTCTCATCGTATTGGCTTAAGGCAATGATATACTCTTCATTACCTGATTGACCCAATACGTAAGCATTTGCTATACCTGAAGACTCTTGGAACCTGTTAAGTTCACTCTGAAGTTCTGCAAGGGCGTTGCTGTCACCTTCATGAGCCGCTTGGACTAATTGACTGTCAATGCTATCGTTCATCAGGCTCATATTCACTGTCAAGGCGTCTTCAAAACTAGGAATCACATAATCATCAATTAATTGGTTGGAAAAGTAATATATTACACTGCTAAAGATGAGAGCAAAGAGAATCATAGGGCCCATGATACCAAGAAGAAACTTTTTAAATAACGATGATGAAACATTTAACATGATAACGTTACCTCACTTTCTGTTGATTTAGTTGCTTCTACAGCTTCTTGTATAAAGGTGATCACGTCAGGAATGTGATCTGTTTCCGTATAAGGTGAGATTGTAAAAAACTTAGAGACGTAAACCGGCTGTAACTCCCCATCATTTTTACATGGGACAAGATCAAATTTCTTTGTGTCACCTAGGAAAATACGGGCTCTATGGGCACCGAAATATTCGAATAGGGCTTCATTTCTTTTATTTGTTTCCATTATTTGTTCTCTTGTTAACTGGCCATCTACTTCCATCTCCCAATTGTTTGTCTTGCTATACAACCTAAAGGCTGTCACAGGACCGGGGTTTAATGGATTCGTGACACATAACTTAGGTAAAGCTGCTTGAAGCTTTTCACGAAAAACAAGATTGACTTTTACATAGTTTGCCAACAATATTTGATAGCCTTCTACCCCGAAAAGCTGTAACGCTGCCATAATAGCAATGGAGCTGGCCATTCGTGAGCACTCTAATGTGTAGCTTGTGTGATAGTCACCGTAACCTCTGTCACCGACATATGGTGATTCGGCAGCATCTAAATCAATTAATGACAAATCTTCTTTGTTTTTCACTAAGAAAAGACTGGTTGCATAAGGTGTTTGACCGAGCTTTTGGAAATCAAAACATAAGCTGTCAGCCAAGTGTAAATGCTGCATTTTAGAGGTGATTATCTGCAATCCAGTAAGCACCTTTTCCTCAAAGTTTAACGGATTTACCTTAAAATCGTACGCGTTAAAAAAGGCATAGAATCCTCCGAGAGCTGAGTCAGCATGAATATGAACAGGAGGTAAGCCATGCATATCTGTAAGGGCATTTGCCGTATCTTTGATTGCCTGAATATTGTCAATACCAAAGTTGTCAGTTGTACCAGTTGTAGCCACAACGTAAACAGGTTTACCTCCTTCTTCAATCACCTTTGTCATTTTAGAGGCAAGATCTTGTTCATCCATAGAATGATCTCGCTTTGTACGGACCTTAATCACATGACTTCGCCCAATACCAGTGGCTTCAGCTGATTTAATTAAGCTATAATGGGCTTGCTCGGAGGAGAACACATACAGATTGTCAGGAACACCGTGTTCTACTGCATCAGGACAATGTTTTGCAATAGCAAGACGGAGTCCCGTAAAGACAGCTCCTTGTCCGCCCCATGTTGTATATCCCCAGCTCTCATTGACATCAAAGCCGGCAATACGGGACATCATGGCAATGACTTTCGTTTCTGCTTCCGCACCGGCCGGGCCATAAACATCCCATAAATTATTCCCGTTTAAAAGGGATGCTGTGAGTTGACCAATGAGCCCAGGAATACTTGCCATTGGGAGAACATTCGTCAAAAAATACCGGGAATGATAGGGATGGCCTGCCATTAAACTTGTCATACTGTCTACTAAGTGAGAGAAACTCTCCCCCTGTAGGGGTACTTCAGCTGTTTGAATGAGCTGCTGATAAAAATTTGTTTCACGCTGTTTCTCATGTCCTAAGCTAGCGTAATCTGGCCGCTTCATCCCATCCATTTTTTCTAGAAGAGTGGTAATTAATTGCAGGAAATTCTCTCTACTTTCACGATTGCCATCTTCACTGGGAAAAAGTTTTTGCACGTCATTAAGTGACTTCATTCAGTAACCTCCAATCATATTTTTAAACATAAAAATATCCCCACTTTAATAATGGGGATGCGGGTAACATACGTAAAACGCTAATATGTTAAGCAGCTCAGCCATCTTAACTTTTTAGAAGCGTTAGACCTGGAGCTTTGCGTCCCTGCTTTTCAACAGGTTTGCCCATTATTATGGTGTTATATTGAACATAATTAAAAGTATCATAATAGGACTAAAGTAATCAATACATTTACACATTTGTCACAAAATATGCCATTAATTGCTTGTAAGTCCTATCTTTAAGTCATGGATAATTAGTGGATGATTAGGTCTTTTAGAGGAGGGAGCTTCCAAAGAAGAAATAACTTAGATTAAGTAATGAGTGAAAAGTCAGGTCATCCATAGATATCCAGTCTCATTTATGATATAACGAATAATAGACATGTTATCTAAACAGACTAGTTACTTCTATCTTTGTTTGGAATAGCGATTTTAATCAGAAGTTATAAACATCTAAACTGAATAACTGTACAATTGAATGTTTAACGTTAAATACTCTAAATCACAGGGGCTTTTAAAAAAGCAATGGACTGCAGAGAAAGACAGTGATTCCAAAGAGGAGAAGGCCAACGAGATGTGAAGGGTAATTGCAGACGAGCCCTATGAAAAGCGTTCGTCAGGAGCGGAAGACCTATGCATGAGTCTTTTTTCACAGTGTTATTTAGTATAGTGTTATTGTAGTGTGATAACTGTTAATAATTAGGAACAGAACTTCTGTAGTAGAAAGGTGTAGAGACATGAGTGAAAACGTAAATAATTCATCACATTTCATTAAGTATATTGTGCAAGAGGACTTGGATAAAGGAACATACGACCATGTAGTCACACGGTTCCCACCAGAACCGAATGGGTACTTGCACATCGGTCATGCCAAGTCTATCGTCTTAAACTTTGAGTTGGCGGATGCATTTAACGGTAAGACGAATCTCCGGTTTGATGATACCAATCCATTGAAAGAGGACCAAGAGTTTGTGGACGCCATTAAACAAGATATTCAGTGGCTTGGTTATGAATGGGACGGCTTATTTTATGCGTCTAATTATTTTGAAGAGATGTACGAGCGTGCCGTTTTACTTATAAAAAAAGGGCTCGCATATGTAGAGGATTTAACACAGGAGGAAATTCGTCAGTATCGTGGTACCTTAACTGAGCCAGGCAAAGAAAGTGAGTCACGAAGCAGGAGTGTTGAGGAAAACCTTGCACTTTTTGAAAAAATGAGAAAAGGTGAATTTGCTAACGGAGAAAAAGTACTGCGAGCAAAAATAGACATGTCGTCACCGAACATCAACTTGAGAGACCCAGTTATTTACCGGATTTCTCATACTGAACATCATAATACCGGTGACAAATGGTGTATTTATCCAATGTATTCCTATGCGCACCCACTTGAAGATGCCATTGAAGGTGTGACACATTCCATTTGTACGCTAGAGTTTGAGGATCAACGTCCATTATATGAATGGGTTGTGGAACATACGGAAATAGAAGGCACACCGAAACAAATTGAATTTGCTCGATTGAATTTGACGAATACCGTCATGAGTAAGCGTAAATTGAAACAGCTCGTGGATGAAGGCTATGTGGATGGTTGGGACGATCCGCGAATGCCTACCCTGTCAGGTTTAAGACGCCGTGGGTTTACCGCTGATTCTGTTAAAACATTTTGCCGAGAGATCGGTGTAAGTAAAGCGGACAATCTTGTAGACGTACGCATGCTAGAGCATTTTGTTCGTGAAGATTTAAAATTACAATCACCGCGCACGATGTCCGTTTTAAAACCGCTCAAAGTAGTTATTACGAACTACCCAGAAGGGGAAGTGGAGTGGTTGGATGCTGAGATTAATCCTGAGAATGAAGCGATGGGGACAAGACAAATTCCTTTTTCGCGAGAAATTTATATTGAGCAAAGTGATTTTATGGAGAACCCGCCGAAAAAATACTTCCGCCTCTTTCCAGGTAATGAAGTGCGGTTAAAGCATGCTTACTTTATTAAATGTGAGGAAGTCATTAAAGACGAGGAAGGCAATGTCATTGAGCTTCGTTGTACGTATGACCAAGAGACGAAGAGCGGCAGTGGTTTTACAGGACGTAAAGTGAAAGGGACACTTCATTGGGTTGAAGCAACTCATGCGAAAGAAGCCGAATTCCGTTTATATAATTCCTTAATTGATGATGAAAAAAGCGGTGACGACTTCCTTGGTGCTGTTAATCCTGAGTCACTGGACGTTGTCCATGGCTATGTAGAGCCGAACATGGCTGATGTCAAAGGGAATGATAAATTCCAATTTTTCCGCCATGGTTATTTTAACGTTGATCCGAAAGATTCTCATGAAGATAAGCTTGTCTTCAACCGAATTGTTGAGTTAAAAAGTTCATTTAAGTTATAAGCGGAGCAAAATAAGGATAGGTAACAAAAGCTTGTGACTAGCTAGCTCATTCGGATATGAATAGACAAAAATAGAGGGAATATTTGGGGCAGGAGATGCTTTCTTCTGTCCCTTCGATTTGAGTAGTCATATCCTCTTTTAGCATGATGCTTTATAAGCCGGCACTGTTAATTCCCCCAAGTGACGCCACGCAAAAAGCGTCTCCCCACATGTTGATAATAGGTTATCAACAAACAAGCAAATGTTAAGAAGGGGGAGACGCCTATATCACTTACCGAAACTTACATTTAGTCACGTAAAGCTTCAACCACTTTATCGGCTGTGCTTTGACTGGACATTGGGTTTTGACCAGTAATAAGCTGACCGTCATGCACTGAATAATCGCTCCACTTATCACCGCGAACAAATTTGCCACCACGGGCTTTTAACTCTGATTCAAGTAAGAAAGGAACAGCATCATCTAATTGCATTTCTCGTTCTTCCTCATTCGTAAAGGCCGTTACTTTTTTCCCTTGGACGAGAGGGGTGCCATCTTTGTACGTAACATTAACAAACGCACTCGGTCCATGACAAACCGATGCAAGAATCGTCCCGTCTTCTGCGTGTTCTTGCAGGAGTCTTTTCAGCATTTCATTTTCAGGAAAATCAAAAACGGTGCCGTGACCACCAGGTATAAAGACAGCATCAAACCCAGAGATATGTTTATCCGATAACTTCTCTGTATTACTAAGCTTTGATTGTGCTTCTTGCCATTCAAATTTTTCCTCATCAGGCAGACTGTTCGGGTCAAGGGGGACTTGCCCGCCATCAATACTTGTAACAGTCACATCAAAGCCGTGTTTAACAAATGTGGCATAAGGTGCAGCATATTCTTCTAACCATAGGCCAGTAGCTTGGTCATTAATTGTTGAATGACTCGTTAACACCATCAATATCTTCTTAGTCATCATTAGCCTCCTTAAAAAGTTTCTCCTAATCTATTCCCATATGTACAAACAGACTAAACTTGTTTAAAGAGTTCAGGTGGATAGCGGTGTTATTAATGGCATTTGTTATAAGCTTTTAGCGCTGTTAGCATGTCTTTTTCATGTGTGTCGGTGGTAAGTTTGATCCCATAAATAAAGGCATTTTCATCACGTTTTTTCCAAAGAGGACGCCCCTGTACGGTTAGAAAGCAGTGTGCAATAGTGAATGTGAATGTCACTTCTAACTGTTTATTAACAGGAAGGTCAAGAGGCGTTTTTAAGCGTAGACCACCTAAACTGGCATTTAGAATCGTCCCTTTAGCTTGAGAAGAGCGATAAGGTTTCCCATTCAATGAACTTATAAAGAAAGTTGTATCAAGTGGGTGTCTAAATTCACATCGCATCGCTTCTTGTCGTTTATACCTCATGAGGCACCCCTTTCGAAATATTTAATGATAATCACATGAAGAGGCGAAACGGAATGTTATACATTCTTTACCCTAGTGATTATCAGTTTAATCATATCTCATCACAAGCACTCACATGAGGTAACAGGAAGCAGTTTGGTGTCTTACCCCTTAACTTAATGTACAGTTATTCGGGTAATGGTTTTAATGGTTCGTTAGCAGGACCTTCAATAACCCGACCATTAACGTCATACCTAGAGCCATGGCAAGGGCAATCCCATGTTCGATCACCGTTGTTCCAATGCACCTCACACCCTAAGTGTGTGCACGTTGTATCAACGACGTGCATGTCCCCATTTTTATCACGATAAGCGCCTGCTCGTCTCCCGTTAACTGAAACAATCCCTCCTTCTCCAACAGCAATATCGTCAATTTTTTTCGGAGCAGGCTTAAGCTTATCTGTGAAAAAATGCATCGTCGCATCAGAATTATGCTTTAAGAAGTGCTTTAAGCTCGGATTAATTAAGAATCTGTTAGGATCGAATAAGGCCATTTCCTCCGTTTCATTACCCACTACGTAATTTTTAAGCATAATAGCGGCAGCAGTCCCGCTTGTCATCCCCCATTTTCGATATCCAGTGGCCACAAAGGTGTTAGGTTCATTGTCCGTGAGAACACCTACATAAGGAATATTATCCAATGTGTATAAGTCTTGTGCTGACCAGCGGTAAGGAAATTCAGTGGCGCTAAAAACACGCTCCGCATAGGATTGAAGTGCCTTATAGTGATCAAATTGATCCTTACCTTGCCCCGTTTTATGGCTTTCTCCACCGATAAGTAAATAATTATCTTCCTCAATAGTAGCGGAACGAATTGAACGTTTTGGAAGGGAGGTGTCGACACTTAAATACATGCCTTGAATGTTAGGAGCTTTAGCGGCAATAACATACGAGCGCTCAGCGTGCATTTTCGTAAAATAATAGTTATTAGCGTCGTAAAATGGAAAGTGAGTACATGACAGGACGAAATCGCTAATAAGATAATGGCCTTGTCGCGTTTCTAATACAGGTCGATCTCCTTCTACCATTCCGGTTATTGCTGTGTTTTCATATACTTTTCCACCACGTTTTTTAAATTCCTCCAACAAAAAAGTTAAGTAGTGTAAAGGGTGAAATTGAGCTTGCCCTATCATAGCTAAAGCTGCCTGTATAGGTTCATTGAAAGGAACCTCAGAGCGTCTCTCGTGAGGAATTCCTAATGTCTCATAGGCTTTTATTTCTTTTTGGAGCGCGGTAGAACCTTGAGATGAAGTGGCATAAAGAACGGCATCGTGGGTCTCAAAACCACATTCTATCTTATGAGTGCGTACAATCGTTTCGATGAATTTTTTTGCCTCCTCATTTACGTTATAATAGGTGCGTGCTTTGTCAATGCTCGTATGCTTAATGAGTTCATGATAAAACAAGTCGTGCTGCGCTGTAATCTTTGCAGTGGTGTGTCCAGTTGTACCATGTAAGACTTTATCTGCATCAAGTAAAATCACATCAAACCCCTCTTGGACAAGTAAATAGGCAGCTGTAATACCAGTAATACCGGCACCTACAACGACAACGTCAGTTTCAACGTTTGCATGTAATGGTTCAGTATTAGTAAAAGAAGTAGATGCAATCCAGTATGATGAAGGGTCCTCAGGTAACTGAGATAAATGTTCGTTAGTCATTGGCCTTCCCTGCTTTCTGTCGTTTTTGTTAGTAGTCTCTGATGCTAGGCGTGACTCTATTCTTAGAAATGAAGAATTTTATATGTGACATAACACTGTATGTCACAAATAAGGGGCAGTAGTGCAAAATGACTTCCATTAAAATAGTTAGTTGAAGTAGCTAGAGAACTCAAGAAACTTAGCAAGATGATAAGATAAATAGGGGAAATGTAGGTGGTAAGTGGTAACCATTAAACGGCATTTGAAACGAAGCAAAAATCTCGACATGAGATTAAAACATGTTATAATCTAGTAAACGATTTCAGTAAATTGTAGATATGTTGTTCAATACCTTGTTAATATAAGCCGTAGTAAACAAGAGAATGCCATGAATAAGCGATAAATAGGGTCCATTTTGATGGCAGTCGGTGTTAATAGCGGTTGATTTTTATCCAAAAACTGAGTAATAAAGAAGGTGCACCGATGTCGATGGGAACGATAGAAAATTTAACGCCTTTTATGACGTTTTCCAGAGAAGAATGGGCAAAGCTCCGGCAGTCTTATCCTATGGAAATCACCCCGGCAGAGATCGAACGTCTGAAAGGGGTTAATGATGTTCTTAATATGCAGGAAATAGCGGATATATACTTACCTCTGACACGATTGATTAACCTTCATGCTGTTGCATCGCAAGAATTATACCGCAGCCGCTACGTGTTTTTGCACAAACAGGAAAGGAAAGTACCTTATATTATAGGGATTGCCGGAAGTGTTGCTGTGGGTAAAAGTACCATTGCCAGGGTGCTACACACCCTGCTATCCCGCTTTGACCACCATCCCAATGTGGACCTCGTGACGACAGACGGCTTTCTTTACGAGAATGCTGAATTGGAACGGCGAGGAATCATGAATAAAAAAGGCTTTCCAGAAAGCTACGACGTGCACGCCCTATTATCATTTTTAGAGGAATTAAAATCAGGAAAATCCACTGTAGAGGCCCCGGTATACTCTCATATAACCTATGATATTGTACCGGACGAAAAGCAGGTCGTTTCGCAGCCGGACATTGTCATCATTGAGGGTATTAATGTCTTGCAGCCTCCTAAGAGTTCAGGGAATGTCTATGATGATTTGGTGTATGTGTCGGATTACTTCGACTTTTCTATCTTTGTAGATGCAGATGAAACTCACATTTTAAATTGGTATGTTGAACGGTTTAAAACGTTGCGACAAACAGCTTTTAGGAACCCGGCCTCTTACTTTAAAAAATATGCTGGCCTCAGTGATACAGAAGCTTTTGAAACGGCAAAGAGCATATGGGATAATATAAACAGAAAAAATTTACATGAGAATATCTTACCTACTCGTCATCGAGCAGATTTAATTTTAAAAAAAGGGAAACACCATTTAGTTAGTGAGATTAAAATGAGGAAAATCTAATTAAAGAAAAAACCTTGGGGCAGTTTATCATCACTCACGCCCAAGGTTTTTTGCTAAGGAACGATTAAAAGAGATTTAGTTTTTCAATGCGTGCAGCGGCTTCAAGGAGACGCTCTTCATCAGCCACAAGTCCAGCACGAACGAACCCTTCACCATGATCACCAAAGCCTACCCCTGGCGCCACGACCACGTGGGCTCTTTCTAATAAAACATCAGCAAATTCTTCTGATGAGTAGCCATCCGGAACAGGCAGCCAAGCAAAAAATGTCCCTTTTGGAGCTGGCACGTGCCAACCGGTTCGTCGTAAAGCATCAATGAAGAGGTCCCGTCGTTTTTCATACGTGGAGACGAGTTGTCGGACAGTATCCTGAGGGTTGGCTAAAGCGTGCATAGCAGCTTGCTGCACAGCACCGAATAAACTCATATATTTATGGTCCTGCATAAGGTTGATTGTTTCGATGACAGAGGGATTGCCGACAGCAAAGGCCGCGCGCCACCCCGCCATATTAAATGTTTTAGACAAGGTATACATTTCAATGCCAATCTCTTTTGCCCCTTCAGATTGTAAGAAACTTTGTGGTTTTTCACCGTCAAACCCGATAGCAGCATAAGCGAAATCATGGCAGACGCATATATGGTGCTTTTTAGCAACGTCTACTGTTTTATTGAAAAAAGCCGGTGTTGCCATCCCAGCTGTAGGATTATTTGGATAATTTAAAAACATTAATTTCGCCCGATCTAAAATGTCTGGAGAAAGGCTAGCGTAGTCTGGCAGAAAATCATGTTCTGCTTGTAAGGGCATAAATGACGTAGATGCTTGGGCCATAGCGATTCCGGACATGTAATCAGGATAGCCGGGGTCAGGGAGCAGGGCTAAGTCTCCAGGATTCAATAGGCATTGGCTTAAGTCGACTAACCCCGTTTTAGACCCTGCTAAAATAGCCACTTCTCGTGCGGGATCTAGTGAGACATTGTACTCTTTTTTGTAAAAATCACTGATCGCTTCTTTTAAAAATAGTTGACCGCGAAAGGGAGAATACTTATGAAAATCAGGATTATCGGCTGCATACTTCAACTCGTCAACAATGTGGGATGGGGTTGGTAAATCTGGGTTTCCTTGACCGAGATTAATCACATCATGTCCAGCCTTTGTTAAATCATGGGCTTTTTTTACAAGCTTAGCGAAAAACTGTTCAGGTAATCTTTTGACCGTATCAGAAGGTTCAAAATGTCTCATAAGTGTCACACTCCATTATTTATAGACTCTAATCGGATGTCTGTAACGGCAAGTGGCCAATACAAAAAGCTTAACGAGCAATTATACTTAATAATAGACATTGTACGTTATTTTGGTAAAGGAGAGAAGTGGCAAAGTTGAAATCTTGACACGTTACGTACACTAGTGTCATAATTTGCATAATTATTCATGTATCGAAGAGAAAATATAATGAGATTAATTGATTGTAGAGGTGAAAAGTGTGAGGCAGATAACTGTACAAGGTGCACCGAATATATATGTGTGTGAAGCAGGGGCGTTAATTAGGATGGAAGATGCGATAAAAAAGCAAGGCTTTAAGAAAGGGGCAGTTATTCATGGTAGGAAGTCATGGGAAGCTGCTCACGATAAGTTTGCATCGCTGGATCTCATGCTTACTCACATGCTATATGGTGGAGAGTGTTCAAAGGAGGAAGTTGCCCGAATGGAGCAGGCTGTCCTCGCTAAACAAGCAGATTATTTAATAGGTGTAGGAGGAGGGAAGGTATTAGACCTCGTTAAAGCGATAGCCCATACAGTAGGAAAACCTTATATTCTTGTCCCGACCTTAGCATCTAACTGTGCGCCTTGGACGCCTCTGAGTGTTTTCTATGACGAAGATGGGAATTTTATTAACTATGAAATCTTTTCTCACAATGCGTTCATGGTTGCTGTAGATCCGGAGATTATCATTCACTCACCTAAAGACTATTTAAGGGCTGGGATAGGGGATACGCTGGCTAAGTGGTATGAAGCGGAGGTGCTTATCCGAGATGTAGAGCCTAAGCCTCTTGCTATAGAGGTCTCTATACAGGCTGCACAATTATGTCGAGATGTCCTTCTCGAAGAAGGAATGGCTGCCATTAAGGCGTTGGAGGAAAAATCAGTTACATCGTCTTTTACCCGTGTGATAGAAACGATTATTATGGCAGGAGGGATGGTTGGTGGGTACGGGGACCGCTATGGCAGAATTGCCGGTGCTCACTCTATTCATAATGGCTTAACAACCATTCCTGCAACACATTCTTGCTTACATGGTGATAAAGTGGCTTACGGCATTCTTGTTCAACTGGTTTTGGATAAGAACTTTGAAGAAGTCACAACATTATTGCCATTTTATAAGAGATTAAACTTACCTGTTAGTCTGGCTGACCTTAACGTGTCTGGAGATTTAGCTAAGGCTTTTAATAAAACAGCATTAGCAGCTACAAAAGAAGGTGAATCCATTCACTTTATGAAAAACTCATCAGCGGAAGCTGTAATGACAGCGATGAGTCAATTGGAAGACTTCATTCAGTCTTACTTTAACTTGGCTAAGTAATAGCGTTACGAACATATATGAATGAAAGCAACTTACACTGGTTGTTAAGAGAGGGAGAGGGAAATGGCCTTAAAGATAGCACTTATTCAAATGGATATTGCCTTTGGTCAGCCTGAAGCTAACTACAATAAGGTGAGTGAGCGCTGCCGAGAAGCAGTTGAAATAAGCGGTGCGGACGTCATTGTCCTACCTGAGTTGTGGACCACAGGTTATGATTTAACTGATTTAGATCGTATTGGTGATAACGAAGGTGAGATGACTTGGACGTTTATCTCAACGTTAGCTAAAACATATGACGTTCATATTGTTGCCGGTTCAATCGCCAAAAAAAGCGGTGATACTATAACAAACACAATGCTCGTCGTTGATCGTAAAGGAAAGCGCGTAAAAGAATATAGTAAAGCACACCTTTTCCGTCTAATGAATGAAGAAAAATACCTCGAACAAGGTAATGACGATGGTCTGTTTAAGCTAGACGGCCATTTGTGTGCTGGCGTCATCTGTTACGATATCCGTTTTCCTGAATGGATTCGTACCCATATGCTGCAAAACACGAAGCTATTATTTGTTGTGGCTGAATGGCCAGAGGCACGAATTGATCATTGGCGTGCTCTCTTAGTGAGTAGAGCGATAGAAAATCAATGTATTGTTGTGGCTTGTAATAGAGTTGGTTCAGATCCTAATAACATTTTTGGCGGCAATTCAATGATTATTGGCCCATGGGGAAATATTATTCAAGAGGCAGGCAATGAAGAGACGATCTTATATGGAGAAGTAGATCTTGATGAGGTCAATCGTGTAAGGGAAACTATTCCAGTGTTTGATGATAGACGTATCGAGCTGTATAAAAACTAAAGGATGCTCAACTCGTTAAAGTGACTAAACTGGTGATTATTCGACAAAGTGATCTAATATTCTAAAAAAACTGACGTTATTTTAAAAAACTAATTGACATTTTATCTGACACTGTGTAAAGTTATGATAACACTCAAACAATTAAACACACTTTCTTATCCAGAGAGGCGGAGGGACTGGCCCTATGAAGCCTCGGCAACAGACTTTCGAGTCCATGTGCCAACTCCAGCAAGCGTTAAGCTTGAAAAGATAAGAAGAGACAGGATTTAGGCAAACCTCTTCTTATTTTATTTAAGAAGGGGTTTTATTTTACCTGTAGGAAAATAAAGCTAAAGGAATAACGGGAAAAGGGTGATAGTGTCCTGTTTTTAATTTTTATAAAATTCCGTTTATTCAATCAGGTAAAATGCCTGCGCGATAGTGTGAGTATCCTTGTTCCTGAGTGGTCTGTTCTATACAGAGATTACAAGTGATATCAAGTGTGTAACAGCCCTTGCCTCACTGTCAGTCATGGTTAAGAAAAAAGTTGTTAACATTCTAGTCATACCCAATCTTAAATTCTTACAGTTATTATTCTTATTTTATAGTTTGCGAGAATGTTACAACTAAACCAACGGCAGCACCGTCTAAAATGCTTGTAAAAAAGAAAACAAAGAGAAAAGGGGATGTAACACATGAAAAAACTATTATCAATCACAACAGTATCATTATTAGGGATACTCGCTGCATGCGGCGGAAACTCTGAAGGGGAAGCCTTATCTGAAGAAGAAATTTCAGTCGGTGTCACAGCAGGTCCACATGAAGAAATCATGGAGAAGGTTGCTGAACTAGCGGAAGAAGAAGGCCTTACTATTAATGTAGAAGTATTTAATGAGTATGTTATGCCTAACGTGGCGTTAGATGAAGGTGATTTGGATGTAAACAGTTTTCAACATAAACCTTACCTTGAAAACTTTAGAGAAGACAGAGGTTTAGACATCGTAGACGTGGCGACAACAGTTAACTTCCCAATGGGGCTCTACTCAGTGGAAGTGGATGATGTGGCAGACATTGAAGAAGGCGATACAATAGGTCTTCCGAACGATCCGACAAACGGAGCTCGAGCACTTATCTTATTTGAAGACGCTGGTCTTATTACACTAGACGAAGAGGCAGGTGTGGCGGCAACTGTTCGTGATATTGAGGAAAATCCATTAGGCCTCGAATTTGTAGAACTAGAAGCATCACAAATTCCAAGGCAATTAGATGAAGTGAAAGCTGCGGCGATTAATACGAACTATGCCATTGAGCATGGATATGTGCCAACAGAGGATTCTGTGTTTATTGAACCAGAAGATTCGCCATGGGTAAATGTAATTGCTGTCCGTGCTGAAAATAAAGATGATGCTGTAGTCGCTAAACTTATTGAAATTTATCAATCTGATGAAGTGAAAGAATTTATTGAAGAAAACTTCGCAGGTTCAGTTGTTTCCTCTTGGTAATTTAGAAGTGAAGCCGGCAGAATGTCCCGACAAGAGGGGCATTCTGTCGTTTATCACAAATAGCCGTTCGTGAAACTCACGGCTCAAACTAGAGAGGAGAACTAACTCTGTTTAGGCCTGATTCACTCATCTGCAATTAGTGGGAGAAGAACGAAATTTATTAAGTAGAAAGTCATATTTCTTCATAAGTTAATGTACGTTAACTTAAGACTATTTTTGTAACGTTAGGAGTCGTTATCGTGATACAACTTAACAATATTTCAAAAGTGTTCTCAACGAAAAAGCACGATGACGTAGTTGCTTTAGCCAATGTGTCGTTAGAAGTGAAGAAAGGCGAAATATTTGGTGTTATCGGGTATAGTGGAGCCGGAAAAAGCACGCTCGTCCGTTGTGTAAATCTCCTTGAAAAACCTACTTCAGGAGAGGTTATCGTGAATGGCCAACATTTAAATGATATGTCAAAAGAAGATTTGCGGGCAAATAGGCAAAATATCGGAATGATTTTCCAAGGGTTTAATTTGTTAAAAACAGCCACTGTTTATGATAATATTGCCATCCCATTAAAACTGGCGGGAGTGGCTACAACTGAGATACCTAAACGGGTTGAGAAATATTTACAGGTGGTCGGCCTGGCGAACAAGAAAAATGACTTTCCAAATCAATTGTCTGGTGGTCAAAAGCAACGAGTAGCAATTGCGAGGGCGCTCTCTCATGAGCCTGACATTTTACTCAGTGATGAAGCAACCAGTGCATTAGACCCTGAAACAACAGATGCCATATTAGAGCTACTATTAAAAATAAACAAAGAATTTGGTATTACAATCTTACTAATTACACACGAGATGCATGTTATTCAAAAAATTTGTGATCGTGTGGCTGTGATGGAGAATGGTGAAATCATTGAACAAGGAGATGTGATTGAGCTTTACTCCAATGCTAAAAATGAGACGACTAAACGCTTTATTCAAAGTATTTTTCCCCACGACATTCCAAACGACATACTCGATGAATTAAGTCAAAAAGGTCCTGTTATTAGTTTGACTTTTGTAGGAACATCAGCAAATAAACCAGCCCTGTCAGCTGTCTCGAAAAAATTTAATGTCCACACGAATATTTTATCAGGCAATATTGTGCAATTAAAGGACAAACCGTTCGGTAAGCTTATTGCTCACATTGAAGGAGATAAAGTGGACACAGATCAGGCCCTTGCGTATTTACGTGATGAAGGAGTTCAAATAAATGAGGTGACAGTGTCATGATTGGCTTAATCGAATTTTTTGTACACTTTCCTGAGTTTCTTGATCGATGGGGCGAAGATCTTTGGTCGAGTACAATTGAAACTTTTCAAATGGTTGGGATATCATTATCCATTTCGGTTGTTATTGGGTTGCCATTAGGAGTTCTACTCGTTTTAACACGACCTGGTAAAAGCATGGATAATCGGTTGCTGTATTTAACACTTAACATCGTGATCAATATATTACGGTCAATTCCGTTTATTATATTGCTTTTCTTCCTATTGCCGTTTACGAAGTTAATAGTCGGGACGTCTATCGGCGTAAAAGGGGTTATCCTCCCGCTCGTTTTTTATACGGCTCCCTATATTGCGCGATTAATGGAATCAGCTTTATTGGAAGTGGATAAAGGTGTTTTAGAAGCTTATGAAGCGATGGGAATTAAAACCCGTCACATTATATGGCATGTCATGGTGAGGGAAGCGAAGCCATCGATTATTTTAGGCTTAACGATTGCTATTATTGGCTTAATTGGTGCCACAGCGATGGCTGGACTTGTGGCTGCTGGAGGGTTAGGTGACTTAGCTTACCGTATTGGTCACCTTCGTTATGAAACAGATGTGATGTACGTAGCTATTATTATTTTAATTGTTCTGATCCAAGGGATTCAATCAATTGGTAACTTGTTAGCGTCTAGAGCAAAGAAGGACTAATTTAAAGGGGGAACTCTGCGTGACAGCTTTTGACGTATCTGATGATTATACAGTTACTGTGGAGGAATGGGAAGCATTAGCGAAGCGCACATTGGCAGCGCCTGCTTTTGATTATGTGGCCAGCGGATCAGGGGCAGAGGAAACTTTGGCTAAAAATACGGCAGCGTTTCGTAGGTGGGATATTATCCCGAAAATCCTCACTGATGTGTCGGAAAGGGACTTGTCTGTCCACTTACTAAATGAGAAGCTAGAGACACCACTTATGCTAGCACCTGTTGGCTTTCAGACGATCATTCATCCAGACGGTGAGCTAGCAGCGGCGGGAGGAGCAGCTGAATTGAAGGTTCCTTTTGTAGCCAGTACCGTGTCCTCTTTCTCCCTTGAAGAGATCAGTGCTGAAATAAAGGGGCGAGCCCCCTGCTACTTTCAATTGTACTGGCCAGCTGATGACAATGTGGCTGCCAGCTTTGTAGCACGTGCGGAAGCAGCTGGCTATGCAGGGATTGTTGTAACGGTCGATACGCCCTTGCTTGGCTGGCGGGAAAAAGATATGCATCATCGTTATTTCCCGATTGAGACAGGAGCAGGTATAGCCAACTTTCTTAAAGACCCTGTTTTCCAAGCGAAATATAATCCGGATGGGGAGTTAAAGAATAACGAGCAGATTCCAGCAATTAAGCGTATCTTATTAAGACAAAACTTAACATGGGATAGATTGGCCTGGTTAAGACAGCAAACCACATTGCCTATCATACTCAAGGGGATTATGGATGAAGAAGATGCCCTGTTAGCACTTGAATACGGAATTGATGCAATTATCGTGTCGAATCACGGCGGAAGGCAGCTTGATGGCACGGGGAGTTCGCTTGAGGCGCTCGCTTTCATTGCCGATAAAATTCAAGGTCGAATACCACTTTTAGTAGACGGAGGTATAAGAAGAGGTCCCGATATTTTAAAGGCTCTTGCTTTAGGCGCTGACTCGGTGCTCATCGGTAGGCCATATATCTATGGCTTGACTGAAGGGAAACAAGGGGTGAAATCGGTACTTGCAAGCCTGTTAAAGGATGTCGATACGTCTCTTGCCATTACAGGAAGAACTCATATCTCATCAATAAATCGATCGCTTATTAGGCCTTATAAAGAGTTTAAGTAACAAACATGCGAAGTTGCAGCTGTATTTAGAGGCAGCTTCTTTTTTTTCTGAACTCTATACGATTTAATATAACTATAAAATGGCAGTATATCCGATGAACGGGATCGGTGCATTCCTTGCACGCAATCTGTTATAATAAAACTCAAATCTTTCCTGAAGGGAGAGAAGCATATGTATCCAATTTTTTCACCTTTAGGCGATCGGGCCATACGTATTACGTTTAGTGATCGATTGAGTGAAGAAGCCAATGCAGTAGTAGGTAGAATGTATAAACGAATAAAACAAGCGACCCTGTCTTATATGACTGAAATGGTGCCGGGGTATGTGACGTTAACGATGTATTATTCCCCAGAAAAAGCACCTGCTTATAAAACCTTGATTCATGAATTAAGACGAATTGTAGACATGGCGTCATCAGAGGCCAAGCAGGAGAGGAAAGCACGTCATATTACACTTCCAATTCTGTATGGGGGAGAAAAGGGTGTCGATTTAGAGGAGGTTGCTCAACATAATCAGTTAACACCAGAAGAGGTTATTAAGCGTCATTCAACCGCTATTTATCATGTATACATGATGGGGTTTGCCCCGGGATTTCCTTATTTAGGAGGTATGGATGAAACTATTGCTACCCCGAGAAGACAAACCCCTAGAGGGCACGTAAAAGCAGGTTCAGTAGGAATTGCTGGCGCGCAGACAGGTGTTTATTCTATTGATTCACCAGGAGGTTGGCAAATAATTGGTCATACTCCTGTGAAGCTGTTTGACAAAGAGAGCTCCCAGCCTATATTACTTCAACCAGGTGATCGTCTTTCATTTAAGCCTGTTACGGTGACGGAATATGACGATATTTTTGAGGTATGTGAGAAAGGAATCTATCAACCTGAGATCGAATTGAGATAGAGTGGAGGTGGGAACAATGAAGGGAAAGTCAGTCGATTTAAATAGTGATATCGGCGAAAGTTTCGGCCTCTATCGTATTGGACAAGATGAGGAAGTTTTGTCATTTATTACATCAGCTAACGTGGCTTGTGGTTATCACGCAGGAGATCCTAATGTGATGCATCATACAGTTAAGCTAGCGAAAGCACGAGGTGTCGCTATAGGTGCCCACCCTGGACTACCCGATTTACCGGGATTTGGGCGACGTGTGATGGAAGTGACACCGGAAGATGTGTACAATATGACGGTCTATCAAGTGAGCAGTTTACAAGGGTTTGCTCAGTTGTATGAAGAATCCCTCCATCATGTTAAACCGCATGGGGCATTATATAATATGGCGGCGAAAGATCCTGTTATAGCTGAGGCGATTGCTGCGGCTGTTCGAGATATTGATTCGTCTTTAGTTCTCTTTGGCCTTGCTGGAAGTGAGCTCGTCCGTGCGGGAAATAAATTTGGGTTAAAGGTAGCGGAAGAAGTATTCGCTGATAGAGCATATGAACCTGATGGATCGTTAAGGTCTCGAACAGAAGAAGGGGCCATCATACATAATTCACAATTAGCGAAAGAGAGAGTGTTGCGTATGGTTGCTGAGGGAGTGGTCTTAGCCACAGATGGCACAGATATTCCGATCACGGCAGACACGATTTGTGTCCACGGGGACGGTGAACAGGCACTCACCTTTGTTAAAGAATTGCGAGCGATGTTTTTAGCACACGACATTAAGGTGAAGGCTGTGACGCGAACATGATTTCACTTATTAAAGTAGAAGAATCAGGATTACATACGACAATACAGGATAGTGGAAGATATGGCCAACAGGAATATGGGATAGTTCCCTCTGGACCAATGGATCCGTTTGCTTTCAAAATGGCCAACCTGTTAGCAGGAAATGCTCTTGATGAAGCGGCGATTGAAATGACCATGGTTGGACCGAGTTTGACATTTTTAGAGGATACCGTTATCGCTGTTACGGGCGCACACTTATCTCCTACTGTCGATAATAAAAAATTACCTATGTGGACGAGCGTTTATATACGGAAAGGACAAACGCTGAGATTCGGTAAACCTAAATATGGTGCAAGAGCGTATCTTGCCATAACTGGAGGAATAAAAACAGATAAAGTTCTAGGCAGTAGATCAACCCACACTAAATCCCAGATTGGCGGTATTAAAGGTGGGGTGCTTGAAACTGGGGATATGGTGCCGGGGATTCACTATGATATAGATGAACTGCATAAGCGAAAAGGAAAAAGTCTTGCTCATAGCTTGCGCCCAGTTTATCAATCTCACCATTTAGTACGCGTTATACCGGACGTTCAGGAAACTTATTTTAAAAAGGAAGACGTGTCAACCTTTTACACCCACTCTTATAAGATAACGCCTCAATCAGACAGAATGGGTTATAGGCTAGAAGGCCAGAAAATAAAAAGAGAGATAAACGAGGATATTCTATCGGAAGCGGTGGCTTTCGGTTCTATCCAAGTCCCTAGTGACGGCAACCCAATCGTGTTAATGGCTGATAGACAAACAACTGGAGGGTATCCTAAAATTGGGACGATTATTTCCCATGATTTATGGAAAGTGGCTCAACTACTGCCTGGTCAAACACTGTCATTTCAAAGAGGGACCGTAGAAGAAGGGCATAGATGGCAATATTACGAAGATAATTTATTTAAAACATTACAAATAGCATGTTCACACATTTAAAGAGAGGGTGTTTTTAATGAGTAAACAACCAATTCAAACGACAGAGGCGCCATCAGCGATCGGGCCGTATTCACAAGCTGTTCAGCTAGGAGACATGATTTATGCTTCAGGACAAATTGGCCTTGATCCGGCCACAGGCGAGCTTGTGGATGGATTAGAAAAGCAAACCCATCGTGTTATGCAGAATGTCACGGCTGTTTTAAAAGCGGCAGGATGTGAAATAAATGATGTTGTGAAAACACTTATTTTTATGCAAAATATGGAGGATTTCACGACGGTTAACGAGATTTATGCGTCCTATTTTGAGGAGCCTTATCCAGCTAGAAGTGCCGTTGAAGTAGCTCGTATGCCAAAAGGAGCATTGGTAGAAGTAGAAGTGATTGCCAAGAAGATATAAGAAGAGAGGTTGTTCTTTGACAGGACAACCTCTTTTTAATGGTTGGTTGGTGAAAAAGGATGTTCTCTTGCTGAAAAGCGTCTCTTTAATGCTGAAACAGTTATTGATGTGTTAAGCGCCAAATTTCGTCTAGCACAGGCATGGCCTCACGTTCCTCATCTGTAACAAGTTCCCATTGAATACCTGTAGGTTTATTATCAGTGGCTCCTGTTTCAATGACGTGATTCTCGGTGACGATATAATCCAGTGAGAGGTCAAAATCATCTGTGCTAAAGTCGTCGTTAACGAGTTGAACCGAATTGATCGTGCCGATAACAGGCATCGGAGGGTTACCTAGTTCTCGAAGAATGGCATACTCCCGGTCTGCATATCCTTCCCCTTTACCGATTCTACGCCCGTCAGGATGGACAGCTACGGACCCTGCAAACAATAAATCAACAGTTGGTAGCTCATGTAATGGTGTGACGTGCCCATATTGATGGATATGCTTTAAACTGGCGGCTTTTTTTTCTTCCCCTGGCGGCACATTCTCAGGTTTCACTTGAATAAAGCCATCTTTTAATCTCGGAGTTGGCACAAGCAAGGTTTTACCATCTTTTAAAACCTGAGCCCGAATCGGTAATTGCGGAGAATCAGGGTTAACTTTGACAATTTGGGCTGTCTTATAAACGTCTAACTCAAATACAAGAGCTGCCGCTTTTTCTGCCCCTTTAAAGTTAGGGATTCTTCCTTTTAATGGGAAAGGGAAACGTCCGACTTTTTCAGTCATCATTTTTTCCCATATATGCTCTCTTACAGATTGTTTATCAATGGTCATACATATCACCTCTGTCAGTTAAATGTAATGGATTTCATACACAAAAACAAATAAAAGAGGCTAGGACATCACGATCTACAAACAGTATGCAAACGCTTCTGATTATAGAAAGGATAGTCTAAGCGTTTGATTTGATGAAACAAATGTTATTAAGAACGGCAAGGGGACTCTCGGAGGATTAGCGACGTCTGAAGATACAACAATGATGCGAAAGGGTTTGTTGCATCATATAGCTGAAGAGGAGCCTTGGGGAAAGTGACTGTCTGTAGCGGAAGGTCAGCGTATGAGCCGTTTTCTATTATAAAATTGGTCACTATATATAAATAAAAGCTCTGACCGTTCATGGCGGTCAGAGCTTCGTCATTAAAAAATTATATGGGCAATCCCTACGATAATTGGTAATGAAATAATCGTTCTTTCTAGGAAAATAATAAATAGCTCTTTTAAATTTAGCGGGATTTTCGAACCTAGTAATACGCCGCCAACTTCGGACAAGAAGATTAATTGAGACACAGAGAGAGTGGCGATAATAAAACGTGTCATCTCACTTTCTATCCCAGATGCAAAGAGAGCAGGAAGGAACATATCAGCAAATCCGACGATAATCGTTTCAGAGGCAGCCGCAGCTTCAGGCACTTGCATGAGCTCAAGAAGGGGAATGAACGGCATACCAAGCCATGTGAATAGTGGGAATGTCTCACTTTCTGCGATCACAAGGGCGATCGTACCAAACGCCATAATAACAGGTGCAACACCAAGCCACATATCAAGTACATTTTTGCTGCCATCCTTAAAGAACGAGACAATGCCAGGGCTTTTGGAAGCTCTTAACTTAGCCAAATGAAAGCCGTATTTTAATGATCCAAATGATTGATTAGCAAAAGCATCCGGCACCGTTTCATCTAGCTTACTTTCCTTACCACCAATATATTCTTGAGGTTTTCGTGACAATGGTGGAATTCTTGGCATGATTAAGGCTGTCACAATTCCTGTCACAATAACAGTTAAATAAAATGGGAAGAACATATGCTGAAGGCCAACTTTGTCAATAACCACGAGAGAAAAAGTAATGGAAACAACAGAAAACGTTGTGCCAATGACAGCTGCCTCCCGCTTCGAATAAAAACCTTCTTCGTATTGCTTGTTCGTTAAAATAACACCGATTGTCCCATCACCTAGCCAGGAAGCAAGTGAATCAATCGAAGATCTTCCTGGTAGTGTAAAGAGTGGTCGCATAATTTTAGCTAATATACTTCCAAAAAATTCGAGAAGACCGAAATTTAGAAGCAACGGTAGAAATAACCCTGCAAATAAGAAAATAGTGAATAAGAGCGGTAATAGATCGCCTAGCAAGAGGCCACCGGTGTCAGCGGAATAGATTGCTTCAGGTCCAATTTCAAAAAGAGTTAAGACGGCAAAAATGGTCGCAGCTAATCTGACGATAAACCAAAATGGTGTCACATCAAATAGATTTTTTAAGAAGGTGCTATCTTTAATAGTTTGCTTAGGTGCTAACTTACAAACAACTGTCCCTAAAAAACTAACGAGTATCACACACGTCATAATAGTAGGTAGGTAGTTAATAAGAAGGCCTTCTAATCTGCTAGATAATAATGCGATTGGGATGGTAAAACCGTCACCAGTCGGCACAGGAGTCATAAATAAACCGACACCGATTAGTGATGGAATAAGAAATTTCCATATAGCAGACGGCGATGGTTTTTGTGTATGATTAACAGCCATATCTTTCACCTCATAGTAAATAATTATTCAATAAAATTAATTTTAATGTATAATGATGACTAAATCAACTACTAAAAAGAATAAATATTCTGTTGAGAGGATCACTTACATAATAAAGAGATCAAAAATACTATTATAATTATATAGTTAATTCTGATTATTCTTAATAAATAGGGATTTAAACCATTACTTTATTTGGGATGGCTGTTTTTGAGTGAAGTGAGATCGTTAATATGGCGATCTTTATTAGAATAATAAATACGAAGAGAGGAGGTTCTTTACTTAGAAACATCGAGCTCTCCAAGAACAACTATTCCGAAGAGCACGACCTTATGAGTAGTTTATCACGTATCTAAACATATCTTTAACAACACTTATTAGACAATCAATAAAGCAACAACTTAAATAGCCCATTCTCCTTTACGGAAGACAGCTTCTGTTGTTCCGTCACTTAGCACCCCTTCAACATCCATGTCAGCAGAACCAATCATAAAATCGACGTGGGTAATGCTCGTGTTTAAACCAGCTTTTCTCAGTTCATCACTGGACATTTTAGCCCCGTCTTTTAAGCACGTGGAGTAGGCACTGCCAAGGGCAATATGATTTGATGCATTTTCATCATACAAAGTATTAAAAAATAATATGCCAGATTGCGAGATCGGTGAACTGTGAGGGACGAGGGCTACTTCCCCAAGGCGTGTTGCACCTTCATCTGTTTCCAAGAGGTGTTTAAGTGTTTCTTCACCTTGTTCTGCGGTAAAATCAACTACCTTGCCATCTTTGAATGTTAAGGTAAAATTATCAATGACATTACCACCATAATTTAATGGCTTCGTATTAGTGACAGTGCCATTTACGCCATCGGATTTTGGTGCTGTAAACACTTCCTCTGTCGGCATATTTGCTACGAAATGGACACCATCTTGTGTAGGTCCACCGCCACCCAGCCAGATGTGATTGTTAGGCAATTCGATTGTCAAATCAGTCCCAGGAGATTTGAAATGCAACTGACGGTAATTCTTACTATTCAAAAAGGCGGCTTTTGTCTGTAACGTGTTATCGTGCTGCTTCCATTCGGCCACAGGGTCGTCAGTATTAATACGTGTCGCTTCAAACATCGCTTCCCATAATTTCCTCATTTGTGTTTCTTCAGTTTCATCAGGGAAGACTTTTGCAGCCCAAGCTGGAGACGGGGTAGAAATAACGAGCCAACTTACTTTATCTGATTGTATGTATGAACGGAACTTGTCCATCGCTTGCCCTTGGACTTTATTTTGGGTGGCGATTTTTTCACTATCTACGCCCTTTAATAGATCAGGGTCTGTTGATTTTATCGTCATGAAGGCTGCTCCGTTTTCAGCCATCGTTTCATATCCTTTCGCTTTCCATTTTGGATAGTCTTTAAAGGATTCAACTGGCGCTTTATCAAAGCGAATACGGGTTAGTTCCTCATCATTCCACTCCACATGAACAAGCTTTGCTCCAGCATCATACGCTTTATGAGCGACTTTGCGGGTGAACTCAGCACTACTTAACGGAGCATTAATGACAAGTGTTTGTCCAGGTTGAATATTTACACCTATTTTGACAGCTAATTCAGCATATTTATCTAACTTCTCTTCAAATGTAGACATTATGGTCATCCTTTCCATTTTAAAGTGTCTTGTTCATTTTATCAGCTTTTTAAGAGGAAAGAAACTTCGGGACTCTAAAAGAGTGGACTATCCTAAATGTATGATTAAAGTGTCAAAGAAACGGGTAGGACACTAACTAACCGTACCTATAAGACGAACCTTCAATCAGTGAGAGTTTTTGTTCTTCCCCCACTGATAAGGAACACAAGCTAACGTCTTCGCGTCCTGCGAAAACGCTTGTGTGACCAACATCCTGTTGGCCCGAGTTAATCAGGACATTAGCGTCCGTTATCTTCGGCCTAAATAGAGTTATCTCTCCTCTCTATTTTGAGGCGGGAGTTTTACGGACGCTTATCTGTGATAAATCTGTAAAAGCATGTAAATCGCTGTAACACAATTGATGAAAGGCGGTCTTCCCTTTATAATTGGAATGATAATTTCATTTTTAAAGGAAGGTGACGGTTGCACATATTTGTCGCTTTTCCTAGATTATATACAACTAGAATGAAAGGATTGTCCTCAGATGAAAAGCTTTTTAAATGCACATCGTTTTATGTTGTTTTGTCTAGGAGTCCTTTGGCTAAAAACATTTGTTGTCTCTACACTGACTTTCGATTTAACGATAAATCAGTTTCTAGAAGCTATTGTGTTTGCTTTGAACCCGTTGGCATTTTTACTTGTCGTATTTAGTTTGGGATTGCTGCTAAAAGCAAAATACCAAAGACTCTATTATTTTTCAGTTAGTATTTTATTAACGATCATTCTTTATGCTAATGCTGTTTATTATCGTGAATTTTCGGATATTATCACACTCCCTATGCTCGTAATGGGGGGGAATATGGGAGATTTAAGTACGAGTATTGTCGAACTTGTTCAATGGTATGATGTTCTATTTTTTATCGATCTGGCAATTATCGCAATTTTAATGGTGAAACAACCGTCCTCACTTGCTGTCAACAGAGTGTCCTTAAAAAAAACCCGTTCAAAGTATGCTGTATTAGCTATTGTGGTGGCGACAATTGTTGGTGCTGGGCAAATCGATTTAGGTGAACAGCGTAGTCATTCCTTTAATAGAGACACAGCTATTGAAAGTATGGGAATTTATAATTTTTATGTCTATGATGCTTACCTCCATTTAACAACCCGATCTCAAACTGTTTTTGCAGATCGTGATGATTGGGAAATAATTGATGAGCATTTGGCAGACTATGATGTTAAGCCTAATTCCGCTTATCATGGAGTAGCAGAAGGCATGAATGTCGTCGTCCTGTCGATGGAATCGGTGGAGGCATTTGTAATAAATGAAACGGTTAATGGTGAGGAAATTACGCCATTTTTGAATGAATTAATTGAAGATAGCTTTTATTTTGAAAATTTTTATGACCAAACAGGTCAAGGGAAAACATCGGATGCCGAATTTATGATTAACAACTCACTTTATCCTTTAGGGCGTGGTGCTGTGTTTCACACACACTCAGATAATGAATTAACACCGTTACCACGAGCTTTACAACATAATGGCTACTATACAGTTTCTTTTCATGCGAACGATAAGACCTTTTATAATAGGGATATTATGTATGGAAATTTAGGATATGATCATTATTTTGACATTGCTTCTTATGAGGTGACAGGCGAAAATTCTGTCGGATGGGGTTTGAAAGATGTGGCATTTATGGAGCAGTCCATGGCTTACATGGAAGAATTACCAGAGCCGTTTTTTGCTACGATGCTTACATTAACAAATCACTTTCCTTATGAACTTGATGAGGAGGATCATTTTGTTGCTCCGTATGACTCGGAAAGTGATATTCTCAATCGGTATTTTCCTACAGTCCGCTATACAGACGAAGCGATCAAGACATTATTTGATGAGATGAAAGAGCAAGGACTTTATGACAATACGATATTCGTGTTGTATGGTGATCATTATGGTATTGCAGAAAGCCACTATAGCCAGCTGTCTGAGTTTCTCGGCTATGACATTACACCGGATGAAGCAATGAAATTAAATAGAGTTCCGCTCATTATTCACATTCCAGGCATGGAAGAAGAGGCGAAAACAATCGACACTGTGTCAGGACATGTGGACGTGATGCCTACACTATTGAACCTCCTAGGCGTATCAGAAGAAGAGCATGTCATGTTCGGAAGAGATTTATTAGCACTGGATCGGGATGATTTCGCTGTGTTGAGAAACGGAAATGTGGTGACAGATGAGATCATTTATACGAAGGAAGCTTGCTATGACGCATTAGATGGTACAGAGTTGAATGTCACTAACTGTGAAGACGATATAAAGCGAGGTCAGCGGGAACTGAACTATTCTGATGACATTATTTACAGTGATCTTATTCGTTTTAAAGGAAATTGACAGTTAGTGAGAGAAGGATGATCTTATTCGCTTCTGACGTGAGTTGTGGCGGGGCAGGAGGTGTAGTCACCTCCTCGTCTCGCTTTTTTATATCCAGCAGATTTACGCCTATTTGTGGAAAAGAAGGGAAATGATTGAGTCATTTTCCTTCATGTAGGTCATACATTATGTTATATTTAATTATTAAAATCACTAAACACTATATTTCTGCTTCGTGAGGTCACTATACGTTCATTCAGGAGGTGATACGGATGGTTGGACATTCTAGCCCATTTGCCGGAAGATATTTCAGATATGTTCTTTCGATATTAGTCTTTGGACTTCTTGGCCCGGTAATGCTCTGGTCACAAGGGATGTTACCTATCGTCACAAGCTTATTACTCGCTGTTTTATGCACGATCGGTTACGATGCTTTCACTCATGTATTTGTACGTGTCAAATCATTAAAAATAGTGAATGAAAAGCCTCTTCTTTCAGTGCATGCTACAAAAATAGGGCCTGAAAGCAAAGGATTTATTGTGTTAACAGACCGTTTTGTTATTTTCGTACCACTATGGAAAAAAATTAAGACAGTGCTTCATACAAAACACATTGTTCGTCATGAATTTGAAGGGGAGCGTCTGGAAGTAACTGCAAAATTTCGAAATAAGCATAGAACATTTGAATTTTATGTCTCATCACCAGAGCGAGTTAAACTATTATTAGAGGAAAAAAGTGGTCGTTCTTTACCTTATAAATATGATAAGCAAGAGAAGCATCCTACTCTATAAATGTTTCAAGAAGGAAATGAGCGAAGTTGAGGTTTGAGGAAATCGGTTGAAGGAACGTGTAAGTGACGATAGCGTATTCATTTATCGTTAATGGGGAGCAGTTAAGCCCCTTTTTTGTAGAAGCGTGCTATTTTATAACTGTGAGCTTGATAAAACGTGTATGCCCATTCAGAGCGGTCTGCTCATGCCCGGGTTCAGAGTGAAATCCGTTGCTTTTATCATAGATAAGCGTCCTGTTTCACTCATTCAATCAGTGGGAGAAGGACGATAACTTCTACTGATTGAAGGTTCGTATAATATGAAAAAGAAAGCAAGGTCAGGGAGTTCAGTCTCCCTCACCTACTGGATAGGTCCAAAAACGTTCTAGCGTTAGACGTTCAATCATGTCTTTGTCCCCTGCTTTGTACCCTTGCTTCATCGCCTCTATCATACCAGCCGTCTGTGAGGTGTGAGCCTCAATGACCTTTAATTTTTGCGCTGTAAATGGCGAAATATCATGGATGATATCAGGTTCCCCTAGTATCTTTTCACAACCGTTTGAAAAAGCCAGAGCGTGCACTTTAGGGCGGGACTCCTTGGGTAGCCGCTGGACAGCTTGAATAACGGCAGCTCCTGTCGCATCATGATCAGGGTGAACAGCATACCCTGGATAGAACGTTATAATTAGGGAAGGATCTACTTCCTCAATCACATCGAACAGGCGACTTTGTAGAGCTGTTTGGTCGGTGAATTCTACCGTTTTATCACGCATCCCGAAACGTCTCAAATCGGTGATACCTAATAGTCGTGCAGCTTCCTCTAACTCCTCTTTACGAATAGATGGGAGGGTTTCACGGTTGGCTATAATAGGGCGGCCCATATTTCGACCCATTTCCCCAAGTGTTAGGCAAACATATGTGACAGGGGTGCCTGCTTGTGTATGGGATAAAATCGTTCCTGCAACACCGAAAGCTTCATCGTCAGGGTGAGGGAACACGACGAGAACATGTTGTTCCAATAAGATCACTTCCTTTCCATTTTATTTAGGGAACGGAGAGGCACTCATTTGAAGTGCTACAGCTAGTTTTCCCTCTGTGTCATGACCAGCTAAAAGGAGCCGGTCTTTATCATCTAACTCCCACTCAGTAAGTCCCTCTGCGTACAACCAGCCTTGCTCTGTTTCCAATCCTATCCGATAAGGCCCCTTGCCAGTAATTTTTCCTTGTAAAAACGTTAGCTGTACATTTCTAATAAAAGCGCCAGCTGAGAAAAAGGCCTCATTTTTATGGTTGGCATAGGCGCCATTTGTCGTTTCTAAATGAATATATAACGCTTGACCTGCTACTTTTATCAAATGTTCTTGAACGAGCTTAGGATCTATTGGTTTCAAGGAACATCCTCCTTCCGTTGTGTCATCTAACCCCATGCTAGCTTCCCAATCATTATACTCTATTAACACTCACTAACTTATTTATCACAGATAAGCGTCCATAAACCTCCCGGCTCAAAAAGGGAGGAGGGCTAGCTCTATATAGGCTGAGATAACGGCCGCTAATGCCCTGATTGAAGGTTCGCCTGATCAACGTTGACTTTTTAAATCAAGTAGGGCGGTGTTTAAATAAGCAGCAATTTCTTTCATGCCAAAAATGTTGGCTTTTTCTTCGGCTTCGGGGTTGTAATTTGTATTTGTGTTGACATCGTATGTGTAGATTTGTCCGTCTGTATCGGTAATTTGTTCAATACCCGCAAAGGTGATGCCATTATCAGTAAGGAATGCTTCGTATTTTTCAATAAGAGGGCTGGAAAAGTCAGTGATGATGTCAAATTTAGCTTTTGGTGCATCGGTGTTAGTACCATCGGCTGGACAAAACTGTTCACCGATTTGACAAGCATCAGCTGGGCACAATTCAAACCCTTCTGACGTATCGACTTTAACTGCATATAAAAATTTGCCTCCTACGAATTCACAACGTGTAATGGAATTATCTGGGGAGTGGATGTATTGCTGTAAAAGCATGATTCCATCGATTGAAGGCTCGACAACGTGATTTTCAATTGCTTTCTTGAAGTCATTTGCATGTTCAAAACGTTGCACACCAAGTCCTTTTCCTGCTCGATTATGCTTTGTAATAAACGGTGTTTCAAATTGGTCAGCCGCTTTAAGTAAGGGGCTGATCCCAACGACAGCAGTTGTTTTTGGGACGCGTATCCCGTGTTTTTTCAAGCCTTCATATTGGGCTACCTTACTCACTTCAAGGTGTAACGCTCGCGAATCATTTAGTACTGTTCTTCCATGAGATTCTAACCAAGTTAGCACAGCATTTGTGAGTTCTGGTGCATACCGATGCCCCCGTGTATGTGAAGAGGCACTCATCCGGTTGTAGAAAATCCCCTCTGGCGGTATATCATTAAGCGGGACAGCTCCTTCATGTAAATGCCAACTTTCATAAGGTGTGTTCAATTCCTCTAAAGCCGTTAATAATGGTGCCGTCCATTCATCGTTTTCATGTATGATATAAATTTTCATCAGTTCTCGTTCATCCTTTCAAGGTGTTCTTTATATTTTAACAAGAGAGTCCAGTTGTGCAAAATAAAATTGCTTATTGCTTCCTAAAGCAAGGGGTTAGAACTATTTTTTTCACCGGAACTGGTGGGGATTCACAAAGGTTAATTTTCGTTTGAAGGGAATGGATCTTTTATTCACTGATAGGTGTCCGTAAAACTTCCGCTGATTGAAGGATCGCTTTAGATACAAATTATTTTAAAGAGGCGGTTTGGAAGTGGAGTCGTTATTAATGTGCTTACATTACCAAAAAAATCGTCAAATTGTATCTAAATAACGTATTTCTAAATATAGGTGGTTGTTAAAAGTCAGAAAATAGTGAATAATAAATATAAAATAGATCAAAAGTCTTAGAACAAAAGGGGTGTTTTTGATGATTCAATCAATAAAAGGTAAGCTGGTGCTCTTTACTAGTACACTTATTATAGTGACTATGGTTGTAACGTCATTAATAATTTATTTTCAATTGAGTCAATCAATTGAAGAGCGCGTAGAAAGTACAGCCGGAGCTACTGCTGAAGATTTAGATGAATTTATTAGGACTTATTTAGAGAAATTTAGTCTTTCAACTCGTTTGCTAGCAGAAGACGAGCGAACAGTCTCCTTTCTTGAGGGGAATGGTACATCGACAGAGCTGTGGGAAAGTTTAGCGACTTCACATGATACCTTTATGCAAAATGAAGAAGGAGGACAGCTTGTTTATGTCGGGTTAGAGAGTGGTGAGTTTTTCTCCACACCAGAAATTGAGGTTCCGGATGATTTTAATGCGACAGAGCGTCCGTGGTATATTGCAGCAGTGGAACAGCCGGATGATCTTGTGTGGACAGATCCATATAACGATGTGGAGACAGGTGAATTAGTTATCACTGTGGCAAAAGCGGTTCAGGTCCCAGGGAGCGGACAGGTAGTGGGTGTGCAATCTATTGATCTCTCACTAAACGGCTTAGTGTCGTTACTTGAAACACGAGATATAGGTTACAATGGCGAGTTGGCACTTATTGATAGTGAAGGAACTATCATAGCTCACCACAACCAGTCACAAGTTGGAGAGAGTATGGCTGAGGACACTGATTTAGCAGCTGTAACCACATCGGATGCGGGTGCAGGTACTATTAGCGCTGGAGGAAGGACGGCCTTTTACGATGAGGTAGATGGATATGGATGGAAGGTAGTGTCTATTTATCGTGATAGTGAGTTGTATTCTGAATTAAACGATACACAGTATACGTTTATTATAGTAGGTATTATCGCTGTTATTGTAGCTATTATTGCGTCTTATATGGCAGCAAGTAAGCTCGCTCACCCAATTCGTCAATTGAGTGATCAAGTAAAAAAAATAGCGGCAGGAGATTTTTCAATCAAGATGAAGGTGAAGGGTAAAGACGAAGTGAATCAACTTACCCACTCAGTTAATGAGATGAGTGAAGAGCTGCGTAATTTGATAGGGTCTATTCAAGGCTCGGCAAATCAATGTAAAGCGATGGCAGAGGAATTAAGTGCTGTCTCAGAAGAAACGTTAGCGACTAGTGATGAAATATCCTCGGCTATTAATGAAGTGGCTGAAGGCGCATCCCATCAGGCGGAAGATATTGAATCTGTCAATAACCAAATGAAAACATTAGCGGAACAAGTGGATCGTGCAACGTCCCAAACGACTGAGATGAACGGTGTATCTCAAAATATGAAAATGGTCAATGACAAAGGGTTTGAACAGATGAAAGAATTAGAAGAACGTACAAAAACGTCACGGGATGAGTTTGAAAATGTCACAAGTGCGGTTAAAGAATTAACAATGAAAGTTAATGATATTGGACAAGTAGTAGATACCATATCGCAATTTGCGGATCAAACAAATTTGTTAGCGCTCAATGCCAGTATTGAAGCGGCTCGAGCAGGAGAGCATGGCAAAGGGTTTGCTGTTGTTGCTGATGAAGTACGTAAGCTAGCAGAGCAATCGATCAGTGCTACAGAAAAAATCCGTGCAAATCTAATAGAAGTGGAGAAAGAAACAGAACGAGTTGAGAACTCTATGGAGAAAGCAAATACTATAAGTGCAGACCAGCACCGGGCTGTTAGTGATACACACGAATCATTCACTGATATTATTCAACAGATCGATATATTAACAAACACATTGACGGATCTGACAGAAGATTTAAGAGGTGTGGATAAGCAGAAAGAAGAGATTCTAGGTGTGATCGAAAGTATTTCCAAAGTCTCAGAAGATGCTGCCGCAACTGCTGAGGAAGTCTCCGCTTCTTCTATGGAACAAACAAAGGCGATTGAAGCAGTTGGAACGACGGCTGAACGACTAAACGACCTTAGTACTGAATTACAGCAAAAAACGAATAGGTTCCAGTTATAATTAGGTTAAAGCAAACGGCTGCTCATATATGTATAAAGGTGTTAAATATTACATTCAATTAAAGCCCAAATCAAATATAGAGACCTTAACAGTAGCTAGAGTCTAGCGAAATAAAAAATGTTTATTTTAAATAATCAAATCAACGGGCCCGCTCTGAAAGGAGAAGGGCCCGTTTTAATGCAGCTAGGACTAAATCATAAACAATTTTTTATGATTTAATGAGTGACATTGTCCCAGCCCGTTAAGAAACGTATAATAGAGAGTAAAATGAGATAAGCGTAATGTGGGATAAAAATGAGAAAGTGATCTATGGAAGGAGACGTCAGCATCGTTATGACAGACAATGAAAAAAAGTTGCATGAACAAGCCTACGAAGAGGTAGAAAAAAAACGCCACACCACTAAATTAGATACATATAGACAGTTCTTTCACGTGATGCCACCAACAGGTCTGTTAAATGATCCAAATGGATGGATTAAATGGAAGGGAACTTATCACTTATTTTATCAATGGTATCCGTATGACACGACCCACGGTTCTAAATACTGGGGGCATTATTCATCAAAAGATCTTGTTACGTGGAAAGAGGAACCTATTGCATTAGCACCGAGTGAATGGTACGAGAAAAACGGTTGTTATTCAGGCAGTGCCGTTGATAACAATAGCGTTCTTACGCTAATATATACCGGGAATGTCAAGGATGAAGAGGATAGACGCGACTCGTATCAATGCATCGCTACTTCCACTGATGGCACCCATTTCACGAAACAAGGGCCTGTTATTAAGTCATTGCCAGATGGATACACCGCTCATTTTCGTGATCCAAAAGTGTGGAAGCAAGACGAGCTTTGGTATATGGTGTTAGGCGCTCAAACAATTGAGGAGAAAGGAAGAGTTGTCCTTTATACATCTAAAAACCTCACCGATTGGGACTTCAAAGGAGCTATTGCTGGGGCTGGCATCGGAGGTATCACTGATTTTGGATATATGTGGGAATGTCCTGATTTGTTCTCATTAGATTCTAAAGATGTATTAATTATTTCACCACAAGGACTTGAACAAGAGGGCATTCATTATCAAAATAAATTTCAAGCAGGCTATTTTATTGGGGAAGCTGACTTAGATAACGCCATTTTCCATCATGGTGATTTTGCAGAATTGGACCATGGATTTGAATTTTATGCACCTCAAACAACAGTGGACGAAAACGGACGACGACTATTAACGGCATGGATGGGGGTACCAGAACAAGATGAAGAGACACAGCCGACAGTGGCGAATGGTTGGCTTCATTGTTTAACTATCCCTAGAGAACTACATATTCACGAAGGGCGCCTATGGCAGACACCTGCGAAGGAGCTTCAAAAGCTACGTCATGATCAAGAAAGCGTAACGCAAACATTGACCGCTAGTGAGCTGCTAACGTTTGAAGAATTAGCAGGGACAGCAATGGAGTTTGTTCTTACAGGTCTCGAAGAAATAAACGGAATCTTTGAATGGACGTTTAGAAACGAGGCCCGGCTTATTTTTAATGCGACTAGTCATATGCTCACGCTTGAAAGGCGAAACACGCGTACGCATTTAACTGAACAGCGTCACGTTAGAATTGACTCCTTAAAACATCTTCATGTGTTTATGGATGCTTCGTCATTAGAAATATTTATCAATGGAGGGGAAGCTGTTATGAGTGCTAGGTACTTCCCATCCCCAAAGGATAAGTCTCTTACGATGAGAGCTAACGAACAAGTAACAATCTCTCTAGACAAATGGGTGCTTTCATAAAAATAAGTGACCCAAATCGAATTAAATAAAAAAGTCGCAACTGTCTCATGGGACAGTTGCGATAAAGTTGAGTTATCGTGCTAACGCTTTGTCTAACGCTTCTTTGATTCGTGTCTCATCAAAAGGTTTAACGATAAAATCAATAGCGCCTTTTTGAATCGCGTCAACAACCATATTTTGTTGGCCCATTGCCGAGCACATAACGACTTTAGCATTGGGGTCAAGTGATTTTATTTTTTCCAGTGCCTCAATGCCATTCATTTCAGGCATCGTTATATCCATTGTGACGAGGTCAGGACGATGTTCTTCGTATAAATCAACCGCCTGTTTGCCATTTTCAGCTTCGCCAATGACTTCATAACCAGCATCGGTCACCATTTTTTTTAATGTCATTCTCATAAACGCAGCGTCATCAGTAATTAACAGTTTTGCCATTTTACAGCCTCCTATGAATCTATTAATCAATAGTATTGCTTACTTTTTCAAAAAATGTAGGATGATAGATTCACAATAATGAATAGTGTATACAAACTAAAGTCCTTTATATTATGCCACAAAAGGAGTATTTTAAAAAGAGGAGTTTTCTATCTACATTTAAAAACTTACGACTTTATTATCATGTAAATAGAAAAATGGTGTAGTGACAGGGTCGAAAGTCTGTGGGGGGAGAAAAAAACAACACGTAAGTAGCTTTTTAAAGGAGTATAAAGTCCTATTTAAATGTTCCGTTGACCGAACGACGTACACTAGTTGCTAACGATGAATCACTCTGATAGTGAGGACTGCGGCAGAAGTGTCATCATAATGAGGAGAATTTATGAAAGAAGTGATTAAATGATACCACTTAAAAACGATTGGAAGGATCAGGTCGGTGACGAGTTTAAAAAATCATATTACCTTAAGTTACGGGAGTTCTTAAAAAAGGAATACAGTGAGCGAACAGTATATCCCTCTATGTACGATATTTTTAATGCTTTACATGCCACACCCTATGAGGAAACGAAGGTGGTCATCATTGGGCAAGACCCTTATCATGGCTCTGGTCAGGCTCACGGTCTCAGCTTCTCTGTACAGCCAGGTGTTAAGGTCCCACCCTCATTACAAAATATTTATAAGGAGCTCCATGCCGACTTAGGTTGTCCAATCCCACAGCATGGCTACCTTCAATCATGGGCTGAGCAAGGGGTTTTACTGCTTAATAATGTTCTAACTGTTAGAGAGAGCACGCCTCAATCTCATCAAGGACAGGGGTGGGAGGTGTTTACAGGAGAAGTGATTAAAGCATTGAATAAGCGTGAACGACCGGTAGTATTTATTTTATGGGGGAAGCATGCCCAACTAAAGGGAGAACTGGTGACAAACGACCACCATGTCATGATTACGTCACCCCATCCAAGCCCCTTCTCGGCACATCGAGGTTTTTTCGGAAGTAAACCATTTTCACGAACGAATGATTTTTTGTCACGCATTGGCGAGAAAACGATAAAGTGGGAGCTTCCTATTACCGTTACTCAATGAGGTGAAGAGGTTATTATTTGATTTCGAACTAAGTAATGAGGATATTGCACTTCTTAATAGCTGTAATTGTGAGCTCAAATTCGGGAAAAATCCAGAGGAATTTGGGCAACAGGAGGAACAACAGACTTAGGAGAAAGGGAGTAGTTAAGAATGACTCAACCACGTATAGGTTTTATTGGCACGGGTGTCATGGGTAAAAGTATGATTCGACATTTGATGAAAGGTGGATGTGACCTTTATATTTATAACCGAACGAAAGAAAAAGCAAGAGAACTTATTAGTGAGGGAGCTCATTGGTGCGACACCCCTGGGGAGCTTGCTGAGTCTGTTCCTATTATATTCACGATCGTCGGCTATCCCTCAGATGTGGAGGAACTCTACCTCGGTAAAGATGGCTTATTAAACCGAGCGGATCGAGGGACTACCTTTATTGATATGACAACTTCAAAGCCAGCCCTTGCCCAACGTTTGTATGAAGAAGCGAGTAAACGGGAGATGCATATGATGGATGCCCCAGTATCTGGAGGAGATGTGGGAGCGAAACAAGGGACGTTGGCTATTATGGTTGGTGGAGAAAAAGCTGTTTTTGACACCCTTCTACCTTTATTTCGACTTTTTGGTGAAAATATCCGACTTCAAGGAGGGGCTGGTGCTGGCCAATACACAAAAATGACGAATCAGATCGCTGTCGCTGGAACGATGTTGGGAGTTAGTGAAGCGTTGGCTTATGCAAAAAAATCTGGGTTAGATCAGGATAGTGTATTAAAAAGTATCCAAACTGGTGCAGCAAGGAGCTTTGCTTTATCAGAACTGGCTCCTCGTATGGTCAAAGGAGATTTCGAACCGGGTTTTTATATTAAACATTTCATTAAAGATATGCGTATTGCGATCGAGTCAGCAGAGGAATTGGATTTAAATATGCCAGGACTTAGACTGGCGAAAGAGTTGTATGAAAAACTGGCTGAAAGTGGACATGAGGATGATGGGACACAGGCATTGTATGCTTATTATATGTAAATTTATTATAGATAAGCGCGTCGTAAAGCTCCCTCTTCACAATAAAGAGGAGAGAAAACTCTATTTAGGCAGAAGATAACGGCCGCTAATGTCCTGATTGAAGGTTCATTTTATGTAATGAAACACCTCATTCATCACCAATGGGTGATCGAAGCAACGTGTTAGTTAATTAAAGTAATGATAAGGTTCCCTGTTTCTGGTGTGGTATAATTCACTTTTAAACAAACTATTACAGCTATTGGTTACCAGACATAAGAAATAAAATGATTATTTATCTATTTTAGCCGCTAAAAAATGCAGTTTACAGGCGTAATACGGTTATGAGGGTAAGATGTCTCATGTTTTGTAAAAAAGTCTGGTGTCGATTTATTGCGAAAAGTGTCGTATTATTAAACAAGACTTAGTCTATTTCAATTATCAATGAGAGAAAGTGAACGAAGTTAGGGGAATCAAAATGTTCCGAACATTAAGAGCTAAATTGTTAATTGTGTTTATACTCATTACGTTCATACCTATGTCAGCTGTGGGCGTCATTAGTCATACATTACAAAAACAAGAGATTACCAATAATATAGAGCGGCTTATATCGTTGCAGAGTTATAGTTTAACAAAAGAAGTTCAAAGATTTATTGAGGAAAAGCTCATGGATGTAGAGTATTTTGCTCAAAATCCTGTGCTCATAGATCCAGAGAGCACTGAACTGGAAGTAAGGGAGCAGCTCTATACATTTTTAGATACGCATGATATTTATGGAAGTATTATTTTGTTAGACGAAGAAGGCATTGTCACAGCAGGAGTAGAAACAACTGTCATTGGTCGAGATTTAAGTGAAAGGGAATGGTTCCAAAAAGCATTAGATGGTGAAACATCGATGTCAGATCTTTATGTATCGCCGATACTGAATGAGCCGATGCTCGTTCTAGCGGCACCTATTTACAATGAGGATGAGGAATTAATTGGTGTTGTGTCTCCTTCATTTAAACTTGGTTTCGTCTATGATATGTTGCAAAACTATACCGTGGAGCAGCAAGACGCAGGCTGGGGAGGCTACACATTCATTCTGAATAGCGAAGGGGATGTGGTCGGCCACCCTGACGGAGAAAAGCTATTAACAGCCAATTATTTTGAACAAAAAAATATTCCGCGGGAAACAGTGGAAGAATTAATTAATAATTATGAAGTGGCTGAAACAGTAGATGGGGAAGTATACTCTTTTTCCACGATGCACCCGATTCCAGGATTTGATCATATTTGGTATGTGGGGATTGCCATGGAGGAATCAGAACTGTATGCGCCACTTAATGGCTTACTCATTGGCTACCTCGTTGTATTTAGTATGGTATTAATCATTTTAACGTTCGTTGCTTATGGTCTATCTAAGTATTTGTTAAGACCGATTGGTCACCTTATAGAAACAACGAAGCGTATGGCTGCTGGCAGCCGTGATAACCAGCAGTTCGTTAATGCGTATGAAGAAGTAAATCAGCTAAATGAGACATTTAAACAGATGACCACTGAACTTGATGAGAGAGAGACATATCAAAAGAAAGCAGTAGGCGTACTCGAAGCAACAGACAACGGTGTTTTTGCTATTGACCGAGTAACGAAACAACTGACATTGTTTAATAGAAAATGTGAAGAAATATTTGACGTGACAAAAAATGATGTAATTGATAAAACAATAGAGCACTTGATGAGTGAGTCCCCACACTTTGAATCTTTAGTCGAAAAATCTCACTTGTTCGAGTTACTTGATAAAGAAGAAATAGCGACACAGTTTGAAGTGGATTGCGCTGGTGCTGGAAATCATAAGACATTGTTTTTGAGTGTGACAACATTACCTGGTGCAGAAAATTCTCATGATGAATTACTCATTGTTTTTTATGATTTAACAGAAAAGAGAAAAATGGAAAAAGAATTGCTGCGCTCCGAGAAATTGAAAGTTGCTGGGGAAATGTCTGCTGGTTTTGCTCATGAAATTAGGAATCCCTTGACAACAATTAAAGGGTTTATTAAATTATTCGATGAGCAAGAGGGTAAAATGAACCCTAAATATTATAAGCTCGTCATGGACGAAATTGATAGAGTGACAAAGATCGTGAATGAACTTTTAAACATTGCTAATCCAAATGTCTGTGAAGAGAAAACGGAGATAAATATAGATGATATGCTTGGAAATATCCTAACATTATATGAAGGGCATATGAATCGCCATCACATTAAATCGGAAACATTTTTACACGGGTCGTTACCTGATATAGAAGCGGATTCTAATAAATTGAAACAGGTGTTCATAAATTTAATTCAGAATGGGATCGAAGCGATGCCAGATGGTGGACAGATGAACATTCATACAAAGTTTGGACATGCTGAGAGCAGTGAAAAAGTGATTGTTATTCGAATAGAAGACACTGGAGAAGGCATGGATAAGGATACAATGGATAAGCTTGGGACACCTTTCTTTACAACAAAAGAGACAGGTACTGGTCTCGGGTTAACAACGAGCTTTAGAGTTATTGAAGAGATGGCAGGAACGATAAAAGTGTCATCTACACAAGGACAAGGCACAGTGTTTACAATTTCGATTCCAGTGCATGGTCCATCTGGAGATACACAAAATAAGTATTAATAGAGAATGGTTCATATTGGACAGACGTCAAGGGAGTATGACGTCTGTTTTTGTTTATCACAGATAAGCGTCCGTAAATCTTCCTGCCAAAATAGAGAAGAGGGGTAACTCAATTTTGGCGGGAGCTAACGGTCGCTAATGTCTTGATTGACTCGGGCCAACAGGATGTTGGTCACACAAGCGTTTTCGCAGGACGCGAAGACGTTAGCTTGTGTTCCTTATCAGTGGGGGAAGGACAATAACTCCCACTGATTGAAGGTTCGTTTTATCACAGATAAGCGTCCGTAAATCTCCCTGCTCAAAATAGAGAAGAGGGGCTAACTCAATTTTGGCGGGAGCTAACGGCCGCTAATGTCCTGATTGACTCGGGCCAACAGGATGTTGGTCACACAAGCTTTTTCGCAGGACGCGAAGACGTTAGCTTGTGTTCCTTATCAGTGGGGGAAGGACAATAACTCCCACTGATTGAAGGTTCGTTTTATCACAGATAAGCGTCCGTAAATCTTCCTGCTCAAAATAGAGAAGAGGGGTAACTCAATTTTGGCGGGAGCTAACGGCCGCTAATGTCTTGATTGACGGTTCGTTTAATGTGACAGTAGTGAATTATTTCATTTCTTATCTATTCGTGATACATTGAAACTACTGATATAAAGGACGAATGGTTCTGTATGAAACGGGCTGTGATAGGAATCTATTGGCTTAATCAGGAAACCATTACCTGTTTTGTATGCTGGCTCGCTCAAAGATGAGCCTATTGAAGGCGAGATATAGTGGCTGCTAAGCTTGCTGCAGTTCAAAAGGGAAATAATGCGGTCATAGTTATGAGTTCGATCAAATCGGGCGACTTGGAAAGAGTCACATATCTTGATAGGAGGCATTCTTCTCATATGCCAATCTTTAAAGACGAGGAGAGAGAGTTATGACGACAACGTATCAAATGGTGTGGGATTTGGACAGTATCTTTTCTGGGGGGAGTAACTCACAGGAATTTAAGGATTATTTAAATAGTCTCGAAATGGCGTTGGCGGGATTTCAAACTGAACTTGATGACATGAAGACAGCAAACAACACTGAGACAGCATTATGGGCTGAGTATTTAGAAAGATCACAAAAATTAAGTAAAAAAGTAAGGGAAGCAGGTGCTTTCATTAGTTGTCTCACTGCTCAAGATGTAACGGATGAGCAAGCAAAATTGTTAGGGGGAAAAGTGAAGCAACTCTCCTCAAAATATGCCTCAATTATGACATCGATTGATGAACAGCTTTTAGCCTTTGATGAGTTACAGTGGCAAGAGTTTATTTCACAGGAAAAAATAGAGCAGATCCTTTTTAATGTGAATGAGCGGAGAGAGCAGGCGAAGGAGAAGCTTACTGCTGATAAGGAGAGGCTTATCCAACGTCTTTCTATAGATGGCTACCACGCATGGGGAGACATGTACAATGTCATTGTTGGGCGTATGAAAGTGGTCATCGAGGAGAATGGTGAAACAAAGCATCTCTCTGTCGGGCAGGCCGCAAACAAGATGTCAGATAAAAAGAGAGAGACACGCAAGCATGTGTTTGATAGGTATGAGCAGGCCTGGGAAAAAGAAGCAGATCTCTTTTCTAATACGCTTAATCATTTAGGAGGCTATCGTCTTGAAACATATGGAGCTCGCGGGTGGGAAGATGTTTTAAAG